>CAKQKN010000135.1 GCA_934249215.1 uncultured Clostridia bacterium
GTTGTCGGATTCGATTACGAAATCCCCGAACCCGAATATTTCAATTATATCAGCGGAAAATTCGAAAATTTCTCCGACGCGGAAGTTGCCGAGTTCAAAGTGTTCGACGCAAACGACGCGGAAGTTGAAGTTGTTGACGGCAAATTCAATCCGCAGACGAGCGGCGAGTACAACATTCTTTATGCAGTGCTCGAAGGCAATACGTCGTACGGTTATTACGCATCCGTAAACGTGTATGGCGAGGACGGCGCGCCCGCAATCGTGTTTGACTCGAGCGAAAGCGAAATAATGGACGGAATGAGCCTTTATGCGGGGAACTCTGTTACCGTAAAGATAAGTGCGTCGAGCGAAATAATGCTGACGAGCGATAAAAGTCTTGCCGTAAGCGGAAAGATGATTGTTAACGGAAGCGAAGTAAAAGATCTGACCGGGAACGATAAGATCGATTGCATGCTCATCGGAAGTTATGAACTCGTGTTCGTTGCGAAAGACTACGTCGGAAGAACCGCCGAAAAGAGAATAACGTTCGACGTGACGAGGACTTCGGTTTCATTCGTGAACGCGGGCGACGAAAACATAACCGTCGACATTACTGACGGATAACTCAGCGCGTCGGCATCCGACGTTGCGGTTGAGGACGTTTATTATGCGGACGGCGTCGAATCGCGGATCCCGAGCAAGGATTTCGCTTGGTTCGAAACGAACATCAAGGTACGTTCGGCGGACGGCGAATGGCAAGATTACACCGCCGATTACGAAATCTCTGCAGTCGGAAAATATGAGATCGGATATTTTATCGGTTATAGAACGGAAGCGGACGGAGAAATTTATTCCGCGAAGAAGATCAAAACCGTAACCGCGGTTGACAATCCCCAGTTCGAGGGAGATGCCGCAGTTGCAGGCGCGACGATCGAAGAAAAAACCGACTCGCTCGACAAATATAAAGCGATAGTCGGAGCAAAAGTTTCTTTCCCGTATCTTAAGGCTACCGACGTTATAGGCGGCAAAAAGATCGAACTTAACAACGTGAAAGCGACGCTTACCGGCGCGGACGGCAACTCTTCCGACGTTACGAACCTTTTCGACGACGGCAAATATGAAATAACGCTTACCGAAGCGGGCACGTATTATCTCACGTTCGAAGCGTCGGACGGGACATGGACGGTCAAAAAGATTTTCTCCGTCGAAACAAGAAAATATTGGCTTGAAATCGCGGTTGACGAAACTCTCGGCGAAGCCGAATTCGGAACCGAATATTCCTTCCCCGTCGCGACTATAAAAGATCTTAACGGAAACGCCGTGAGCGGTTCGGAAATCACGATAACGATCTATAAAACGGAAACTCAGACCGTAAACGCGGTCGGTAACAAATGGACGCCCGACGTCGCGGGTGAATTTAAAGTCGTGTGGACGGCGGTAATTTCCGACGAAACGGCGAGCTGCGAAAGAACGCTGGTCGTAAAAGACAAAACGGCGCCGACTATATCCTTTGCCGAAGAACCCAAAACGAGCGGGTTTGTCGGAGAAACCTATGTTCTCCCCGCGATAACGGTTGAAGATAATGCCGATTCCGGACTCGAATATCAGATTTACGTTACTTTCGGCGGCGAACGCAGACTTCTCGAGGACGCGTCGTTCATACCCGAAGAAGCGGGCGAATATCTGATCGAGATCGTATGTTCGGACACTTCCGGCAACGTCGGGAGCAAAGAAGTACGTGTTACGATTAAAGCCGCGAAAGAAAAAGATAATGGATGCAGTTCCGATATTTCGACGAATCTCTCCGCACTTGTAGTTGTGCTGGCGTTTGCCGTCGTGATGTCGATTAAAAACAAAAAGGAGCAAAATCAATGAAAAAAGGTCTGAAAAAAGCCATTTGTTCGGTACTTGCGGCCGTCTCGCTTTTAGGAGCGGGCGGCTGTATAAACCACGGACAGCAAGTAGACAAAAACAAAACTCAGCTTTACGTCGGATTGTATAACGGCGGGTGGGGTAACGACTGGCTGTATAAAGCAAAAGAAGGCTTCGAAAAGATGTTCGACAAATACGAAATCGTAATCACGCCGAAAAAGGACGATTATGAATACGCGAATTTGAAAAACTCCATAAAGAACGATCCCAACGACATGTATATAACCGCGTGTTCTTATTATAACTATCTTCAGGACAAGACGTTGCTCGACATAACCGACTGCGTGACGAGCGACATGGCGGACGTCGGTGAGGCGGGCACTTCGATCGAAGGCAAACTGAAAGACAGATATAAGTCTTTTTATAAGCTTTCCGACGGTAAATATTACGCCGTTCCTTTCGGAAGTTCTGTTTGGGGACTAAATTACGACGTCGATCTGTTCGAAGAGAGCGAGTTGTTTATTTCTCAAAGTGACGGCAGCGGTAAAAACATCGTCTGGACGAGCGGAAAGGACGGCGCCGCCGCGAAATCTGCGGGACGCGACGGAAAAACGGGAACGTATGACGACGGTTGCCCCGTGACCTTTGCCGAGTTCAAAGCCCTTCTTTCGAGAATGAGACAGAAAAACATCACTCCGTTCACATGGTCGGAACAGCTCGGTTACGGATTCAACGTGCTTATGTCGCTCATTGCCGACGCGGAAGGCGCGGAAAACTTCGAGGTGTTGAAAACGTTAGACGGATCTTTCGTCGGTTACGACGGCAAAACTTACGACGTTACGCGCGGCACCGGGTATCTTGTGAATTATCTGCCCGGCAAGAAATATGCGCTCGATTTCGCAAGCGAGATAGCGGGCAATCCGGCAAACTATTCTTCGGTGGCGGGAACGCTCGGTTTCACGCAGAGTCAGGACGCGTACATTTTGTCGAAAGCAAATGCGGCTTCGGGAAACGAAGAAAAGAGAATCGCGTTCATAATCGAGGGCGGGCACTGGTATAACGAAGCGAAAGCGTATATCAACGAAACCAACGGAACGATTTACCCCGAATATGCTAACGGCAGAAGATTTTCGGTAATGCCGTTCCCGACGTTCGACGACAGACCGGGGACGACTGCAACCTATCTCGAATCGTCGCACCAGTTCTCTATGTTCGTGAACGCCCAGACTTCGAAAGCGGATATTGCGAAACTTTTTATCAAATATCTCTGTACGGACGAAACGGTGCGTATGTCTGCGGCTATGAGCGGAATCATAAGAGCTTGCGACTATACTCTTTCGGACGCGGAACTTGCGCAGATGCCGTATTATTATGCGGAACTTTATAAGTTGCAAAATTCCGATTCGGTCGATCTCGTGAGCCTCAGAATGAACGACAAATTCTATATCGAAAATCAGTCGATGGAATCTCTCGCTTGGATATGGTCGGGAAGTTTTATCAACTCGAAGGGCAACAAAGCAAGTTTGTCCGATCCCTTCGCCGATTTCAAGGCGTATGGTTCAAAAGAAAATCTGACGCCCGAAAAATATATGGAAGGCTCGGTAAAAACGTTCGAGGACACTTTCAAAAAGTATTAAGGATTTTGTATGGCGAAAAGAATTAAACAGGAAAAAGACAACGGAGTTATACGAAGGATAGGCTGGTTTTTCTATTCATTAAGGTGCAAGATATATCATGCGTTGCCCGCGGGGTTCAAAAAACCTCGCGGGAACGGCGCAAGCAAGCGAAACGAACGCCTGTTCATCATATCGGCTCTTGCAATTCCGCTTTTCGTCTTTTCGGTTTTTTATATAGGCGTAAATATAAACTGTAGTCTGCTTGCGTTTAAAGAGTACGACTTAGACGGCGGTAAATTCGTCTGGGCGTCAAAGGCGTTCGGGAATTTTACCGATTTTTTCGATAAACTGAGAAGCGAAGACTTTATGGATTATTCCATAAAAAATTCGGTTATTCTTTTCTGCGTAAGCTTGTTTTTCAACCTTCCGTTTCATATTTTCAACGCTTATTACATTTACAAAAAGAAATTCCTTAACGGGCCGTTCAAAGTGTTGTTGTTTTTGCCGTCGGTAATATCGAGCGTGGTAACTGTTACCATGTTTAAATATTTTTTGATTTACGGTCTTAACGATATCTATAAAATGTTCGGGTGGGGCGTTGCCCCGCAGTTTCTTTATAACGTGGAAACGGGCTTCACGACGACTATCGTGTATTCGTGTTGGATTTCGTTCGGCGGCTCTATGATACTCTTTTTGGGGCTTATGAACAGAATATCCCCGTCTGTAACGGAAGCGGCGGCGCTCGACGGAGTTAATTCTTTTCAAGAATTTTTATACATCGTTCTTCCGCTGATTTTTCCGACGATAAGCATTTACGTGATAAATCTGATCGCGGGATTTTTCTCGGCTCAAGGTTCGCTGTTTACCTTTTACGGTCAGACGGCGAGAAAAGAGTATTACACGTTCGGGTACTATTATTATATAAACGTACTCGGCGATTCGGGCGTTTCCAAATATCCGATGGCGGCGGCGTCCGGCGTTGTATTCACGCTCGTCGTCGCGCCGATAACTCTTCTCGCGCGGAGGATACTGAACAAACTGTGTCCGCCGATCGATTATTGACAAGGGAGTACGCCTATGAACAAAGTATTACGCAAAAGAAAAATCAGCGTGTTTGACGTCGTGTTGTTCGTTCTACTGACGGTTTATTCTCTTACGATGATCTTTCTCATCGTCTGGACGCTGTTATGTTCGTTCAAATCCAAGACCGATTTCAACATGCATCCGCTCGGCTGGCCGAAAGAGTTTAAATTTTCAAACTACGTCAGCGTTCTGCGCGATCTCAACGTGCCGCTGACGAAAGTCGGATATATCGATTATAAGATTTATCTTCCCGAATTGTTTTTGTATTCCGTGATATACAGCGTCGGCTGTACCGCGGTTTACGTTTTTGCCCGCGCGATAGTAGCATACGTCGTCGCGAGGTTCGATTTTAAGTTCGGAGCGTTTCTTTACAGCCTTAACCTCGTCGTCATGATCATCCCGATCGTAGGGCGGCTTCCCGGCGAGCTTCAACTTATGAGAATGCTCAATTTTTATGATAATATCTGGGCGTTGTGCTTTATGAAGGCGTCTTTTACGGGAATGGACTTTATGTTGTTCCACTCGACGTTTGCTTCGATTTCGAAAGAATATACGGAAGCGGCAAAGGTGGACGGCGCGTCGCAATGGACGATAATGTTCAGAATAATATTCCCGATGGCGAAGCAGATTATGCTGATTCTCGCGCTGACGAACTTCATCGGATATTGGAACGACTGGAGCGCGACCATAACGTATATGCCGAGTTATCCTACTGCGGCGTATGCGCTGTACGTTTTCCAAAACAGCAATCTTCCCGAAATCGCGCTCGGCGGAATACCGTATACTTTGAGCGCATGCATCGTCGTTATGACGCCCGTTCTCATTCTGTTCTTCGCTTTCAGAAAACAGATAATGGGCGAAATAAGTTTCGGCGGCGTAAAAGGCTGAAACGCCGCTTATATGAGGTGATTATGATTAAGAAAATAGCAACGACCGTACTTGCTTTATCGCTTGCCGTGTCGGCAACCGTCGCGTTTGCTTCGGCTTCCGCTTCGGATAAAAATAAAAGCGTGGTTACCGTAAACGATCTTTTCGTCGGTTCTTCCGTTACGATCACGCCCGACGCCGTTTTGCCCGAATATATGAAAACGGTCGGCTACGGCGGGAAAAAGTACGATCGCTCGGAAATAACCGCCGTCAAAATCAGCACGGAAAAGGGCGCAAAAAAGGCCACGGTGAATTATACGATGCCCATAAACCTTTACGAAAGCGATAAGGATACGGGGCTCGTCGAGTTTCTCGTCGCAAATTCCGAAGCGAAAGAATATAACGCTTCGCCCACGACCGTTTCGCAGAAAGAATTGGATTTTCTCGCGTTCGCCGTGAGATTTACCGACGTCAACGATCCTTCGGTATATATGCAGTTCGACTATGAAAGACGGCAAGATTTTTATAACGTGTCGTCGGTGCGCGTTTCCACCGATTGCCAAGCATCGGCGGGTTACGTTCCGTCGAGCAACGCGCTTCGCGCTTCGCCTTACGGCACGCCCGTGAGATCGGCATTTTCGGGCTGTCCGTCGGACGCGTCGGGAACGTATGAAGTATTGACGACGAGTTACGACGGCGCGGCAAAAGCGGTCTATGCTTCCCCGTTTAACGGAAGTCCGTCGCTGACGCTTGTGCGCGATCTCGACGACGCGGAATATCTTCTCGACGGCGACGACCTGTGGAGCGGATTTTCCACCGGCGAAGTATATGTTTCTTTTGAATTTACGAGAATTATGAGCGAGCGATCCGCCACTATTTATCTGTTCGCCTTTAACGGTCAAGATCTGACGGGCCCGGAAATAGTCGACGTTAATCCGCCCGTTATTCAACTCGAAAACGAATTCTTCCGCACGAATCCGCCCACTGCCGAAGTCGGCACGCCTTACCGCGTTTTCGGCGCGTCGGCGTATGACGGACTTGACGGAAGGATCGACACGAGCAAAATCAGAGTGCGCGCTTATACTCGTTACGGTAAAGCCGATCAAACCGAACTTCCGATAGCAAGCGGCGCGTTCGTTCCCGAAACGAACGAGAAAGTTACGATCGAATATTATGTCGAGGATTCTTCCGGCAACGGGATCACTCGTTGCTATGAGGTTCCCGTTTCTTCCAAAATTCCCGAAATCGTCGTTTATTGTAACGTCGAGATGGAAAGCGGCGCGATTATCGGCAAACCGATGGCGATGCCGACTGCGGTCGAGGTCAGGGGCGGAGCGGGCGCATACGAAAAAACGTGTTATTTAAAAAACCTTTCCACGGGTGAAAAAGAATACGTCCCGTTGACCTCCGAAACGTTCACGTTCACCAAACGCGGCTATTTCGAAATGGTTTTCGAGGCGACGGACTATATCGGCAAAAAGGGCGTAAGATCGTTTCTCGTCAAAGCCGATTACAGCGACTTGCCTCTCGTCGATCTCCCCGCGATGCCCGAAGTATTCGCGCTCGGTAAATCGTTTATTCTTCCCGACTTCAACGCGACGGACGATTCGTCGTTCGGCGGAATAAACGCAAACGCGCGCAAAGAGTATCTCGTTTCGTTTAATTCGGGAAATAGTTGGACGACTTATTATCCCGGCGACAGACTGACGGTGACCGGCGAAGTCGTTCTTTATAAAATCGTTGCGCGGACGATTACCGCCGCGTCGAAATATTTCGAAAGCGACGTCGGAACGATAACGGTCGTGAATCCGACGTGCGTCGGGGACTTCTTCGTTAACGAAAACGGCGTGACTCCCGATTACTCGTTCGATGCCGAATACCCGGTCTATAGCACCGAAAACGGCACTTTCACCTTTGCGAACATTCTCGGTACGGAACCGTTCGACTTCTCGATGCAGTTATTCGGAGGAAAGTTCGTTACGGGGAGTAAACTGCGCTTTACGTTCAGAGACGGGCGCAGCAACGCGAGAAACGAACTGACGATAGAAAAGAAAGACGAAAAACTCTGTAAGATTTACGTAAACGGAAAATACGTCAAAGAGGTCAATTTCGCAATGGCGGAGGGCAATACCGCCGAAGTCAGACTGAGCGGAGGAAACGCATATTACAACTCGACGTTCATTTGCGCGCTTGACGGAATAACGGGCGCGGGAACTTATTTCTCTTTCGAAATACTCGGCGCCGGTTCGTCGTCGGTAATGGTGAAGAAAATCAATAATCAGACCTATCTCGGCTTATATGAGGACGAAAGATACGATTATACTGCGCCCGTAATAAGCCTTGACGAGGTGAACAGATATTATTCCGTCGGCGAAGAAGTGATCATTCCCGCCGCTTCCGCGTTCGACGTTCTCGACTCGGAATGTAATCTTTCGGTTTCGCTTACGAAGAAAGGAACGACCGTTTATTCGGAAAACGGAAAAGCGAACGGATACTCGTTTATCGCAAGGGCGCCCGGCGACTATAAGCTCGTGTATACCGCGGTCGATTCGTCGGGTAACACCGCTACGCTCAGCTATACGATCCGAGTCATCAATCGTACTCGTCCGACACTCATGGTGGACGGAGCGCCGTCCCGCTATGTGAAGGCGGGGCAGACGCTGACGTTGCCCCGAGCGAGCGCGAAAGACGCGGAAGGAAAGGCTATCGAGGTTTATACGATGGTCGTATATCCCGACGGAAGAATCGAGAAAACGAACGGTTCCGTCGTGCTTCAAAGCGTCGGCGTTTACAAAATCAGGTATGTTTGCGTCGACCGCGACTATAACGTGACCGCGCGCGAATATCTGACGGAGGTGAGATAATATGAAGAAAACGATAAAAGCGTTATGCGTTCTTGTTTCCGCATTGACGGTGACGTCGGCGTTTGCATCGTGCAAAAAGAATAACGACAAAAACGACGGAGATAAAACCGTGAAGTATGAAAACACCTATCTTTTAAAGGACGGTAAAAGCGATCTCAAAATCGTTTTGCCATCGGACAGCACTGACTCGGAACAATATGCTGCGAGGGAGCTTAATCGCATTTTCGAAGGCACGGCGGGTATCACTTTGCCGATAAAAAGCGATTCGGAATCCGTTTCGGGTAATTATATATCCATCGGCAGAACGACTTTTGCCGCAGCCGCGGGCATTCCGGCGAACGCGGACACGGGATTTGGCGGCTACGTCCTAAAAACCAGAGACGGCAATCTGTTCATCGATTCGAAAACCGAATCCGGCAAGATCAACGGCGTGTACGGGTTTGCCGAAGAAAACCTCGGCTACAGATATTACGCTTCAGACGAAATCAAGTACGGAAAAGTCGGCGACGTTAAGCTTCGCGCGTTTGATGAGGTTAAAAAGCCCTCTTTCGACGGCAGAAACGTTTTTTCTTACGAAACGGTTTACGATCACGAAAACGCGGTTAGGCTGAGATGCAACGGAATCACGAGCAACTGGAGTTCGTCATACGGCGAGGCTTCGCTCTGGTCAACGCTTCACGACATGTCCAACGTTTTTCAGCTTCTTTACGTAAAGGACTATTATCCCGAGCATCCCGACTGGTTTTACGTTGCCGATGAATATGCCGCGAGAAAGGACGAGTTCGCTTCGATGAGCGATTCGGAATTTTATGAAATCGCGCAGAAAAAATCGCAGATCTGCTATACGAAAGGATATTACGACAAGGAAAAGGGCGGAATGTTCGATACTTACGTCGACAATCTCATCCGCTATATACAAAACGAACCCGACAGAGAACTTTTTATGCTCGGTATGGGCGATAACGAGTACGTTTGCGACTGCGCGGACTGCACGAGAGATATCGCCGAATACAAGATGAGCGGCGTTATCATGCGCTTTACGAACAGAGTCGCGAAAAGGATCAAAGAGTGGCTCAAAAACGAGAGCGGAACGCCCGACAGAAAGATTTATCTCGTCGTATTCGCATATCTCACCGCAATGGAACCGCCCGTTAAATACGTTGACAGAAAACCCGTTCCGATCGACGATTCGGTCGTTGCGGAGGATAACGTGATGATAAGAATCGCGCCGCTCGTCGATTCGAATTTCTATTGGCAGATTGACGATTCCGAACATAACGCGTTTATGGCTAACAACATAAACGGCTGGAAACAGATCTCGTCAAACTATTCGATTTGGGACTATCGACTCTATTTCCACTATCTGTTTATGCCGTATCCCGTGTGGAATACCATCAAGAGCAATCTGACGGTATATAAAAATCTGAACGTCATCGACGTTTATCATCAAGGGTATGCGGAAACGCCCGTTCCGTTCGGCAAACTCGACGACTACGTTCGCGCAAGGCTTCTTTACGATCTCGACGAGAATGCGGAAGAGTTGACCGACGATTTTATTGATAACTATTATAAGCAAGCCGCTTCGTATATAAGGGAATACAGAGATCTCCTCAAATATCACTATGAGATCAACATCGTGCCCAAGCGTTACAGCGGAAGCGTTTATTCGGATATGATGAAAACGGACTATTGGCCGATAGAAATCCTTATGAAAATCCGGGATATTTTCGATAACGCTTACGAAAGTCTGGAAGGGCTTCCCGCCGACGAATATGAAATTCTGAAGCAGAGGGTGGACGAGGAAAGCAGATTTTATCGTTATGCGCTTCTCGAACTTTACGGTGAAAAACTTCCGAAAAAATCGGTTGCCGATTTTCTTTCCGGATTCAAAGCGGCGAACGCCGTTCATCCGTTCACCTATCACGCGGTTCGCGAACCGATCGCCGAAAAGATTTCTGCTTGGGAAAATCTTTTGAAATAGACTTATGAAAAAATTCAACGAATTCGGAATAATGCTCGGCTGTGCGGAAAACGCCGTCCCGAAGATATCGTCGCTTAAGCGGTTCGTCGATTATATGTCGGTGCTCGGCTATAACGCGCTTTATCTCGAGATTGCCGACACTTATAAAATTCCCGCCGAGCCGTATTTCGGCTATATGCGCGGGGGCTATTCCGCCGACGAAATCGGTGTACTCGACGCCTATTGCAAAGAAAAGGGCGTTGAACTCGTCCCCGCGATTCAAACGCTCGCGCATCTGCATTTTCTGAATAATTACGAAAGATTCCGTCCGATTATCGACCTTAACGACATTCTGCTCGTCGGAGATGAGGGAACTTATCGGTTCATCGACGAAATGTTCGCTTCTCTTGCGAAAAGTTTTTCTGCAAGAAGAGTCAATATCGGAATGGACGAGGCGTATTTGCTCGGCGACGGAAAATATTTTTATAAAAACGGAAAAAGGGACAGAATCGATATTCTTACCGAGCACCTTAAACGGGTGGCGGAGATTGCGGCAAAGTACGGTTTTTCGTGCGAGATGTGGTCGGACGTTTTCTTCAACGCGCTCACGAAAGGACGTGTTTACGACGAAAGCGCGGTCGTGCCCGAAAGGATAAAAGAACTCGTCCCGGACGGGGTAAAACTCGTTTATTGGGAATATTTCGTCGCGGAAAAGGCGCAGTGCGAAAAAATGATCGATCTGCATCGAAAGATCACGCCCGATGTGAAATATGCGGGGACTTTCTTCCGCTGGCAAGGATTTGCGCCTTGCAACGTCTTTACGCAAAAGGTCATGAAACGTTCGCTCGAAGCTTGCGCAGACAAGGGGGTAAAGGACGTTTTATTTGCCGTCTGGTCGGATTACGGCGGCGGGGCGAGTTGGTTTTCGATTCTTCCCGCAATGTGGTATTTGTCGCGCTATACGGCTTGCGATTTCGACGAAAGCAAGATGGACTTTTCGGAGTTTAAAAAGCTTTTCGGAATCGATTATCGCGATTTTGTCCTTCTCGACGCGCTCAACCGACCGTACACGAATTTTTCGGACAAGAAAGTGAGCGACGAGCGAATCAACAATAAATGTTATTTTTACACCTATAACGACGTGTTATACGGCACTTTCGATTCTCTTCTGTCCGATGGAATTTCCGTCGCGTATAAAAATACGGCGGACAACCTTCAAAAAATCGAAGCCGGCGAATTTTCTTACGTTTTCGACGAACTTATCGCGCTCGCACGCTTTTTGTCGGTAAAAGCCGACCTCGGAAAAAGAATTTATACGGCGTACCGCGCGAATGACAAAGAAACGCTCGAAAAAATCGTTCGGGAAGATCTGCCGCTCGCGCTCGAACTGCTGGACGTTTTTTGCAAAAAGTACGAGGTGAGATACCTTGCCGAAAACAAGCCGTTCGGGTTTGAATGTGCGTGCATGCGGCTCGGCGGGCTGAAGGAACGTATGTCGTTCGCTCTCAGGCGGATTTCCGATTATCTGGACGGAAAAATTTCGTCGATCGACGAACTCGACGAAGAGCATCTGCCGCTCGGGTATGCGACCGACAGAACGGAAGACAACTACGAAGTGGACAGATTCACGAACTTCTTTTTACACGGATTTATTTAAAATGGAAAAATTCAAAAGCGGTTTTTTCAGCAAGGAAGAGGGCGGTTACGTAATAAAAAACGACGGGCTCGTTTCTTCCTATCAATATTTTCTTCTCGGCAAGAAAGTCCTCGTGTGTCTTGATCAGAACGGAATCGAAAAGGTTCAGGTCGATCCGCCGTGCGGGGCGGTTTTCGTGCGACGCGAAAACGGTGAAAAATATTCGAAGTGGCTCGCGTTTATCGTTTACGAGGGTAAAAAATATTGCAATTTTTCAAGACCGTCCGACGTCCGTCCGAACGATTACACCGTCGAGTTTTTGCCCGAAAAAGCGACCTATAGGGCGGTTTACGATGATTTTGACGTCGTTACGGAGATATTTGCGGCGCTTAATGAGAGCGACGCCGTGTATTCGGTAAAGATCGTCAACACGTCGGGAAAAAAGCTCAGACTCAAAGTGTTTTCCGCAGCGTATCCTTTCGACAATATGCCTAACGTTTCGGCGTGGGATATTCCTTACTGGTATCTTCGCACTTCGGTTTCGCACGACGAAAACAAGAACGTGAGATTTTTCACGCGGCTGATGAATCCGCGTGGGGAAGCAGAAAAACGCAGAAATTTTTGTTTTTCGACGAGCGGCAAACATGCGACTTCCGCGGAATATTACATGGACAGATATATCGGCGCGGACGATTTTTATGCGCCGGAAAGTCTTAAAAAAGATTCTCTGCCATACGATTTTTCGCAGAATTTTTCGTTTGCCGAAATGTCCGATAACAACTCTATAGCCGGGTTTCAGCCCGTCTATTGCACGAAGTACGATCTCGATTTGCCGTCGAACGCAAGCGAATGTTTCACGCAAGTTTTTTCCTTTTTGTCCGATAACGGCGGAGAGCTGCCCGAAGAAAAAGAGCTGACCGAAAAGACGGCGTGGTTGGACGAAGAGAGAAGAAACGCAGAGTTAAAGGCTCTTCGCGAATTTTATCGAAAAATGTTTTCCGTGATGCGCGTAAGCGGCGGCGATCTTGCTTTCGATAATTACGTCAATTCGTTTTTGCCTCTGCAACTGCGCTGGGTGGGCGCTCTCGATCGCGGCTGGGCGACGGGGATGCGCGGCACGCGCGATTCTGCGAACGATTATATGGCGCTGATGGTATTTCAGCCCGAAAAAGCGCGCGAAACACTTCTTCATTTGTTCGAATGTCAGCGTTCCGACGGCTGGTTCCCCCGTCAAGTGGGCGAGTCCGCAGCGGGACCGCATGATATGCGCGGTTACGTCGACGGCGGGGTGTTCGTTCTCGAATTTCTTTACGAATATATCTGCTATACGAAGGACTTCGGGGTGTTGAACGTTTGCTTGCCCTATCTTGACGATAAAACGAACGACGACGTCATCGGGCATACGGTCCGCACTCTCGATTATTACGTCGATCCCGAAAACGTCGGCGAGGACGGGCTTTTGAAAATCCGGGAGGGTGATTGGTTCGACGGAGTGAACCGCGCGGGCATTTACGGCAAGGGCGAAAGCGTTACCGTAAGTTGTCAGTTTTATATGGCGGTAAAGTACGTTGCCGCGCTTTTCGAAAAAGTCGGCGTGAAAGTCGATTTGGCGAAATATCTGACTTTTGCAGAGGAACTGAAAAAGAATATAAACGAAAAGGCGTATAACGCGAGCGGATTTTATAACGGCGTCAGAAACGATTCGGGCGAGTGGATTTTTTCCGATTGTGATCCCGACGGAAAAAGCCGTATGTTTGCCGTTCCCAACGCTTTCGCGATTGTTTCGGGCGTTGCAGACGAAGAAAAAGGGCGTTCCGTACTTGAAAATTTCAAAAAATTGAAAACGAGAACGGGATATAAACTTTTTGAAACGCCGTTCGAAAAGAAGCTTGATAACGTCGGGCGCGTGGCGTCGGGTGACGTTATAAGCGGGCTTCTCGGCAACTATACCGTTTATAATCACGGTTCGCAAGGTTTTCTTACCCGCGCGTGTTTGAACCTTAAGGATTACGACTTTGCAAAAGACGTTCTCATGTGGTCGCTTCCTTACGATCAGTCAAGACACCCCGAGGAAGAAACGCTTAACGCGCCGTATGCGATCGTCAACTGCTATCAGGACGTCGCGCCGTGCCGCCATAGAGTCGGCTTTTCGTTCCTTACGGGGACGGTGGCCATGATATTCCGAAACGTGTATTTCTTTATGTACGGAATCAAGCCGTCCGTGGACGGGTTAACCGTCGATCCGTGTCTCGGCGCGGACAGACTGCCGTCCGAAGTTTCGTTCGGATACCGCGGAATGAGCATTAAATTCGAGTTTGCGGTCGGGGAAAAAGCAGAAGGTTCGATAGACGGCGTTCCGCTCGGTTACGGAAAAGACGTTCTGACGGAGCGAAGCGTTTTAAAGATAGACGACGACAAAATTCACAATAACAGCGTAATAAAAATAACGGTCGATATAAATGATAAAGTATAACGTAATAGTAGTAGGTGGCGGGCTTTCGGGAGTGGCTGCCGCGGTTGCCGCCGCCAGAGAAAAACAAAAGGTACTCCTTCTCGAAAAAAACAATCATTTGGGCGGAGCGGCAAGCAATTGCCTTATCAATCCGTTCATGAAGTTTAGTATTAAGGGCAAAAACGGGCTCGAGAGGATCAATAACGGAATATTCGGGTATCTCGTGGACGAAATGCGCAGAATGAACGGACTTGACGAAAGTTTGTCGCCCGATATAGTCTTTAATAACGAGTATATGAAATATCTGCTCGAAAAACTGTGTCTGGAAAGCGGCGTCGACGTCTTATTCGGCGCGACCGTTACCGGCGCGAAAACCGAAAACGGCACAATCGAGCATATATCGGTATTTGCGGGGAACAAGTTCACCGAGTATGCCGCCGATTGTTTCATAGATTGTTCGGGAGATGCCGATCTTGCATATTTTTCGGGCGTTCCGTGCAGAGTCGGGCGCGACGGCGATAATTTGTGCCAGCCGATGACCTTGTGTTTTTGGCTGTCGGGCGTGGACACGGACAAATTCGAAAAAGAGCGCGCGAGTATAAATCCCCTTTATAAAAAATTCCGCGAAGAGGGCAAAATCAAAAACGTGCGCGAAAACGTGTTGATATTCAAGCACGTTGCGAAAGGTGTTCTGCATTTCAATACCACGCGGGTAGTGGGGCTCAATCCGACCGATCCCGCGGACGTTACGAAGGCGCAGTTCATCGCTCGCGGGCAAGTGTTCGAAATGTATGCGTTTTTAAAGGAAAATTTCGAATGTTTCCGCAATTCCGTTCTTTTGCTCACCGCACCCGAAATCGGCATCAGAGAAAGCCGCATGATAATTGGAAAATACGTTTGGACAAAAGAGGACGTGCTGTCGTACAGAAAGTTCGACGACGCTGTCGCTTGCGGATGCTATGAAATCGACATACATAGTCCCGACGGGACGGGCACGCACCTTATTTATCTTGATCGGACGAAGTACTACACGATACCGTACAGATCGCTTTTGCCCGAAAACGTCGGCAATCTTCTCGTCGCTGGAAGATGTATTTCCGCCACGCACGAGGCACAGTCGGCTTACAGAATAATGCCAATAATTTGCAACATAGGCGAAAGTGCGGGATACGCCGCCGCAATCGCCGCAAAAAAGAAAATAAATTGCAGCGAAGTCGATAAAGACGAACTTCACTCCCTTCTCGATAAATACGGCGTGAAATATAAGTAAACAGGAACGGCTCGGAATGATAACGATCGGTAAAAAATATATTAAAATCGACACCCCCGCGACAAGCCTGATTTTTTGCATATACGACGAACTTCTCGAGATCGTATATTACGGCAAAAAGTTGGGCTATATGTCCGATTACGATATTTTTACTTCGCACAAGAGAAAGTATTGTCACTCGTCGAGCGACGACATTATAACGGCAAGAACGACTTTTTCATGTTACGGTACGGGCTGCGATAGGGAGTTTTCGTTGCTCGTCAAAAATGCCGACGGCGGCTTTGCGAATAAGTTTTTGTTTAAGTCCGCCGTCGTTACGGAAAAACCGCAAATACCGGGGCTTCCGAGTTCGTTTAAGGCAAGCGAAACGCTTTGCCTTATTTTTACCGACGAAGAATACGGTTTGGAACTTCGGCAGTTTTATTCGGTGTTTGACGATACCGACGTGATTGCCGTGTCCGCAAAACTTACGAACGATTCGCAAAAGACGATTAGACTTGACAGACTTATGAGCTGTCAGCTCGACCTCGACGGCAGCGGTTACGATATTTATACGTATAGGGGCGCTTGGGGGCGCGAGCGCGGAAGGGTGAAAAATCACCTCGACGCGGGCGTCTTTTCAAGCGGTACGATAAGCGGCGTTTCGTCACACTCGGCAAACCCGTTTATGGTCGTTAAATCGACCTATAGCGGCACTTATGCGTTTAATCTCGTATATTCGGGCAACCACAGAGAAGTCGTCGAAACGTCGCCGATGAAACTGACTCGCGTTATGACGGGGCTTAACGACTTCGGCGGGGAAAGGGAAATAAAACCGACGGAAAGTTTCCATACGCCGGAAGCCGCGATGACTTTCGGTGAGGACGATTCCGCCACGGAAAGAAGTTTTCATTCTTTCGTAAACAATCACATCGTTCCGACAAGACATAAAAAGGAACGGCCGATTTTGCTTAACGTTTGGGGCGGGCTGAGTTACGATTTCACTCGCGAAGATTTGCGCCTTTATGCGGAAGAGGCGAAGAAACTCGGAATCGAAGGGCTCGTCGTCGACGACGGTTGGTTCGGAAAAAGAGATTCTGCCGACCGCGCGCTCGGCGACTGGTTCGATAACGAAAAGAAAACGGGCGGGCTGAAAAGTTTGTCGGAAAAACTGCACGAAAAAGGACTTATGCTCGGCGTGTGGATAGAGCCGGAAATGATCAGTCCCGACAGCGATTTATTTAATGCTCATCCCGATTGGGTTATGAGAAATCCCGTTCGGCAACCATTTCTTATGCGTAATCAACTCTGGCTTGATCTGACAAAGCCCGAGGTGAGGGAATTTGTTTTTGAAAGCGTCGGGAGGCTGATAAAAGAATACGGCGCGGATTATATCAAATGGGACTGCAATAGGAACGTTACCGACGCTTACGGACAATACGAAGGCGGTGGAGCCGATTACGATTACAGATATTACGTCGGGCTGTATTCCGTGCTTGAAAGGTTAAAAAAGTCTTTTCCGAACGTTTTGTTCGAAGGTTGCGCCGCGGGCGGCGGACGGTTTGATCTCGGCATGCTGTATTACATGCCGCAGATATGGGCAAGCGATACGACCGACGCACTCGCTCGAGTGCTTATTCAAGACGGCACGCTTGCGGGATACCCGCAAAGTGCGATTTCTGCTCATGCGGGTGAAGCGCTCACGCCTTGGCTCGACCGAAAAACTCGTCTGCGCGACCGATTTGCCGTTGCCGCGTCTTGTGTTCTGGGATACGAGCTCGACGTAAGGCGGCTGACCGACGAAGAGAAAAAAGAAATTGCTTCGCAGATCGATTTTTATAAAAAGCACAGAGCACTTATCGAGTATGGAGAGAATTACATTTCTTCGACTTCTTTCGACGGGTTTGCGAGCGTCAGAACGATAGTTTCCGCCGATAAGACGGAAGCGGTTGCATTTTTATATAAAATCGTGAATCCGTTCAACGAGGAACAGAGAAAATATAAGTTCGCGGGGCTTGACGACGGATTCGTTTATCGTGTAAGTTGCTTCGGACGCGACGTGGAATACGTGGCGAGAGGCGACGCGCTCAATTCATACGGCGCGGATCTGAACGACCTCTTTGTTCGCACACGCGACGGCGAATATTGCTCTGATATACATACCGCCGTGTTATATATGAAAAAAATCGGATAAGCAGATTCAAAAGGTTGAGTACTTTTTCGTCCGATGATATAATTGTGCCCGCCGACAAACAAACGGGCGGGAAAAACTATGATTGAACAAAAAAAGAAAAACGGTCGTCTGATAGCGCTGTGTTGGCTTGTTTACGTTTCGACCTATCTCACAAAATACAGTTACAATGCGAATATCAACCGCATTATGCCTTTTTTCAACGTAAATCATGCGGAAGCGGGGCTTGTTTCGACCTTCTTTTTCTTTTCTTACGGGGCGGGACAGATTATCCATGGCATACTCAGCAAACACTATAATTCGCGGTATCTCGTGTCGTGCGCACTCGCCCTGTCTGCGATCATAAACATCGTCGTAAGACTGCTCACCGTTTTCTATCCCATAAAATATTTATGGATTCTGAACGGGTTCACGCTTTCGCTTGTATGGCCGCTCATCGTGAGAACGCTTGCGGAAAATCTGGAAACGAAAGATTTCGACAAGGCAATCGTGATTATCGGCACGACGACTCCCGTCGGGCTGATTTTAACTTACGGTTTGAGTTCGCTTTACATAAAGATCGCCTCGTTCAATGTGATATTCACGACGGGCTTTATCGTTTCGTCCTTGGTTTCGGTCGTCTGGTTGATTTTTTATCCCGCTTTCACGAACCACGACTCGTCTGAAAAGACTGCGGCGCCGTCGGAAAAGTCGTCGACTGTTCAAGAGGGGGAAAGCGTGCTTACGCCGAAAAATCTTGTCGTGTATATTTGCGTTCTCGCCGTCATGAGCGCGGTTTCGAGCGTTGTGCGCGACGGGATAGGCGTATGGTTCCCGTCGGTGCTTATCGAAAAGTTTAATTTCGACGAGTCGGTGTCCGTCGTGACGTCGCTCGTTATCCCGTTGTTCGGAATACTCGGCAATTTCATCGGCGTGGCTTGCAACAAGCGAGTAAAAGACTTCATTTTGTTCGGAGTGATATTTATGGCGGCGACTGCGGCGTTCGTGGCGGTTGCCTATGTGGGTGTGGCTTGCGTGTCCGTCGTTTTGCTGTTTATCGGTTCGGGCTTTTCGTCTTGTCTGCTTTACGGATTCGGCAATATCATGACCGGGAAAGTGCCTATGAGTGTGCCCGATAAAAAGTCGTCAGGCTTTTATGCGGGCGTTATGAACGGCGCGGCGTACGTCGGAAGTACGATTTCCACTTACGGACTCGGGCTAATCGCCGACAAAAGCGGGTGGAACGGAACGTTTTTGAGCCTTTTTGCAATCTCTGCGATCTCGACGATCGTTTTCGCATTGTTTTTCGTGGTTTATAAACTGATTACTAAAAAGACATTCTCGGACAATCGGCTTTAAAGCTTTGTCGGAGAGATAATTGAAAGAGCAGTCCGGCAACGGGCTGCTCTTTTTAAGGCTTTTTAATAATCTTTTATCGGAATATGTGTTACCGGGAAATTGATTTCCGATCAATAATCGAAAACTCGGTCCTTGCCCGCGCCGATTCTCACGGCGTAAAACTTGCGCGCGGCTTTATCGAGGGCGAATACGTCGACGATGGTTTCGCTCGCCGTTCCGAGGGTTCGTTGCCACACATCGTCGTGGTAATACGCCTCGGAACCCGTCGAAATGTGAAGAACGCCGTCCTCCGTCGCGTTTCGGTCGGCATGGTTATGTCCGCAGATATATGCGACGAGTTCGCCTTTCGCATTCTCGAAATTGCCGTATTCGCAAGCCCGTCTGTTTTTGAACGCGGCAAGCAGTTCTTTAAGCGGTTTCAGAGGCGGAGCGCCTTCCGGATCGAGTTGCGTGGAGCACGGAATATGCCCGAAGACGATTATAGACCAATCGGGTTTGTCTTTCAAGTCGAACGCGTTGTTTGCAATCCATTCGAGTTGCGGGCGGCTTATGCTGTAATGAACGCCCCAATATTGTTGTGCGTCGTCGCTCTGGCTGTCGCTCGTGTTGACGACGACGTAGCGGACTTTCTCATCGGGGTAGTCCGCGTAATAGCACGATTCGCCTTGCATGACTGCGGTTACGGGCGAGTTTCTGCTCATAATAATCGCGTCGGTCAAAGCTTTCGGATGCGTATATCCGGTTTTTTCTTCGCGCGAGAATTTGATCGTTATGTCGTGGTTACCGCGCGCGGAAAAGAAGTCGAGTTCGGGTTTGACTTCGCTCAGATAATCGAGTGATTTTTCGGTATCCGTGATGCATTGTTCTTTCGTTCCGAACGCAAATGCGTAATCGCCACCCGAAAAGAGCTTGTTAACTCCCGTTTTTTTTGCGAACGCTTTGATGAGCGGGGTGGATACGTGTGCGCAATCTCGGTAGTGTGTGTCGGTTACGAAAAAGAACGACGCGTCGCGGGGAAGTTTTTCGAAACGTTCTATTGCTTCGTTGAGAGGTTGATTAAAATATTCGGGAATTGCTTTCATATTTTTCTCCTTTGGCGTCGAGCGAAAATTTTTACGTGTTTTGCCAGACGGTTATATTGCAATTTTCGTCGTCGTAATTTTTGCCCGCCTGTGCGTAGTCGCATACTTTGATTTTACCGTTTTCCGTGGTTATTTCAAAGGCGACGTTGCTTTCGAAAGTTTGATTGTCGAATTTTTCGTAAACGAGAGGCTCGCCGTTTTTCAAACGCACGGGTTTGTCGATTTCGTCCAGTCTGCAATCGCGCGCGAGGACGACTTCGCCTTTCGTGAACGCGATTTTTCCGTTAAGCCTTTCCGCCGTAATAGGTTGCGGACAAAATATTTCGAGTTTTTCGCCGTTCCATTTTCTGTTTTCGATTATGAAATAACCGTCGACGATCTTACCCTCGGCTTTTTCTCCGTCGATCGTCACCGAGAAAGAGGTAGCTTTTTTCGGAATACGCACGGCGAAATCTGTCGCGCCGTCCGAATCGACGATAAAGTTCGCTTTGTCGCCTCCGAATTCGTCGGCATATCCGCATACTTTAAGGTGAACTTTTCCGACGTGCGCGTCAAGGTTAAAATCGCAAAATCTTTCTATAAACAGGCAGTCTTCCGAGCGGAGAGCGACTTCGAGTGCGGCGATGGCCGTTCCCGCGCTGCCGATACAAGCGCAGCAGCCATACGATCTGCCGTGTTGCATTTTTTTGAAACCGCCGATTTTGCGCCCGCGTCTGTTCATATAAAGCGGGCTGTAACTGTCGAACGGGTAGGGTTCGTGTTCAACTTTTTCGGGGTAACCGCTCGAATAAACCATCGCGTCGGCGCGTTTCATCGTTTGTTTTTCGTTGTTAACCGCCCCGAACATCGCGTTCAGCGCGGAATGTTCGATAACCCGTGCATATTCCGCCTTTCCCGTCAGAAGAAGCAGTTTGAAACATAGTTTCATTAGGGTTACGGTAACGCAAGTTTCTTGCATGACCTCTTCTGAATATTCCGTTTGCCGTGCAGTCGAATTGTCGAAAAGTTCGTGAGTGCAGCCGCAGCTTCCGATCAGTGTGTAGTCGGTTTCGAGAACGAGCCCGACGAAGTTTTCGACCGCCGTAAGAAGTTCTTTTTTTCCGGTGTATTCGTAGTATTCGAGAACCCCTTCCATGCAACTCATCATCTCGTAAGCCTTCGTGTGTTTAAGCTTATATGGCGGAGTATTTCCGGATAAGAACGTTTGAATCAGATTGAAATCCTTGCATAAGCCGCTTTCGATCAGCATCGTGGAAAAGTCGAAAAAGCGAGAATACCCCGTCAATCCGTAAAGTTTTACGAACGGTTCGAGAATGGAACAAGAGTTAAGTCCGCCGTAAATCTGTGAAGTTTCGAAAATGCTTTTCTGACCTTCGGCGTTTCCGATTCTTTTGACGATATAATCGGCTTCTTTTATGAGCGCGTCGAGAATTTGCTTTTTTAAACGGTCGTCGTCGCAGATATCGTAGTAATATTCGAGCCCGAGCATAACGTATTTTCTTACCCACATATCCCAGCCTATAAGCTCGTTATCGGGGGGATAGGTCGAAATTCTGCCGTTTTCGTCGGCGGAGGACAGCAAGTCTTTGACGGTGTCCGTAAGCGCGTCGTAAAGCGCGCGATCTTTCGTCGCGACGTAAGTTAAAACGCCGCCGCGCATCATTTTTCCCCAATATTCGCCGCGCCAGCATTTGTCATGGTCGGAATACAGTCTGAACTGCTCGACGAAAATTTTCCAAGTTTCTACGTCGGTCAGTTGTTCGTCAATCGTATATCTGACGAGTTTTCCACAGTAGCCGCAAACGTTCAGTTCGCCGGGAAGAATAATGCTCAGTTTATCAGAGATTTTTTTGCCGATTTTAGTCATCTTCTATCCTCAACATATTAAATCGAAACCGATTAAATTGATAAAAAAAATAATCACTTGATTATTGACATTATATATGCTAAAATGGAAAAAGTCAATGAGATAAAGCGACAAAAGAAAAAACTGTGTGTAAACGCATTAAAAAACGGCTTGCGGCGGGAGATCGTATTGTAATGTTAATGGTAGAAAAGAGAAAATTCAACAGAATATACTATGTGTTGAACGTGATAAGGGAAAATCCCGATTCTTCGAAATCTGAAATCAAGAAGTTGAGCGGATTGTCGATGGAAGTCGTTCTGAACTATATCGATTATCTGACTCAGAACGGGCTTATTTATCAATCGGGGAAAAGGGGCGACGGAGTCGGACGCAAGTCCGAAATTTACAGAATAAACCCCGACGGCGGAAGGTTTATCGGGATAAAATTCACAGCGCACAAGGTTTCCGGGATTCTTATGAATTTTGCGGGAACCACCCTTTATGTTTACGAAAAGAAATACGACAGATTCAAAGTGTCCTCGACCGATCTTATTTCGTCGATATCCGATTGCGTCGACGATATCATAAAGAACAACTCGGCAAAGGGAATATGCGGAATCGGCGTGTCGAGTCCGGGGCTGGTCGACGCGGAAAACGGGATTCTCGAAAGATATTGCGATCTCATCGGTGACGAACCCGTTCCGATCGGTAAGGCGATCGAAGAAAAATACGGAATAGAAGCCTACGTATGCGGAACGGTCAAAACTAAAACAATCGCGCACTATCTGAAGAAAAAATCGGAAAATTACGGGAATTTCGTGTTCATGCTGATTGGCGAGGGCTGTTCTATGGCGTTTATCTATAACGATAAACTTTTCAGCGGCGAGCATAATTATGACGGCGAAATCGGGTATATTCCCGTGCAGAGCGAGGACGGAACGGCGGCTAATCTTGCGTCGATAATCGGAAACAACGCCATAATAGACGCGCTTTCCGCAAGAGGAAAAGCCGTTTCCGATATTTTCGATTTCGTCGAACTTATCGACAAAAAAGACGACTGTGCGATTGAATTACTCGAAAGAATTACCGACGTTACGGCGTATGCTCTTTCCGCCGTGATGACGATTTGCGTGCCGCGAAGAATCGTTTTGTGCGGAGACTACGTTCATGTGAGCGATTATCGTAAAAAACTTGAAGAAAAAGCGGAAAAATATTGTCTTGCAGAAGTGCTTAACAGCGTTTCTTTCGAATACCTTAAGAATGAAAAATCGGACAACGCTTACGACGCCGCACAGTATTGTTATTTCAAAAAATTCTATTACTCGAAGAGGACGTAAACCATATAATAATATTTTGATCGAAAAAAACCAACTTTTTCAACGAAAGATCCTTTCCTTTTTTGAGATGCAGTGGCTGTAGAAAGGTGGTGTTATAATCCCGATAAGCTCGCTGATGGGGATACGGTTGACGATATTTCTTTAATTTTAACATTGAAAGATAACTAAGACGAGCGGGTTCAAATGGAAATCGAGCGTTTTAGGAGTAAATACGGATGATAAAAGGAATAGAAATGTTCAAAGAGCATTTTATGCTGCTTGGTCTAAAATATATTTAATGCTCATCGGACCCCATATTTCCGGATATTCGCTTCTTGCATCGGCTTTGATTCCGCGACTCATGTAATACAGAATGACACACTGAATATGAAACTCATTCACAAACCATTTAATATTAAGTTTTGTCTAAACTTTTGGTTCACATCATTTTATAAAAAAGACAATTTTTAAATTTTCGGTTAAAAGGCGTTGACTGAAAACCCCGCCCGCAGATATAATGCTGCAAAAGAATTATAGTCAGAGAGCATTTGCTTGGTGGTTGAAAAAACACACATAAGAAGGGCTCGGGATCAAAAATGAAAAAAATATACGCCTTGGGCGAAGCATTGATAGATTGTACGGCGGGGCAAACTGAAGCCGATAAAAACGCATTTTACAAAACACGGCGTTCGTGGTTTGCGGAACGGGCGCTATCCCGTCGATGCCGGATAGGGCGCAGATTTTTACAGAATTATGAACGATTGCGAATTAAAATGCAGTAGCAAGTCGGGTTAAGGTGAAGATATGGCTGAAAACAGAGAAAACGATTGCAAAAAACGAGATACCACGGTGCGGTTTTCGACGGAACGTGCCGAAGAATACGTTAACGAACGTGCCCCTGCGGTAAGCAAAAAATACAGATGCACCTATCATGCAATACCGCCGATAGGCTGGATGAACGATCCGAACGGGTTTTGCCGCGCGATGGGAAAATATCATTTATTTTTTCAATTTCACCCTTACTCCGCCGAATGGGGACCTATGCACTGGGGACATTATGAAACCGAGGATTTCGTAAAGTGGAAGTGGAAAGGGGTTGCGCTCGCACCCGAAAAAGAATATGATAAGGACGGTTGTTTTTCGGGCTCGGCGATTGAAAAAGACGGCTTAATGTATTTGTTTTACACCGCGGTAAAAGGCGACGTTCAGCGGCAGGCGGTGGCGACGAGCCTGTGCCAAACACAAAGGTTTGGGAAGATATGAAGAGTGCGGCGATAATCGTAAACTCACTCTTGCGCGGGTCCCCAACTTTTCCTGCTTTTCGGGGTTAAAAACATCGGTGTGGAAAACGAAGCCCGGGTCATGGATATGCTGCGGAACCCGCAAAAAACGGGCAGTAAATAAGGGGGCGGGAGCGCGGAGTGAAAGGCGGAGAGAAAAAAATCGGAAGTTTTTTTGAAATAGGTATTGACAAACGTCGCGGGTTGTGGGACTATCAATGCACAAAAGGTTTTTACTCGGGTAAATTCCTTTTACGGAGATGATATGACGACAAGAAAAGACGTCGCGAAGTTGGCGGGCGTTTCGGTCGCGACGGTTTCGAACGTACTTTCGGGGCGACTCACTGTGTCCGACGAAAAAGCCGAAAGAGTGCGCGCCGCGGCAAAGCAACTTAATTATTTCCCGAACCACACGGCGATAAGTCTTTCCTTGGGTTTGTCCTATCACATAGGCGTCGTTATCAACGAATTCACCAACCCGTATCATATGGAGATCGTGCAGTACATCGGCAAATACGTTACCGCGCACGGTTTTATGATGACGGTTTCCGATTTTAAAGAGGGCGCGAACACCGTTTGCAGATTTCTCGGCGAAAGGCAGTTCGACGCGCTCGTGAACTTTTCGTCAAACGTATATTCGGAGGAACTTCTCAATTCGCTCAAAAGCAGGGGAACGGTTCTCGTCAATTTCGCAAATGTGAGCGATATAGAGGTCCATCACGACGTTGTCGGAGCGATGCTTTGCTTTATGGAAAAATTGCAGTCGCTCGGGCACAAAAAAGTGGGCTACGTGAGCATAATCGACCCGATGCGTTTCTTTGCGGACGAAAGAGGCAGGACTTTTACCGAGCATCGCAAAGAATTCGGTTTCGACGAAAACGACGAATATATATTGTTTAACGAAGATATCAACAGAGAATCGGGCGAAACGGGTTACGAACTGACGAAACGGCTTATGACTGCGCATCCGGAGATCACCGCATTGTTCGTGATGAACGACGTTGCTGCGTTTGGCGCGATACGCGCGCTTAAGGAACTCGGACTCGAGTGCCCGAAAGACGTTTCGGTCATCGGTTGCGACGATATAATCATCTCCCGCGACTACGTTCCGTCGCTCAGCAGTATTTCTTTCGATAAGGAAGATTACGGCACGGAAATCGGGCGCAGAATCATCGACCGCATGCAGAACGGCTCCGACTATTCCTCCGACGTTTACGTCGTGAAAGCCGAAGCAAAGTTCCGCGACAGCATAGGAAAGAACGAAAGAAAGTAAAGGGATAAGGGAAAAATCGAACAAGGGAAAATCGTTGAGTTTTTATTTTCTCACAAATTTACCCGCGTAAATTATAAAAAGCGTCGATTTTTTCGGGAATTTTCGTTGTTTGCGACAATTTGCGGGCAAGAAGAGCGATAATAACGGGCGAAAAAAGCAATAATAAAGGTGAACGCGTCGGCTTGCAGTCGGAAAACTTGCCGATTTGTTCCCGTTTTTCCGTATTTCGCGCTTAAAACGAAAAACGAGCGATTTGTCGCAGATAGGGATTCCAATCATTATCACTAACTATTTTTGCGGGAATAAATCGGTTTTTGATGGCTTTTCGGGCGGCGCCACGGCGAAATGGTTCAGCCGTGGTTCAGAAACAAATTTTATCCCGCGCCGAAAACGGTCTGTGAGGTTACGCTTGCGTTTAAGTTCGACGTGAAAGACGTGCCGAGCGATATTTACGTTATGACCGAGGACGAAAACGCGAAAATATCGGTGAACGGCGTGATATTGGACAAATCAACCGCGACGGACGGATATATCGACGTTTGTTTCAAACGGATAAAAATTCCGGGCGGCGCGCTCAAAGTCGGGCGCAACGAACTGTCGGTGAGTTTCGGGTTTAACGATCGTTACGACGTGGAAAGTCTGTATCTGACGGGGAATTTCGGCGTTTCGCAAATCGACGAAATCGTCGATCTTCCCGAAAAACTTACTTTCGGCGATTTTTCGGAACAAGGGCTTAAATATTACGGCGGGAGGGTGAAACTCACCGCGCCGACGGAGAGCGGAAATTATATGATCAAACTCAAAAAGCTTCCGTGCGCCGTGTGCTATTTCAACGGTCGTCCCGTCGCGTTTATGCCGTACGAAACGGAGTTCGACGTGACGAACGGAGTTTTGACCGCCGAAGTCGTTCTGACGCGGCAAAATACTTTCGGCACGACGATAAATTCGGGCGTGCGCGAGGGGATAATTCCGCAAGGGTTGCCGAAGAAAATCGAATTGTTCAGAAAAAGATGAGGTTCGGGGGAGTGCTTTCCGAATTAAAGAAAAACGACCGACGAAAACCGCATAACGCGGCTTCGTCGGTCGTTTGTTTAGCGAAAAAACGGAATCCCTATGGTTAATTAAAAATTTGTCCGGGGAGTTTTTTCTTTTCTTTCTCGGGGAAGGTCGCTTCGTATTTTTCGAATTCTTCGGGAAGCTCTTCGCAGACGAAATAGCCTTTCGGATCGGAATACGTTCCCGTTATTCCGTCGAGGAAACCTTCTTTTAATTCTTTAAACAAAAAGTAGTCGGCTTCGGGATCGTCCGCGTATCTAACGCCTTTCGTTTTTGCGGGTGCAAAGCCGCTTTTTCCGTAAAAATCGATGTTTCCCGTCGTCAAAAGCGCACCCGCGCCAAATTCTTTCGCTTTTTCCATTGAATAATCGAGGAGCGCTTTGCCGTAGCCTTTTCTCTTGAATTCGGGGGCGATGCAGATCGGTCCGAACGTGAGAACGGGGATTTTTCTTCCGTCGCCCGAGTCGATATGCGCTTTGACGAATATCGTCTGTCCGATCGTTTTTCCGTCTTTTTCCATTATGAAATCGAGTTCGGGAACGAAATCGGGATTGCTTCTGAAGCGGTTAAGCACGAAATGTTCTTTCGCCCCGGGGCAATATACGTTCCAGAAAGATTCTCGGACGAGATTTTCGGTGTTGCGGTAGTCTTTTTTTTCTTCGTTTCTTATCGTAAAGTCGTTGTCGTTCATTTAAATTCTCCTTTTAAACTGTCTATGTATTTTTCGATTTCGCGCGTCGCGCCGTCTTTGTCCGTCGCGTGGTCGTACACGGTGTACATG
The DNA here is from genome assembly GCA_934249215.1 of uncultured Clostridia bacterium. Taxonomy (GTDB): domain Bacteria; phylum Bacillota; class Clostridia; order Christensenellales; family Borkfalkiaceae; genus HGM11416. The sequence continues at coordinate 27,742 of CAKQKN010000135.1, forward strand.
AAAAACATCGCGCCGTAAAGGCGAAGTGCGAGATTTCTTGCCGTTTCTTCGTCTTTGCCGCTTTCGCGAAGAATCGCGCCGACGTATTCGACGGGCCCGTTGACGAGCATATCCCGATAAAGCGTGCGGCATTCTTCGTCGCGATATTGTTCGAGCGAGAGCATTCTTCGAAAAAGGGAGGGGAATTCGTCGCGCGTCCAATAGGAAAACTGTCCTTTCGCGAAGTTTAAAATACTTTCCGTTTCGACGTTTTTATAGCTTTCGCGGTTGCATTCGTAAGAGTTTTCGGGAACGGCGTATTCCTTTGCGCGCTCGAAGTCGTCTTTCGTCATCTTTTTTACGATCGCTTCGAATATTTCGCGTTTGGACGAAAAATGTTTATAAAGCGCGGCTTTGGTTATGCCGAGCGCGTTCGCAACGTCGCTCATCGAGGTCGCTTCGTATCCGTTTTCGGAAAATTGTTTAAGCGCAATCTCCGTTATCGTTTCTTTCGTGTTCGTTTTCATGCATTCTCCTTGATTTCGTTTTTCGACGCTGCTTGCGCGCCGGCCGTTCGCTTTGACGGGCGGTCTGGTTATCGATCGGTAACAATTATAGTTACCGTTCGGTTACTTGTCAAGCTTTTTGACGAAAAAAGTCAAAAAAAACTCCGCCGAAAAGGGCGGAGCGGTTAAAAATGCGGCTATAAGTCGATTATCGACGGTTTCTGCTGTTCTTTATAAAATTATTTAAAAAGAAAAAAGTGCGGCTATATGTCAGTTATCGACGATTTTTGCGCGTTTTACAGTGCGTTTGCGGCCATAAGCGAACATATCGCACTGACGGCGATTCCTTCTTCTCTGCCGATAAATCCGACCTTTTCCGAGGTGGTGCAGGTTATCCCGATATTATCTTCCGAAATGCCGAGAACTCTTGCGACGGTTTTTTTCATTGAAGGAACGAACGGGTTGAGCTTGGGTTTTTCCGCCATTATGACTGCCGAAAGATTGTAAACGACGAAGCCTTTTTCTCTTATCATCTTGGTCGCCTTTTCAAGAAGAATTACGCTAGAAATGCCTTCGTATGCGGGATCTTTGTCACTGAAGTAATATCCGATATCCCTAAGCCCCGCCGCCGAAAACATAGCGTCGATTATCGCGTGGATAAGGGCGTCGGCGTCGCTGTGCCCGAGCAGTCCTTTGTCGTGCGGAATTTCCGTTCCGCCGAGAATTAGTTTGCGCCCGGGGATGAGAACGTGCAGATCGTAGCCGTTTCCGACGCGCGCGGGATAAAGGAGCGCGAAGTCGTCCGGTCGGGTGAGTTTAAGGTTTCGCTCGTCGCTTTCGGTAATGCGGACGGGACCGACGTATTTGCAATATAAACTCGATTCGTCGGGGCATTCATCGTCCGCTTCGGCTTTTTCAAACGCCGAAAGAAGTTTGTCTTTATAAAAACATTGCGGCGTCTGAATTTCGCATTTTCCTTTCTTTCCGCTCGAAACGATAAGCCCGTTTTCGACGATTCCGACGGTGTTTACGCAAGGGGATGAGAGAACGGAAGTTCCGAACTCCAAAACGTCGTTAATGCACTTATAGACCGACTTTTGCGTTAAAAACGGGCGCGCGCCGTCGTGAATCAGAACGATGTTACCGCTTGCGGCGGCAACCGCTGCGCGAACGGACTTCGAGCGCGTTTCTCCGCCGACCACGAGTTTTACAGGCTTTTGCATATTTTTCGTTATTTCGCCGAAAACCGAAAGATTTTCTTCTGACGAAGTGACGATGATTTCCGTTATTCTCTCGTCGAAAAGGAATGGTGTAATCGAACTTTCGAGCACCGTTTTCCCATTCGGCAGGCGAAAAAGAAGTTTGTTATATTTTAATCCCGAGCGCGAGCCGTTGCCCGCCGCCGTCACGATTGCCGTTATCATATTATATAATGCTCCCGCGCGTGTGTAAAAAAGCCGCCGTTTTCGGCGGTCATTCGATGATTTCGTAGAGTTTTCCCGCATCTTCCTTGCGGACGGTTTCTTTCAATTCGAGGACGCGGAATTTAAGCGTTCCGCCGCCGAAACGCAATTCCACCTCGTCGCCCGGCTTGAGATTGTACGCCGGTTTGACCTCTTTTCCGTTTACGCTCACTCTTCCGCCGTTGCAGGCGTCGTTCGCGACGGTTCTGCGCTTTAAGATGCGCGAAACTTTCAAAAATTTATCTATTCTCATTTTATTGCTCCCAAAAAACGCAAAATAACCGATCGAAATGAGTTTTTTTGCCGCCGAAAACGGCAGAATTATTGCGAAAATACCGCGTTTTATCGGGTATTTGTCGCCGTAGTCAAAAACCGCTCGAAATTTTTCGATAAAATACGATTTTCGTTTGACATCTTGTTTACTTTACATTATAATATTATAATGCTAAAATTCTATAATTGTCGCTTTATGCCCGCAGGTCGGGATTACGGCTTGAAAAACCAAGGCGGCAACGTAGAAAAACGACCTCAAAACTATATGTATTATACACCTGAACTTGACGAAAAGCAAGATGTATTTTGCATTTTTTAAAAAAAGGAGTGTATTGATGACGCGAGATTTGCGAACGGAAAAATTTGGCAGGGTAGAAAGAAAGACCTTTTCGAGAATCAAGGAAGTCCAGCCTATTCCCGATCTGATCGAAATCCAGAAAGATTCTTTCAATACCTTCGTTAACGAGGGTATTCAGGAAGTATTCGAGGACTTCTCCCCGATAACCGACTTCTCGGATCACTTCGAGCTTTATTTTCTCGATCACACTTTGGGTACGGAACCGAAGTACAGCGAGAAAGAATGTCGCGACAGGGACGTCAACTACGCGGTTAAACTCAGCGTTAAAGTCCGTCTTGTCAACAAGGTAACAGGCGAAATCACCGACAGGGAAGTATTTATGGGCGAGCTGCCCAAGATGACCGAAACCGGTTCGTTTATCATAAACGGCGCGGAAAGAGTCGTCGTTTCCCAGCTCGTCAGAAGCCCGGGCGTTTATAACGGCGTGACGCTCGATCGTTCGGGTAAAAAACTTTTCAATACGACGGTTATACCTAACCGCGGCGCATGGCTCGAATACGAGCAGGACTCGCAGAACGTTTTATGGGTGCACGTCGACAGAACGCGTAAGATAACGGCTACGGTGCTTCTCCGCGCATTGGGATTCGGAACGGACAAAGCTCTGAACGATCTTTTTGCGGGTGACCCGATGATTGCCGCAACCATCGAAAAAGATGCCGCGCGCACGGAGGACGAGGGTCTTTTCGAATTATACAGAAGACTGCGTCCGGGCGAAGTTCCCACGGACGAAGCCGTTCGTCAGAATCTTAAAAATCTCTTCTTCGACTGCAAGAGATACGATCTTGCGAAAGTCGGAAGATATAAGTATAACAAACGCCTCAACATTGGCGCGCGTATCGTCGGGCTTACCTCTTACGAGGACGTTATCAGCACCGACGGCGAAGTGCTCGCGACCAAAGGCGAAGTCATCACTTACGAAAAAGCGAAGCTTATCCAGAACAGCGGCGTGAACGAGTTTTACGCACTCGTCGGTAACAAGCCGCACAAAATCATCGCAAACAACTCCGTCGATTTCGAAGCCGTTCTCGGTGTTCCGTACAGACCGTTCGGGCTTATCGAAACCGTCTATTATCCTATTATCAATTTCTCCAAGGAAGTACGCGACTACGCGCTTACCGCTTCCGTCGAGGACACCGCGGAACATTTCAAAGACGCCATCAACGATATTTACTATACCGAGGAAACTTATACTCCGGAAGGCGTCGAGGAAAAAGCCGAGGACAGAAAGAACGCGGAAAAGAGAAAGATCGTCCGTGAACGTTTCGTCGAAGCATGCCTCAGCTTCTATGAAATAGTCGACGACATGAGAAAACGCCTTGCCGAAGATCCTTCGGCTGTCATCGAAAAACTTACTTTCGATCAGAAAAAGGTCGTTCGTCCGCTCCTCGAAAAACTCAATCATAAACACATTACGGTCGACGATATCGTCGCGACCGTGTCCATAAACCTCGATCTCAACAGCGGTATCGGAACGACCGACAACATCGACCACCTCGGCAATCGTCGCGTTCGTTCGGTAGGCGAGTTGTTGCAGAATCAGTTCAGAATCGGTATCGCAAGACTCGAAAGAGTTATCAGAGAGAGAATGTCCACGCAGGACCCCCAGACGATAACTCCCGAAGCGCTCATCAACGTTCGCCCGGTAAGTTCCGCCATCAAAGAATTCTTTGGTTCTTCACAGCTCTCGCAGTTCATGGATCAGACCAACCCGATCGCGGAACTCACGCATAAGAGAAAACTTTCGGCGCTCGGTCCCGGCGGTCTTAACAGAGAACGCGCGACTTTCGAAGTCCGCGACGTTCACTACACGCACTACGGCAGAATGTGTCCGATAGAAACCCCCGAAGGTCAGAATATCGGTCTTATAACCTCGCTTTCCACTTTCGCGAAGGTCAACGAATACGGTTTCATCGAATCGGCTTACAGAAAAGTCGACAAGGCGACCGGCGTCGTTACCGAACACGTCGATTATCTCACGGCGGACGAAGAGGACGCGTTCATCGTCGCGCAGGCCAACGAACCGCTCGACGAAAACGGACGCTTCGTACACGAACGTGTATCCTGCCGTCGCAGAGAAGAAATCACCGAAGTTCCGCGCGAAGAAATCGACTATATGGACGTATCGCCAAAGCAGCTCGTTTCTGTCGCTACGGCGCTCATTCCGTTCCTTGAAAACGACGATACGAACCGTGCGCTTATGGGCTCGAACATGCAACGTCAGGCGGTTCCTCTGCTCAAACCCGAAAACGCCATCGTGGCGACGGGCGTCGAAGGCAAGATTGCTTACGACTCGGGCGTTATGCTGATTGCCGATTGCGACGGCGTGGTTAAGCGCGCAAGCGGCGACGAAATGGTCGTAACCGACAACGACGGCAACGATCACGTATATAAACTCAAAAAATTCGAGAGATCGAACCAAGGTACCTGTCTTAACCAAAGACCGCTCGCCTGCACGGGCGACGTGGTGAAGAAAGGAGATATCCTTGCCGACGGTCCCGCGACGAAAGAAGGCGAACTTGCCCTCGGAAGAAACATTCTTATCGGTTTTATGACGTGGGAAGGTTATAACTACGAGGACGCTATACTTCTTTCCGAAAAACTCGTTCAGAACGACGTATTCACGTCTATCCATATCGAAGAGTACGACACCGAAGCGCGCGAAACCAAGCTCGGTGCGGAAGAAATCACGAGAGATATCACCAACGTGGGCGAGGACGCTCTTAAGGACCTCGACGCCGACGGTATCGTAAGAATCGGCGCGGAAGTCTGTTCGGGCGATATTCTCGTCGGTAAGGTTACGCCTAAGGGCGAAACCGATCTCACGCCGGAAGAAAGACTGCTCCGCGCGATCTTCGGCGAAAAGTCCAAAGACGCGAGAGATACTTCGCTCCGCGTTCCGCACGGAGAGGGCGGTATAGTCGTCGACGTCAAGATATTCACGAGAGAAAACAAGGACGAACTTTCGCCCGGAGTAAACAAACTCGTCAGAGTAAGCATCGCGCAGAAGAGAAAGATTTCCGTCGGCGACAAGATGGCGGGACGTCATGGTAACAAGGGTGTTATTTCGAGAATACTTCCCGAAGCGGACATGCCTTTCCTTGCCGACGGCACGCCGCTCCAGATCGTTCTTAACCCGTTGGGTGTTCCTTCGCGAATGAACATCGGTCAGGTTCTCGAGGTTCATCTCGGGCTCGTCTGCAAACAGCTCGGCTGGAAGATCGCCACGCCCGTATTCGACGGCGCGAGCGAAGGCGATATCAAATCGCTTCTCGCGGATAATCATTTCGTCAATCCTTACGGGGAAGTTGACGGAAAAGTTCAGCTTTACGACGGAAGAACGGGCGAACCGTTCGAAAACAGAGTTACCGTCGGTCAGATGTACATGATCAAGCTGCACCACCTCGTCGACGATAAGATCCACGCGAGAAGTACCGGTCCGTACTCGCTCGTTACGCAGCAGCCGCTCGGAGGAAAGGCGCAGTTCGGCGGACAACGTTTCGGCGAAATGGAAGTTTGGGCGCTCGAAGCTTACGGCGCGGCGCACATTCTTCAGGAAATACTTACCGTCAAGTCGGACGACGTCGTGGGAAGAGTCAAGACCTACGAATCGATCGTCAAGGGTAACGATATAAGCGAACCGGGTATTCCGGAATCCTTCAAAGTTCTCTTCAAGGAAATGCAGAGCTTGGCTCTCGACGTCAAAGTGCTTAACGAAGCGGGCGAAGAAGTTTCGCTCAAGAGCCTTACGGACGACGACGTCGAAATGCATCAGCCGCACGCCCGCGAGAAAGAGGGCTACGAGGAAGTCGCTATCGACGACGTATTCAAGACGGACGATCACGAAACCGAGGAGACGGACGACGGCGACGATATTTCCAATATCTTCGACGATATCGATCAGTTTGACGACGACGAGAGATTCTCGTTTAAATCGGGCGATTTGTTCGACGATTACGACGATGACGACGAAAACTGATAACAGGGAGGTTATTTAATGTTTGAACTTAACAATTTCGATTCTATTCAGATAGGAGTCGCGTCTCCCGAAAAAATCAGAGAGTGGTCTTACGGCGAAGTTACGAAACCGGAAACCATCAACTACAGAACACAAAAGCCCGAACGCGACGGTCTGTTTTGCGAAAAGATCTTCGGACCGACGAAAGACTGGGAGTGTCACTGCGGAAAATATAAGAGAATCAGATATAAAGGCGTTATCTGCGACAAGTGCGGCGTCGAAGTCACCAAGTCCAAGGTAAGACGCGAAAGAATGGGACACATCGAGCTTGCCGCTCCCGTATCTCATATCTGGTATTTCAAGGGCGTTCCGTCGAGAATAGGTCTTATGCTCGACATGAGCCCCAAAGCGCTCGAGCAGGTGCTGTATTTCGCCTGCTACGTCGTTCTCGACCCCGGTCAGACGACACTTGCGTATAAACAGGTTCTTCACGAAAAAGATTATCGCGAAGCGATCGAACAGTTCGGTGAAGGCAGCTTCAAGGTCGGAATGGGCGCGGAGTCCATCAAAGAGCTTCTTATGGCTATTGACCTCGAGAAAGAAAGCGCCGAAGTCAAACGTATCATAGAGACCACCCCGAGCGGACAGAAACGCATCAAGGCGGTCAAGAGAATAGAGATCATCGAGGCGTTCCGCAAGAGCGGAAACCGTCCCGAATGGATGATCCTCGACGTAATTCCCGTTATCCCGCCCGAACTTCGTCCTATGGTACAGCTCGACGGCGGAAGATACGCCACGTCCGACCTTAACGACCTTTACAGAAAGGTTATAAACAGAAACAACCGTCTTAAAAAGTTGATGGAACTCGGCACGCCGGATATCATCATCAGAAACGAAAAGAGAATGCTGCAGGAAGCCGTCGACGCGCTTATCGATAACGGCAGACGCGGCAAAGCCGTGAGCGGTCCCGGCAATCGCGATCTCAAATCGCTGTCCGGTATGCTCCGCGGTAAACAAGGTCGTTTCCGTCAGAACCTGCTCGGCAAACGTGTCGACTATTCGGGACGTTCGGTTATCGTCGTAGGTCCGGAACTCAAGATTTATCAGTGCGGCTTGCCCAAAGAAATGGCGATCGAACTCTTCAAACCGTTCGTTATGAAGAAACTCGTCGAATCGGGCAAGAGCCATAACATAAAGAGCGCGAAGCGCACGGTCGAGAGAATGAATCCCATCGTCTGGGATATTCTCGAAGAGGTCATCAAAGATCACCCCGTAATGCTCAACCGTGCTCCGACGCTGCACAGACTTTCCATTCAGGCGTTCGAGCCCGTTCTTATCGACGGAAGAGCGATCAAGCTTCACCCGCTCGTCTGCGGCGCGTTCAACGCCGACTTCGACGGCGATCAGATGGCAGTTCACGTTCCTCTGTCGGTCGAAGCACAGGCAGAAGCGAGATTCCTCATGCTTTCGTCCAACAACATTCTGAAACTTTCCGACGGTAAGCCGGTTATGAGCCCCACGCAGGACATGGTTCTCGGCTGCTACTATCTTACGATCGTGAGAAGAAAAGCGGGACACCGTTATCTCGACAGACTTAAACTAACAGCCGAAAAAGCGGGAAAAGCGTTCGTCGATATTTCCGACTGCTCGACTTACGACGACAGATACGTCGAAAGCGAGGACGGCGAACTGTATACCGCGGGCATCTATTCTTCCGAAGAAGAAGCGATGATGGCGTATCAGACCAAGACCATATCCATGCAGGACGAAATTTACGTCCGCAGAGTGGCGGAAAACACTCCGTACGGAAGAGTTACGGGCGTTATCAAGACGACCGTCGGTAAACTCATCTTTAACGGCATCGTTCCGCAGGACCTCGGGTTCATCGAAAGAAAAGAACCGCAGGATTACGTCAAACTCGAAATAGACGAAGTCGTCGACAAGAGTAAACTGAAAAAGATCGTCGACGTCTGCTTCAGAAAGAAAGGCTCCGTTTGCGCAGCGGACACCCTCGATAACATAAAGAACTTAGGTTACAGATATTCTACCGTCGGTTCGATCACGACGAGCGTTTTCGATATGAAAATCCCCGACACTAAGCGCGAATATATCGACGCGGCGGGCAGGGAAGTCGTTGAAATCGAAAACACGTATAAGAAAGGTTTTATCACCGACGAAGAAAGATATAACGAAGTCGTTAAAAAATGGTCTGCCGTAACGGGCAAGGTTACCGAGCTTCTGAAAGCCAACCTCGACGAGTTCAACCCCATCTGGATGATGGCTAACTCCGGTGCCCGTGGTTCTATCGACCAGATCAAACAGCTTGCCGGTATGCGCGGTCTTATGACCAACCCGAACGGTAAAATCATCGAAATACCGGTTAAATCTTCTTTCCGTGAAGGTCTTTCCGTTCTCGAATACTTCATTTCTTCGCACGGCGGCCGTAAAGGTCTTGCGGATACCGCTCTGAAAACGGCGGACTCCGGTTATCTGACCAGACGTCTCGTCGACGTTGCGCACCACGTCATCGTAAGAGAGGACGACTGCTTCGCGACGCTCGGCGAAAAGCCCACGGGAATGCTCGTTTCGGCTATCCGCGACGTTAAGGGCGGAATAATCGAAAAACTCGAGGACAGAATCACCGGCAGATATACCATCGACGAAGTCGTCGATCCTAAGACGGGCGAAGTTCTCGTTCCCGCCGATTCGATGATCAGCGAAAATCAGGCGAAAGCGATCGTGAAAGCGGGCATAGAATCCGTTCTTATAAGAAGCGTATTCACCTGCCGCGCGAGAAACGGCGTCTGCGCGAAGTGCTACGGCAAGAACATGAGTACCAACAATCAGCCCGTCAATATCGGCGAAGCGGTCGGTATCATCGCCGCGCAGTCGATAGGTGAACCGGGTACCCAGCTTACGATGAGAACTTTCCATACAGGAGGTATAGCGTCCACCGGCGATATTACTCAAGGTCTGCCGCGTGTCGAAGAACTTTTCGAAGCGCGTAAACCGAAAGGACAGGCTATGGTATGCGAAGTGTCCGGTAAGGTAAAAATAGAAGAAAGAGATAATTTGCGTCATGTCGTCGTCGAAACCGAGGACGGAACGAGCAAAGATTACGCAATCCCGTTCAGTGCGGAACTCCGCGTTAAGGACGGCGAGCGCATCGAAGTCGGCAGAGTTCTCACCGGCGGTTCGGTTTATCCGCAGGATATTCTTAAAACAAGCGGCCCCAACCCCGTTCAGGACTATATTCTCCGCGAAGTACAGTCGGTTTACCGTTCTCAGGGCGTTGATATCAATGATAAACATGTCGAAGTCATCGTTCGTCAGATGCTCCGCAAAGTAAGAGTGGAAAACTGCGGCGACACCGATATGCTTCCCGGCGAATACGTGGATATTTTCCGCTTCGAGGAAGAGAACAAAAAGACGCTTGAAAGAGGCGGAAAGCCCGCAAACGCGAAGCGCGTTCTTCTCGGTATCACGAAAGCCGCTCTTGCGACCGAAAGCTTCCTGTCCGCTGCGTCCTTCCAGGAAACGGCAAAGGTTCTTACGGAAGCCGCGATCAAGAACAAAGTCGATCCGCTGGTCGGTCTTAAAGAGAACGTCATCATCGGTAAACTCATTCCCGCGGGTACCGGCGTCAGAGATTATAAATCTCTCAATCCGCAGCTCGTGGTGACCAAACCCGAAGTGACGGAAGAGCCCGATACGGACGACGACGAAGATTAATTTGCGCTCACGCGACTAAAACGTTTGACAAACGAACGATTTTAAGTTAAACTTATGAAGTTAGCGGTATAAGTTGCGCTGCACTTCTTGCGGCGTGCGGCGCCGACCGCGTTAAACACGCTTCTTTAACGGGACCGCGGCTTGCCCGCGTCGCGAAAGAAATATTCCGAAATAACTAAAGGAGGAAACAAATGCCTACAATTAACCAGCTTATCAAGCAGGGAAGAACTACGGCTGTAAAGAAGAGCAAAGCTCCTATCCTGGACGAATGCCCGCAAAGACGCGGCGTATGCCTCTCCGTTACGACCACCGCACCGAAAAAGCCTAACTCGGCTTTGCGTAAGATTGCGAGAGTACGTTTGACCAATAAGCAGGAAGGTACGGTCTATATTCCGGGCGAAGGTCACAACCTTCAGGAACACAGCTCCGTTCTTATCCGCGGCGGCAGAGTAAGAGATCTCCCGGGCGTAAGATATCATATCATACGCGGAACTCTCGATACCGCAGGCGTTGCAAAACGCAGACAGGCGCGCAGCAAATACGGCGCAAAACGTCCTAAGTAATCAGACAATCGATTAACCTACTTATTTCGGAATAGATTTATTCGCGGAGTCGAAGCGTTTGCGACGACTCCTAAAGCCCGATAATGGTAGGCAGTATGCCGCAAGGCAGAAGGTTCGCATTAAATTGCGATAGCTGTACTTTAAGGGCTGAGCCCTGAAAAATTAAAGGAGGAATTAAACATGCCAAGAAGAGGAGGCGTCCCCAAGAGAGACGTATTACCCGATCCTATGTACGGCAGCACCGTGGTTACCAAACTTATCAACCAGGTGATGTACGACGGTAAAAAAGGTACGGCGCAGAGTATCGTTTACGAAGCGTTTGATATCATGAAAAACAAACTCGGTCAGGAACCTATGGATATATTCAATCAGGCTATGGAAAACGTTAAGCCTTTGCTCGAAGTCAAGGCAAGACGCGTCGGCGGATCGAACTATCAGGTACCTATCGAAATCAGACCGGAAAGAAGACAGACTCTCGCTATCCGCTGGATCGTTTCTTACGCGAGAAACAGAAGCGACAGAGATATGTCCGTAAGACTTGCAAACGAGCTTATTGACGCTTACAACAACGCAGGAGGAGCGGTCAAGAAGAAGGAAGACGTTCACAGAATGGCGGAAGCAAACAAAGCGTTTGCGCACTTCCGTTGGTAAATAAGGGGAAAAATGCCGAGAGAATTTGAATTAAAAAACACACGTAACATAGGTATCATGGCCCACCTCGATGCGGGCAAGACTACCACGACGGAGAGAATACTTTTCTATACGGGAAAAACTCATAAGCTCGGCGAAACGCATGACGGGACGGCTACCATGGACTTCATGGTTCAGGAGCAGGAAAGAGGTATCACCATCACCAGCGCCTGCACGACTTGTCAGTGGAAAGGAAATCGTATCAATATCATCGATACGCCGGGACACGTTGACTTTACGGTTGAGGTCGAAAGATCTCTCCGTGTTCTCGACGGAGCGGTCGCAACGTTCTGCGCCAAAGGCGGCGTCGAACCCCAGAGCGAAACCGTCTGGCGTCAGGCGGACAAGTATCATGTGCCGCGCATCGCGTACGTTAACAAAATGGATATAAACGGAGCCAACTACTTCGGAGCTATCCAGATGATGAAAGACAGACTGCATACCAACGCTATCCCCATCACTTTGCCGATCGGCAAAGAGGATACATTCAAAGGTATCATCGACGTTATCGCGATGGACGCGATAATGTATAAGGACGACCTCGGAAAAGAGGAAGAAGTCGTCGAGATTCCCGAGGAATATCGCGACGATGCGGAACTTTATCATACGCAGGTGGTCGAAGCCGCCGCAGAAGCGGACGACGATCTTATGATGAAGTACATCGACGGAGAAGAGCTTACGGTCGACGAGATCAAAGCAGGGCTCCGTAAAGCCACTCTTTCGATGAAGGTCACTCCCGTTCTTTGCGGATCGAGTTATCGGAACAAGGGCGTTCAGCATTTGCTCGACGCCATCGTGGATTATCTGCCGAGTCCTATCGACGTTGACCACGTTCAGGGCGTAAGCCCCAAAGGCGAACCCGAAACGAGAAGAACCGCGGATGACGAACCTTTTGCGGGGCTCGCGTTCAAGATCGTTTCCGACCCGTTCGTCGGCAAACTCGCGTTCTTCAGAGTTTACTCCGGTAAGCTTACTTCCGGCTCTTACGTGTATAACAGCTCGAAGGGCAAGAAGGAGAGAGTAGGCAGACTGCTTCGTATGCACGCAAATCACAGAGAAGAAATCGACGAGATTTACTCGGGTGATATTTGCGCTATCGTCGGTCTTAAGGAAACCACGACGGGCGATACGCTGTGCTCCGAAAACGCGCCTATAATTCTCGAACAGATGGAGTTCCCCGAACCTGTTATCAGGGTCGCGATAGAGCCCAAGACCAAAGCCGGACAGGAAAAAATGACGCTTGCTCTTATCAAACTTGCCGAAGAAGATCCGACTTTCAAGACTTATACCGATAAGGATACCGGGCAAACGATTATCGCCGGTATGGGCGAGTTGCATCTCGAAATCATCGTCGACAGACTGCTTCGCGAATTTAAAGTCGAAGCGACCGTCGGTAAGCCGCAGGTTGCTTACAGAGAGACCTTCCGTCAGGCTGTTGACTGCGAAGGTATGTATAAGCGCCAGTCTGGCGGTAAAGGTCAGTACGGACATTGTAAAGTCAGACTCGAACCTCTCGAACCCGGAAGCGGATTCGTTTTCGAGGACGAAACGGTCGGCGGAAGCATTCCGAAGGAATATATCGAACCTATCAGAAAAGGTATCGAAGAAGCCGCTAAAAACGGTATACTCGCGGGCTATGAAGTCGTCGATTTCAAGGCTACCGTTTACGACGGAAGCTATCACGAAGTCGACTCCTCGGAAATCGCGTTCAAGATCGCCGGCAGTATGGCGTTCAAGGACGGTGCTTCGAAGGCTAACCCCGTTATTCTCGAACCTATCATGAAAGTTGAAATCGTTCTTCCCGACGATTACTTCGGCGACGTTATGGGTAACGTTACCGCTCGCCGCGGAACGATTACCGGTACGGACGATCGTAACGGTTCGAAAGTCATCGACGCGGAAATCCCGCTGTCCGAAATGTTCGGTTACGCAACCGACCTTCGTTCGAGAACGCAGGGCAGAGGCAACTACACGATGCAGTTCGATCATTACGCACAGGTTCCGAAGAGCGTTGCCGAAAAGATTATCGGCACCCGCACGAATAAGGAATAATCCGCATAACTTGCCGAACCGGATGGTAGGCTTGAACTAAGTCCCGCGGACTTGCCGCGGAAAAAACGTTTGAAGCGCGAAAAGCTTTGAAATAACTAAAAAAATAAAAAATTATTAAAAACATTCTTGGAGGAAACAAAATTATGGCAAAGGCAAAATTCGACAGAAGTAAGCCGCACGTAAACATTGGTACCATCGGCCACGTCGACCACGGTAAAACCACGTTGACCGCAGCTATCACTATGGTTCTTGCTTGCAAGGGCGACGCTCAGAAAATGAGATACGACGAAATCGATAAAGCCCCCGAAGAGAAAGCAAGAGGTATTACGATCAATACCGCGCACGTTGAGTATCAGACCGACAAACGTCACTATGCTCACGTTGACTGCCCGGGTCACGCCGACTACGTTAAGAACATGATCACCGGCGCTGCTCAGATGGACGGCGCGATCCTCGTTGTTGCTGCTACCGACGGTCCGATGCCCCAGACCAGAGAGCACATCCTGCTCGCTCGTCAGGTTGGCGTTCCTTATATCGTTGTATTCCTGAACAAATGCGATCAGGTTGATGACGAAGAACTCATTATGCTCGTTGAAGAAGAGATCAGAGATCTTCTTACCGAGTACGGATTCCCTGGAGACAAGACCCCCATCATCAAGGGTTCGGCTCTCAAAGCTTTGGAAAAAGCTTCTTCCGGCGCTTCCAACGAGGAAATCCTTGCTGCTCCCGAATGCCAGTGCATTCTCGAACTCATGGATGCTGTTGACAGCTATATCCCCAGCCCTGAAAGAGAAGACAACAAGCCCTTCCTGCTCCCCGTTGAAGACGTATTCACGATCTCCGGTCGTGGTACCGTTGCTACCGGAAGAGTTGAACGTGGCGTAGCTAAAGTCGGCGATCCCGCTGAAATCGTTGGTCTTAAGGAAGAAAAGACGAACACCGTTATTACCGGTCTCGAAATGTTCCGTAAGCTCCTCGACGAAGCTCAGGCAGGCGACAACGTAGGCGCTCTTCTCCGTGGTATCGACAGAAAGAACGTCGAAAGAGGACAGGTTATCGCTAAACCCGGTTCCATTCATCCTCACACCGAGTTCACCGGTCAGGTTTACGTTCTGACGATAGAAGAAGGCGGCCGTCATACTCCGTTCTTCAACAACTATCGTCCTCAGTTCTATTTCAGAACCACCGACGTTACCGGTTCGATCGAACTTCCCGCTGGCGTTGAAATGGTAATGCCCGGCGACCACGTAACCATCACCGTTAAGCTGATCACCCCGATCGCTATCGAAGAAGGTCTCCGTTTCGCTATCCGTGAAGGCGGCAGAACCGTTGGTTCCGGCGTCGTTGCAAGCATCATTAAGTAATTTATAACTTAATATACAAAAATTCCCGTGCACGATCGTGCATGGGAATTTTTTTGCTGTTTCCGAAAAAGGACGAAAAAGGTCGAGAAATTTCGTTTATGATAGTTGACAACCGAACGGTAGGTAGTTATAATGTGTAGGCGAGTGACGCTCGAGAAACTGTTCGGAGATCGTGCAATGGAAAAAGGGAACACAAAACAAGAAATTTTGGCTGTGGCGCTCGATTTGTTTTCGACGCAGGGATTCGAAGCCACTTCTGTTTCGCAAATTGCCGAGGCGGTCGGCATACGCAAGGCTTCGCTTTACAGCCACTTCGCAAGCAAACAGGAAATTCTGGACGCGTTGACTGCGCAGGCTATGGATCAATATGATAAGCGGTCGATTTTTATTCATTCCGATTGGGATAACGCCGCGTTTGCCGAAGCAAAGAGGAATTTATCGGTTGAAGAAGTGGAACGGTTGGTTTTTGAGCAAATCCGCTATATTCTGCATGATCCTTTGATAAGCAAAGCCCGCAAAATGCTGACGGTGGAGCAATTTCGCAATGCGCAGATGGCTGAACTTCAGACCAAGCAGAATTACACGAGCGTTATGCAATATTTTATCGGGCTTATGCAATTTTTTATCCGCAACGGCAGGCTGAAAGACTGCGATCCCGAAATTATGGCGGCGCAGTTATGTCTGCCCGTTTCCGTCTGGATAAATCTTTGCGACCGCGAACCCGAGCGCGAAGAGGAAGCGATGAGTCTGATCGGGCGGCATATACGGCAATTTTTCAAAACGTACGGCACCGACGAGTCGGGAATCGCTACGGACAAAGAACGCAAATGACAGGAATATTTTTGAGCAAAAACGAAAATTTGAAGCACTGCGTTGAGAAATTGCTGAATTTACAGGCGAAACTGGTGATAGAGTAATGAAGATGCGAAAAATATGTACGATAGTCGCGATTATTGCGATCGTTCTATTAATTGTCGCGGCGGGCGGCTTCATTTTATATGTAAGTCCGCCGGAAGACGACGTTGACGTTTTTGATTATCCGCCCGAATTTTTTTGCAAAGCCGAAGAGAATCGCATCGACTATCAGACGGACGGGAAATGCGCGGCTTATGCTTCGGCGTACCTTTTGCGTAGCCTTGGCGAGAATTTAAGCGGTGAAGAACTTGCGCCGGAGATCGACCGAATATTCGGATTCGTTCCCTCGAACAGTATTGCGAGCGTTTTTGAAAAGCGCGGATATAAAGCAGAAGCCCGACACGGAAGCGTTGACACGTTGAAACAACGGTTGACGAGCGGAAACCCTATCATCGTCTTTATTCGGATTCCGGGCGACACGCATTACGCCGTCGTCGTCGGCTATGACGAGCAGAATATCTATCTGGCGGACTCGCTTGAGGCAAACGCCAATGCGACGGACGCGCGATACAATCGGGCGCTGACGACGGAAGAATTCGAAACCGTTTGGAAAAACGGGACGATTCTTCCCGACAACGTTTATATCGTTGTCGGAATTTAGAAAAGCATTTTGGAATTACGGAGAAATTTATGGAAAAAAACGCATTGGTCGTGATCGACCTTCAAAACGACATCACGAAAAATTACAAAGAGATCATCGGGCGCGTCAATCAAGCGATCGATTGGGCGGTCGGCAATGAGATGCACGTAGTCTATATCAAGCACAACAATTTGTCTGAGAAAACGAGAACTTTTAAGGCGGGAACGCGCGGCGCGGAATTTGTGTCGGAGATGAAAGTTGCGTCCGATCATATTTTTACAAAAACGAAAAGCAATGCGCTGACAAGCGAGCCTTTTGTCGATTTCATTAAAAAGCACGACGTTACCGAGTTTTATATCGTCGGCGCAGACGCCGCGGCTTGTATCAAATCCACTTGTTTCAACATGGCGAAAAGCGGATATGCGGTTCACGTTTTGTCCGATTGTATCACGAGTTACGACAAAAAGAAACTGCCCGAGCTGCTTGCGTATTACGAAAGTAAGGGTTGCTCTGTCGCAACGCTTGACGAGGTTATCGAAGAATAAAAAACGATTAGTTATATCGAGAATTCAGGAGTATGATATGGATATATGGGAAAAGCTCTATCAAAGGGCGGAAAAAGAATATCACCCGGAGGACGTAAGCCATTTTATTCAAGCGCATCACGTGGTTTGCGCTTTGGAAAGCGACGACGGAACGATCTATACGGGGTTTTGCATTGAGTCTTGCAGCGGCGTGATGAACCTGTGCGCCGAACGCGTCGCCGCATTGAATATGTATTTGAGCAGCGGTCAGACGAAAATAAAGCGGTTGATTGCCTTTCGGGATAAAGCGCCGTTTGGCGGCGGCAGCGGAATGCCTTGCGGTGCGTGCCGTGAATTTCTGTATCAATTGAACGAAGAGAACGAAAATACGGAAATTATGCTGGATTTTGAAAGCAGAAAAACCGTTACGCTCAAAGAACTAATGCCGAATTGGTGGGGCAAAGACTTCAAGGGATAAAAGTGTTTTTATTGCTAAAAAATATAAAAATTCTCTCTTTGATTTTGAAACAGGCAAATCGAAATTTATCGGGGAGATAGGTATGGATATCGGATTATTATCGAAAAAATACGAGGTGCGTGCGTTAAGCCTGAATGACGTAGATATCGTTTACGATATGAGTTGCAAAAACGAAATTTACTATAAATATCATCCGCCGTTTGTTACGAAAGAAAGTATTGCGGGAGATATAAAAGCGTTGCCGCCCGACAAGAGTTACGACGATAAATATTACGTTGGTTTTTTTGATGGCGATTCGTTGGTTGCGAATATGGATTTGATTTTAGGCTATCCGACGGACGAAATTGTCTTCATCGGACTGTTTATGACGAATATACGTTATCAGAATAGAGGCGTCGGCTCCGATATTTTGAGAGGCGTTTGTAACTGTTTGAAACTGTCGGGCTTTAAGAAAGTGCGTATCGGGGTGGATAAAGAAAATCCGCAGAGCAATTCTTTTTGGAAAAAGAACGGATTTTATATTATTGCGGAAAAAGATTACAACGTTATGGAATTGACGTTGTAAATTCCGTTTTATGAGGTTAACGATGGAAAACGCAAATCAACTTATAGGCTGTTGCGGTTTGGACTGCGAAAAATGCGACGCGCGGATTGCGACGATTACGAACGATAACGCTCTGCGCGAAAAGACCGCCGCGCTGTGGACAAAACTCATCGGGGTGACGATTACGGCGGAAACGATTAATTGCACGGGCTGTCGGCTCGAAGGCGCAAAAACGCTTTTTTGCGACAAGCTTTGCCCCGTACGTAACTGCGTCCGTGAAAAGGGTTTTCACACATGCGCCGACTGCGGGGATGTAGACGGCTGTCCGACGCTTATGCGCATTGCGACAAACAGTCCGTTCGTTTTGGAAAACCTGAATCGGCTCCGCAAGTCGAAAAGGGAAGGATAAAATTAACTTGCGAACCGTTACTTCGGAAGAAGCAATAAAGTGATAATTGCGAAGATAATTCTGATTTTTAGGAACGGGTTTTGCTGAAGTATTTTTGCGTTGGGAGTGTGGGTAATTTTCGACGATAATCGACAAAATGCGACTATAATAGATCAGAATCGACTATAAAATATGCGTTATTTTTGATACATTTGTCTTAATTTGTGGTATAATATTTACAATAAAAAGATTTGTCGGAGACTATTCAATTATTGATTTAAAAAATTTTGATTGAAGATTACTT
>CAKQKN010000136.1 GCA_934249215.1 uncultured Clostridia bacterium
TGTAAGTCGTGACGTTTCCGATCGCGTCGTAAACGAAATATTTCGTCGAGCCGTTCTCCGTAACGCTGTTAAGCCGCGTTTTCTTTGACGAGTCGTAACTGAAAGTCGTTGCGTTCGTTCCCGCTTGTTTGCTCGTGATATTGTTGAACGAGTCGTAAGCGTAAGTATAGGTTCCGTCGGAAAGGAGCCTGCCAGCCGCGTCGTAAGTGAAATGGCGAACGTCGTTCGTTTTGCTGTCCTTATACGAGCTGACGAAGCCTTTGTTGTTGTAGACGTAAGTCTGGTTCGTACCCGTCGTCGCGTTCGTGATCTTCTTTATCCGACCGGTCTGATACGTTACCGTTCCCTCGGCGATCGTGTCGTATTCGAACTGCAAAGTCATACGATCAGCCCCGCCGACGTTGTATCTTTGCGAAGCGACGCGGTCGTTCGAGTCGTATGAATAAAACGTTTTGAACCCGACGTCGCCGACGTCGAGAAGCGTTCCGTGGCGGTCGAAATTGAAATACTCGTCGCGCGTCCGAATTCCGTTTCCGATGCTTATCGTTCTTCTTTTGATCAGCCCGGTGTCCTCGTCGTAATAATATGAAAAACTTGCGTTTACGTCGCCGCTGATCGTCGTGTCATAGCGTTCGTTTTCATATTCGGCAAGGGAGTACGTTAATTGAGTCACGCCGTCCGCGCTTTGAACAACACTCCTCAGTTCGCCGCTTCTGTAACCACAAGTGAACGTCGTTTGCGGGGCAGACGAAGAATCGCGAACGGCAACGGTCTGTATTCTTCTGTTTGAATTATAGGCGTATTCGTACGTTGCGCCGTTCGCATACGTCACGGAGTTCAGATCGCCGTTTACGTTATACCCGAAGCTCATCATCCGCGAGCCTTGATAATTCACACCCGTAACCAAACCGTGAACCGAAGAATCGCGAACTAACGAATAACTTTCTAAGCCGCCGATCGAATATCCGCTTTCTTTGCCGGTTACGCCGCTGTAACTCGTCTGTTGAGTCAACACCCCGTTTATGCTTGTGGAAGTAACGTTCCCGTCGTAGTTATACTCATACTCGACGACGGTGTCGCCGGTAGTAACTTTATACGGTCTGATATTTCCCGCTTTTATCGCATATTCGGTTTTTACCGTGATTCCGTTCCGCGTTTCGCTCACGTAATAGTCGCCGAGCGAGCC
This sequence comes from uncultured Clostridia bacterium, assembly GCA_934249215.1. GTDB lineage: Bacteria > Bacillota > Clostridia > Christensenellales > Borkfalkiaceae > HGM11416. The sequence goes on from CAKQKN010000136.1 coordinate 1,187, forward strand.
GTGCGTCAGCGTCACCGTTTTCGTAACGGGTACGGACCCGTTTCGCGTGAGGACGGTGGTTTGCCGTTCGTCCGACGCGGGAGCGTCGTACGAGTATTCGACAGATTTCGTTCCGTCGGACACAGACTCGAGCCGATTACAGTTGAACTCGCTTCCGCCCGAAGCGTAGGTATACGTATAGGTTTTGGTTTCCGAGGGCGAAACTTTATAATCGACGTCGGTCACTTGAAGCGGACGGCCGAAATAGTCGTAAGTCGTCGTTTGCTTGCTATCGAGCGAAACGCTTTCCGTTTGCGTTACGTAGTTGATTATTGTGTACGTTTCGATTCTCTTCGTCTTTTTCACGCTCGTATAGTAGTTATACGAAACGTTGGAAACGGTTATATCGTTATTACCGACGTTTTTGATTTTTATTGCGGTGGTTCCGCTTTGCTGATAGTAACTTACGGGGATTATGTAATACGCAACCGTGGTGTCGCTTATGCCGATCGTTCCGCGCTTCGTCCCCGCAACGTAGACCTCGACGAAAGTCGATCCCAAACTTGAGATTTTTAAGCTCAGACAATATTGCCGTCCCGTTTTTGAAACCACGCCGTGATCTGCGGAAATCGTCCCGTCCAAAGAATTGCCCGCGGCCAAAGCGGCTTCGTCAACAAGGGAAGTGTTGTCTTTTTCCTTCGTCACGTAGTCCGACGTCGTATACGTCAGATAACTGCCTTCACTTGAGCCCGTCATGTCCGCAACGGAAGTCGAGATGATCGTTTCTTCTTCCTGATCGTCAACAGTCCATTCGCTTCGGAATCCTTTGCCGAAACTGCGGGTTACGTTACGATCGCCCTCATACTTCCCGTTTACGTAATATTCCAAAGTCGCCGAATTGTCACTACGAAGCCAGTAACGCGTATAACCGTCGAAGTTACTGAAATAATTGCCGGAAGATATGCTCTCGCCGTACGTCGTATTTACGAGAGAAACCCGACTCGTTGAGGCGGCTCTGTTGAAAATATAACCATACCCGTCAAAATCCGTCAGCCCGTGCAAGAGATTGCTTGCATAGTTGAGCGTGAATTTTACGTTGTCCGAATTGCCGTTTTTGATCTCGATCAAGCGCCCGTCGGAATTATAAACGAAATCGCACCGCGCAAGCAAGCTGAAATTGCCGCCGCCGACGTATTCGGAAACGTATGACCTTGCGGAACTCACGCGGTCGTCGCCGTTATAGGTAAACGAAACGTAGTGCGTTTTGTTTCCGTTCGTATATCCCGCGATCTGGGTTATCTTGTTCCCCGAATAGAAAACTTCGTACATCAGTTTTTCCGCGTAGATATCGCTTGCATCGTAATATCTATATAGTTGAGTACCGCTGAAAGACACCCGTGTCCGCGTGCCGATATACAGCGAGTGCCCGTCGGTCGTATACGTCATATTCTTGTCGACGGAATAATAAGTGCCGAGAGTTTGACCGAGCGTGTCGATCGAACCGTCCTCGTCGATATACCTTACGGATCTGCCGTCGATTCTGAGCGCTTGCTGGAAATTGAGTTTGAAGTCCTTGCCGAACATTTTGTGCATGCCGAATTCGGTCATTATATCGTCGTAACCGTCGTTATAGACGAGTTGCAACGAAATGGGGTTTTCCGCAACGTCGATCGACAGCGCGTTGAACGTTGCCGTGAGCGCGCCGCTGACGAGATTCACCGCCGCCCCGCCGCCGTTATATTTCACTTGCTCGTAAGGCAGATCGTCTTTTATTCCGACCGTGGGAACGTAGTAATTCAACACGCTCGGCAGATTTCCGCTCCGCACGTCGACTTCGCCGTGCTGATTGTCGTTTAATGAGATGTACGTCCAATGGAACACCATATCGGGGCAATCGGCAAAGTCCTCGGGATTGAAATACGCTTCTTCCCAGCGCGATTCGTGAGTTGCGTCGAGAATCAAGACTTTCGTCGATTTTATCGACCCCGAAAGTAATACCGGTTTATTCGTCCAATCGAAATCGCCGAAGTTCATGTCTGCACTGAGAGGCTTTAAGGTTTTTGCCGTTTTGACTTTATATTCCGTCGTGCCCGCGGCGTTGCCGCCGACGCTCCTTACGTAATATTTGAGTTTGCTGAACGCCAGCTGGTGCCCGACCAGATAAAACTGATTGTTTTCGTTCGGGAACGACATGAACGAGTCGCATCTTTTAGAATCGACTTTCCCGAATTTAATCCTCGACTGATTATACTCGCGAATGGTGCTTGCTTCATACACCGTTAAACCTTTTGCGGTCTTTTTTTCTCCGGCAGAAACAGCGGGATCGATTTTTACGGGGAAAGCGCGGCTCGGATCGGCGAACCATTCCTCGCTCGCCACAATGCCCAGCGCGTATTTATCGTCATCTATTTCCGCAAGACGATAATAAACGTCCTCGCTGTAAACGCCGTCAGCGTCCGTCATATTCGGCGCGGGAATCACGAATTTCGCTTCGTCGTCCTCGTTATACGCCGTTATTTCCCCGCCCGCGCCCAAAGTAAGCCGCAAACCCTTTGTCGCGAGGGTAAACGTGAACACGTAGTCGGACAAGCGGCGGTTTATGATAATGTTTTCCTTAAGCCCGCACGAATCGACAGAGTATTCGAAGTCCACGCCCGAAAATACTTTCTTATAGGTAAGGACGCTTTCGTCGGTTCGCGGCTGAACGGGTTCGGTCGTTCGTATCGCGTTATAGTCCACGGTGTCCGTACCCGCTATTTTAGCCACCGAATTCGTATCGGTATTTGCGGAAGAATTTGCGGCGGAAGTTACCGCTGAATTTATAGCCGTTTCTGCGGGCAACACCGCTTTTGAAACCCTGACAGTTTCGTTCGGTTTATCGTTCACGATAAAATCGATCGTATACCCATCTTTTTCGATGGAAACGGCTTGGTTTTTCGTCATATTCTCGGACAATCTGACGGTGAAACAGTTCGCCTTGTTCGCGTAATAAGTTTCTCCGTCGGCCGAAGTTTTCGCCTCGAGCGTGTTGTCGATTTCCTTGTAATTCTCGCCGTCCAGATAGTGCACGGGAACGGCAAAACGCTGTTCCATGATCGTCCCGTCGTCAAGCAGAAACCGCTTGGAATCTTCCGTTCTTTTTTCGGTCAATTCCTTTGAAATGTAACTGTCGGTACGGTTATCCGTATTTATTTCGGTAACACCGACGGCAGCGGAAGCCGATTCTTCGCTCGCGGAACCCGCGTTTTCGACGCCGTCCGCAACCGCGTTTATCATCGACCTCGGCATAAAAGTTATCGTCATTACGAAAGACATAACGAACGACACGAGTTTGAGCCACATCTTCTTCATAAGGTTTTCCTCCTTTTCGTAAACGCCGTATTAAAATAAGGATTATATTCGTCCTACAAAAGGTTTTCCGTTCGACGGCACAAACTTTTTTGCGACAGAAAACGGAAGCCCGATAACAAAAAAACGCAAACGAACCCCCGATCGATGATTTCGTTTGCGCTATTTTTTATATTCATTGGCGGATCCTCCGTACGAACACGTCTGTCGATGCGAATATTTGCCGCTTGTTACCTTCTGAAAATCCTACGACGTCATTATACTCCTTGATAATATATTTGTCAATGAAATAACGAAAAAACGTGATTTTAGGGATTCCAATCAATATCACTAACTACCGAAAAGGCGACTTTTTCTGCAATTTGATTTAATGAAAAAGGCTGTCGCAAATTGCAAAAAAACAACTTGCGACAGCCCCGCGTTTCTATTGTGTTTTTCGGAATCAAAGAAATTGTCAGCCGACGAACGGCACGATTTCGACGAACAGATTCGAGTAAGTGAATTTATAGCCGTCCGCTTGTTTTTCGGCGAGAACGTAAGATTTTTTGCCGTTCTCTTCGCGGACTATATCGAACGCACCCTCGGAACGCTTGACGATCTCGTATTCCACGCCGTCGCCCTTGCCGTTCTTTTCGAGCTCGAATTTGATTTCCGTTTTGCCGTTTTTCTCCTCGATCTCGATTTCGGTTTCCTGAATTTTTCTGCCGTTTTCGAATATTTCACATTTGTATTCCGTTTCGTTTTTGCCTTTTTCGCTCTCCGTTTCATAAGAGAATTTCACGTAAGACGCGGCGTCGCGCTTTATCAGAAGTTCGAGCGAATATTCCTTTTCGTCCGCTTCTTTCTCGATCTCGCGGATACCCGAGGCGTCGTATACGTTGTTTCCCGACACGAGAACGCCTTTCAGCGTCGTTTTTTCCTCGGTTTCGTCATCGTCGACTTCGGTTTTCGTGCCCGTTTCGTCGTAATACATAACCGCGCTTTCACCGCCGAAATTCACCGTCATTCTGAACCCGTAGGAAGCGTAAGCGCCGTCCGTTTCAGAGTTTTCGCCGACTTCGAAGTTCACTCCGCCGCCCACGACCGAGTCGAACAGAACAAGACAATTTCTGATTTCGGCAACGCTTTCGTCGGTATATTCGGACGGACGAGCAAGAATTTCCGAACTTTCGCCGGCGTTCTCCCCTCCGTTTTCGCTCGGGTTTTCGCTCGAGTTTCCGTTTAAGTTTTCGTTTAAAATTTTACCCGCGGATTCGCTTTTCATGCCGACGGCGCGCGCTTTTTTAACGCGGGTCGAACCGCTTTCGGCGTCCAAAAAACTAACGCCGGATGCGGCGGACATCGCAAAAAATTCGTTGCTCGACTTGAAGTTTCGGGTAAGCCCGCCGGCATCGGACGAGTTACCCGGATCGACGGTGCATGCGATCGCGCCGACGGACAATACGGCGGCAAGAGATATTCCGGCAAGTTTTGCAAATAAGTTCTTTTTCATAATCGTTACTCCTTTTTCGCGATATCCGATTTTCCGAGGTCGGACGCACGTTCGTCGTCAGCCGAGCTGCGGCAAAACCGTTTCGCTTTTTTGTTTCTGCCTTATATACGATCGAACGCCGACATAATTCTCATTTTTTTTGAAATTTTTTCGAAAATTTTTGTAATTATTTCGAAACATCTGTCATTCAATGACGAATTTCGGGTTAAAAGACTATTTCCGAGCCCGTGCGGATATATCCGAGCCGCCCGCCGAGCGTATTTTTGCGGCGAGGGGCGGCAGAAAAGAGTTGCGGCTTGACAAGCCGTACCGAAATCTCCCCTTTCGCGTTTTTCGCTTTCACCGTTATCGTATAATCGCCGACTTTGTCTACGTTGAGCGTAAAGTCGGACAGCTCGGTGCCGTTGCCGGAATATAGTTTCGTGCCGTCCTCGGCTTCGATTTCCAGCGTCAACGAACCCTTTTCGGCGACGAATCGCACTTCCAGCACGTCGCCCGCACTCAAACTCATCGTGTGACGATCGACGCCGTTCATTCGCTCGATTTCAAGCGTGTAGGAATCGGGATTTGCCACGCGGTTTCCAGTAAACTCGGCGTTGTCGCAGGCAACCAAAAGCGCAAAACCCGCCGCGAACACAGTCGCAAACATAACCGCGACAACCTTTAAAAAGATGCGTTCTCGTTTCATATTTCCTCGACAAATATTCATTGATTTTAAATATTTATACAGTTATACAGCGCCGTTGTCAATTGCCATTGTCATCGGTTAAGCGATTGTTCAGAAACTCGTCCACCACACGGTTGAACTCGGCGGGGCGCTTGCTTGCGATAAAATGATCGCCCTTTAAAATCGTCAGTTTTGCATTCGGAATATTTTCGGCGATCAACCTCGTGTGCGAGTCTTTGATCATATCCCGCGTGCCGCAGACGACGAGCGTGGGCGCGGTGATTTTCGATAATTCGCTCGGCACGATATGCGGCTCGTTCACCATGAGCCCGAGAATTTCGGCATTTTTTGCGGCTTTTTCCGACTTTTTTGCAAAATGCTTTGCGATTTTATATCCGATTTCGATCGGGAACTGCGTCGAGCGTTTCACACCCTCGGGACACAGATTTCCGCCGTTTAAAATCAGCGCTTTCACCATCTCGGGGCGATTCATCGCAAACGTCATCGCAACGTTCGCGCCGTCCGAAAAACCGAGAATGATCGCACTTGGAATGCCGAGCAAATTCATAAAATCGTATAAATCGCGGGAAAACTGCCCGATCGAAAGCGGCGCGGTTCCTCTCGGCGATTTTCCATGACCTCTCGAATCGACGGCAATCGTGCGATATTTATTTTTAAAATATTCCGTCTGGTTTTTAAAATACGATCCGTCCTCGCCGTTCCCGTGAAGGAAAATAAACGGCAAGCCCTGCCCTTTTTCCTCGTAAAACAGTTCAACATCCATTCCGTCCGCCATTCTCCCCGACAATTTCCGATATTTCGCGGTAGGACAAATATTATACCTACCGATCGTTCGCTTGTCAAGCGTTTGTTACCCCACTTATTTATGTGGGGATGAAAACGGCGGGGGAGCTTTTGCTCCCCCGCCGCAGTGCGTCTGT
>CAKQKN010000137.1 GCA_934249215.1 uncultured Clostridia bacterium
GGGCTGATACCGACGCGCAATATTTATGCGCCGAAGCGGCGAGCGAGGCATATAAAGAACTCGGCTTAATCGGGCTGAACCCCGCAAAAAAGCCGCTTAAAGTCGGTGAAAAGAACGTCGGAGGAGAGATAGCGTTTTTCGTCCGCGACGGCGTACATTTTTTCAGCCGCGAGGATTGGGCGTTTTATCTCGAATGTTTACGTCTGAATAAAGCGTAAAAGTCGCCGTCGTCAGTAGATATTTCCGAACGCGTTCCACGAAGCGGGGCGTTTTCGTAAAAATCGGGTTACGGATTGTTTGACAGGGCTTTGGGTGCGGCGTATTTAAACGGCGTTTTCGAGACAGTGCAAAAAGATTTAAAAAAATAACGAAAGGAATTATTATGTACGATTTACCATTTAAAATTGATTTAAGCAACAAAAGCGTTGCTATAACGGGCGCGGGCGGAATAATCTGCGGCGAGTTCGCAAAGGCTCTGGCGGCTTGCGGCGCGCAGGTTGCACTGCTTGATATCAACTATGACGCGGCTGAAAAAATTGCGAACGAGATAGGCGAAAACGCGCTTGCTATTCGTTGCAACTGTTTGGATAAAGAAAGCATAAAGTCCGCCTATAGTACCGTTATCGAAGCATTCGGTAAGGTGGATATCCTTATAAACGGTGCAGGCGGAAACAATCCGAAAGCCACCTGCGACAACGAGACCATGTCGCCCGAAATGCTCGGAGCGGAGGGTTTAAAAGACTTTTTCGCGCTCGACGAAAGCGGTCTTAAATTTGTTTTCGACCTTAATATCACGTCGGCGTTTCTGGTAACGCAGGTTTTTGCCGAAGGAATGGTTAAAACGGGCGGAAACATCATAAATATTTCGTCTATGAACGCATTTCGTCCGCTGACGAAAATCCCCGCGTATTCTGCGGCAAAGGCGGGCGTGTCAAACTTTACCGAATGGCGTGCCGTTCACTTTGCGCCCTGCGGAATCCGTTGCAATGCGATCGCGCCCGGGTTCTTTGTAACCAATCAGAATCGCACGCTTTTATATAACGAGGACGGCACGCCGACGGCAAGAACGGGTAAGATACTCGCGGCAACGCCTATGAAAAAATTTGGCGAGATAAGTGACCTTATAGGTTGTTTATTGTGGCTTTCCGACGATAAAGCGAGCGGTTTCGTAACGGGAACGGTTATCCCCGTGGACGGTGGTTTCTCGGCATACAGCGGAGTATAAAATATAAATAAACTGATCCCCGGAGTGGTGATTAAAGACGTAATCGAAACCGAAAAAACGCTGTCGGCGTTAAGGGCGGGCGGCGTGAACTGTGCCGAGATAACGTTCAGAACGGCATGCGCGGAAGAATCGATAAAACTTGCCGTGAAACTATTCCCGGATATGCATATCGGTGCGGGAACGGTTATAAACGAAGAACAGGCAATCCGCGCTGTAAATGCCGGAGCAAAGTTTATAGTAAGCCCGGGATTTTCCGAACTAGTCGCGCTATATGTTCATAAATAGGGTATTCCGTATTATCCCGGATGCATAACGCCGACGGAAATTATGCAGGCTCTGGAACTCGGAATAACTACCGTTAAGTTCTTCCCCGCGAACGTTTACGGCGGGCTTAAAGCGCTCAAAGCGTTATCCGGTCCGTACCCGCAGGTTAAATTTATACCGACGGGCGGCGTGGATTTGACCAACTTAAAAGAGTTTTTGGAATTTGACAAGATATTCGCGGTCGGCGGTTCGTTTATGATGAAAGGCGACATAACCGAGAACTGTAAAAAAGCATGCGAGATAATAAAAGAGGTGGAATTATGAAAGTTGTGATGTTCGGCGAGGTTATGCTCAGGCTTGCTCCCGAAAACTATTTAAGATTTGTTCAGAGCGAAAAATATGAAGCAATTTTCGGCGGCGCGGAAGCGAACGTTGCCGTGAACCTTGCGAATTACGGCGTGGATTGTGCGTTTGTTTCGAAACTTCCCGCGCACGAAATAGGGCAGGCGGCTGTCAATAGTTTAAGGAAATTCGGTGTCGATACTACTAAAATCGTAAGAGGCGCAACAGAGTAGGCATATATTATTGCGAAAAAGGAGCAAGTCAACGTCCGAGCAAGGTTATTTACGACAGAGCAGGTTCGGCGATTGAAACGGCAAGCGTAAACGACTTCGATTGGGATAAAATTTTCGAAGGCGTTACTCGGTTTCACTTTACGGGAATTACGCCCGCTCTTTCGGACGAATGCGCCGCGATAACTCTCGAAGCGTGCAAAAAAGCGAATGAAAAAGGCATAACCGTTTCGTGCGATCTTAACTTCCGCAAGAAACTGTGGAGCAAGGAAAAAGCGGGCGAAATTATGTCAA
>CAKQKN010000138.1 GCA_934249215.1 uncultured Clostridia bacterium
CGTTAGACACAAAAACATTTTGGACGCCGGTTAAGTTAAAACAACTTATCGAAATTATGGAAATCTCTCCGGTAGAAATAGTTATCGACGACGCAACGAAACGGCGTATCGAAAGATACAAAAAGAACCTCGCTAAAAAAGAAAACACAGAAACGAAAAGCAACTAAAGGAAGAAAGGAAAAATCGTCATAAAAAATGACAAGTACAATATAACGGCAATGTAACAACCGAAAGCGTGTGGAAAAATGCATACGGAAGAGATTATAAAAAAGGAACTTGGGTTTTTAATCGAAGAATAAATGACGTCAAAAGCATAATCGAAACCGACGTGTATTACTATTTTAAGTTTTGTTTTCCTTTCGATTCTATGTATTTATGCCAAAAGGACTTGATTTCCGAGGGTACTCTCGAAGATTTCGAACGTCTTTTTGACGGGCGGCTCGTTAAAAAATCATAAAGATGAGGCATTGTTTCAAGCAACAGGCACCTATGAGAGGGAAATTATGGGGTATATATAATAGTTTAGTCGAAATAATTGTATATTCAATAATGTCTGCAGGTGTATCAGCTGGATTGTCGGCTTTAATGGCTGGAATGAGTATCTCAGGTTTTAACGCTGGTAGGGGAAGTTTAAAACAAGTAACGACACAGATAAATACAAAACTGTTAAATGGGAAAATTTCTCGTATTTCATTTACTACGTTTGCGAAAGTTTTAACATACAATTTAGCTTACAGTAGTTTAGGTGTTTTAGTAGGTGGATATCTTGATGCATCGTATATTATGAGTAATAAACGTCATCAAAAGAAAATTCCAACGGGAATAGTAAGAGTTATAACACTTTATGATTAGGAGCATGAGTATATGAAACGAAAAGTTTTTTTTCAAAGTTCTTGGCTTTATGTTGCTTGTTTCATTTTTGAAATAGTATTGATATTGGCTTTTATCGGTTCGATTTTTTGCTTAATGTTCGATGTTTTTCCGAATATCGGAATTCCGAAAGAATTGCTTATCATTTTGTTCTTTATAGATACAATTATCTTTGTTAGATTGATCGTTGTATCGGCAAAAAGTAAGATTGTTTTTGAATCCGATCACATATTCGTCCCGGAATCCGGTGGAAAAGGGAAAAATAAAATTCAATACGAAATTAAGGTTGACTATTCGGTTATAACCGAAGTGTTCTTTGCCGAAAGCCACAAAGATTCGTTGAATCTCTACGATTGTTCCGCCTTACCTATGCCGTACATAGCATTAAACTGTATTGATGATAAGCAAGAATTGATTAACATTTATTGGTATTCTAGGAAAAACAGAATCGAAATTGCCGACGAAATAATTGAAAGGGCAAGGCGTGTCGGAAACGATTTTACAAACAAAACCGGCAAAGAGTTATATGATGAACTAATTGATTTGAAAAAGAAATACGAAAAGCAAATAAAGGAAGAAAGGAAAAATCGTCATAAAAAATGACAAGTACAATGTAACGGCAATGTAACAACCGAAAGCGTGTGGGTGGGGTTGCCCTTGAGTTGCAATCCCGCCCCGCCGACGGAACGATTTGAGCGACTTATGTAGCGTGGGGGTGGCGTTAACATGAAAAAGAAAATGTTAAATGCTAAAGAAAAAACGAGGAAATTATTAGTTACTCCGGCGTATATGATGATAACCCTTTATTGTTGTGGAATTTTCTTGTTGTTATTTACGATTTTAGCTCCTTCAGGATTTGATGAGCAGGATAATAAGTTTATAATATTTTTAGCTTATGCTTTTTTTGTAGTAATCATAATTGTATGTTTTTGCAGTGCTACGTTATGCGTGCAAATCGCCATGGTTGATAACGAGAAAATTGTCATCAAAGATTTATTCCGCACGATTGCAATTATAAAATGGAGTGAGGTCTACAGTATAAAAAAGCAAGCGTTGCTAATCCAAAATACAATCTTTTATTATCTGGTGATAAGGACGGAAAAGGGGCCGGAGATATGGAAAGGAGGGATTAATAAAAAAGATCGCTTTCCGATGATTATCTATGCGACCAAAAGAAACATTGCTATAATAAAAGAGCATTGGAAAGACGAATCCTTCTAGCAATTTGGCAAAGCCGCAACATATGGAAATGGTTATATCATAAGATTTTTTAGAGGTTATTATGGGAAATGAATACATGATCAATGCGCTTAACTTTCTCATAACGGATTATAAATGCGTTTACTCGACTGTAAAAGAGGGCGGGTGTTGCGATCACGTTTTTAACAACGGAGTTTTTCAGATCAGAGTATGCACCTTTGAAGAACGTGGCGATTTAAACATATTTCTTTATTATAAATTGGGACGTTACGATATCAATCCGGACAGCGAAGAACCGGAAAAGATGAGTGAATTAAGGAAACGCAAAAAAGGTTTGAAGCGGCTTTTTTACGATCGTAAGGAATATGAGTCGGATTTTTGGGCGATAGTGGCAGAGGTTACAAGAAGAAAAATCGAAACTGTCGTTAAATAGCATAAAGAGTTATATGATGAACTAATTAATTTGAAAAAGAAATACGAAAAGCAACTAAAGGAAGAAAGAAAAAATCGTCATAAAAAAAGACAAGTACAATGTAACGGCAATGTAACAACGGGCGGGGTTGCCATTGAGTTGCAATCCCGCCCCGCCGACGGAACGATTTGAGCGACTTATGTAGCGTGGGGGTGGCGTTAACATGAAAAAGAAAAGGGTAAATGCTAAAAAGGAAACAAAAAAGCTTCTTATCAATTCATTATTTACGATAATAGCCTACTATTGTTTAGGGGTTATTGGGTTGTTAATTATGATTTTAGTTCCTTCAGAATTTGATGGGCGAGATAGTAAATTTACAATATTCTTGTTTTACGCTCTATTAATGGTATCTTCCATTGTATGTTTAGGCAATGCTACATTATGCGTGCAAATTGCCACGGTGGACAACGAGAAGATCATCATTAAAGATTTGTTTCACACGATTGCAATTATAAAATGGAGTGAGGTCTACAGTATAAAAAAGAAGTTGTTGCTGGCAGGAAAACCGGTTTTGAATTATCTTGTTATCAGCACGGAAAAAGGTCAAGAAATATGGAAAGATAGGCTTAATAAAAAAGACCGCTTTCCGATGATTATTTATGCGACTAAAAGAAACATTGCTATAATAAAAGAGCATTGGAAAGACGAATCCTTTTAGGTTATCTGCAAATTGATTGGTAAATCGTAACAACCGAAAGTGTGGGGGCGGGGTTGCCCTTGCATTGCAATCCCGCCCCGCCGACGGAACCTATACTTACGCTTACGACTCGTTCAACAACATCACGAGCAAGCAAGCGGGAACGAACGCAACGACTTTCAGTTACGACTTCCGCGAAAGATTTGATTTTAAATTGCTTCCGCCTTTGGAATGAAGCGCGAAATCGAACTTCGGTCGGCTGATTTTTTACGCAAGTTTTTTCCGCGGGCTTTTATCGGCTGATTTCTCGCGCATTATTTCTGCGCAGGTTTTTGCGTATAGTTCCGCGCGTTTTTTGCCGCAAGCTATTGACAAATCGGACGATTGTGATATAATATCGGAAAACGGAGAATATAATATCCGAAAAAGGACTGAAAGGGGAAACATGTTTAAGATAAATTTTAACGGACAACCGATCGAATTAAACGAAAAAACGAGTATTCTTTCGTTGATCGGCGGCGAGGACAAAAAGAAATATTACGCGGCGAAAGTCAACAACAGACTGCGCGAACTCAATTACGAACTGTGCTTCGACTGCAACGTCGAACTATTAAAGCTCGATTCGGTCGACGCGGTAAAAGTGTATGAAACGAGCCTCAGATATCTCATATCGATGGCGTTTTTCAGAATGTTCCCGAACTATAAAATAAGGATAACTTACAACGTTTCGCGCGCGCTTTTCGTCGAAGCGGTAAAACCCGACGGCGCCGCGATCGATTTCAAAACTGTCAGAACGATCAGGGAAGAGATCGGGCGGCTCGTGGCGAAAGACCTTCCGTTCGAGCGGTGTTCGATGACGAAAGACGAGGCTCGCGAGTTCTACGACAAGATCGGCGCGGACGACAAAACCGCGATTCTGAAATATCGTCCCGAAAAATATTGCCATTTCTATAAGTGCGACGATTATTATAACTATATGTACGGCTATATGGTTCCGTCGACGGGGTATCTCGGCGATTTCCGTTTGTCTGTTTACGGCAACGGCATGATCGTGCAGTATCCGCGCGCCGAAACGAACGGCACCGTTCCTTTGTTCGAGGACGCGCCGACGTACAGCCGCGCCCTTCGCGCTTCTTGCGACTGGGCGGAGCGTTGCAAGGCGGAAACTGTCGCTCGGATAAACGAGCAAGTGGAAAACGGAACCTACGTCGATCTCGTGAACCTGTGCGAAACGCGCCAGAACGCTATGTTATACGAACTCGGAAGCCGTATACAAAGCGACATAAACGACATAAAACTTATCTGCATAGCGGGTCCGTCGTCAAGCGGCAAAACGACCTTTTCCAACCGACTCAGGATCGAACTTATGTCGCGCGGAATCAAGCCGCTCCGCATTTCGCTCGATATGTATTACAAGGAAAAAGACGACTGCCCGCTCGACGCCGACGGCAAACCGGATTTCGAAAGCATAGACGCGCTCGACCTCGAATATTTCAACGAGCAGATGATCGCGCTCATCAACGGCGAGGAAGTGGAGCTTCCCGTGTTCGATTTTGCGAGCGGCAGGCTCGAAAGCGGAATCCGCACGAGGATAGACGAGCATACGCCGATCATAATCGAGGGGATACACGCGCTCAACGATAAGTTGTCGTTCGCGATTCCCACGCACCAGAAGTTCAAAATCTACATTGCGCCGCAGTTCGTCCTCAATCTCGACGACGACAACCCGGTAAGCCTTACCGATCTGAGGCTTCTTCGCCGAATCGTTCGCGACAGACAGTTCCGCTCGACCGACGCCGAAAAAACGATCGAAATGTGGTCGTCCGTCCGCCGCGGCGAGTTCGAATGGATATATCCGTTCCAGGAAGGCTGTGATTTCGTGTTCAATTCTTCGCTTGTGTACGAGTTCTGCGTGATAAAAAAATACGCGATGCCCGCTCTTGCGAAAATCCAGTCGGACAGCCCGCATTTCATAACCGCGAACAGGCTCATGAAAACGCTTAAATATTTCAAAGACATACCCGACGACTGCGTTCCTTGCAACTCGCTGCTCCGCGAGTTCATCGGCGGAAGCTGTTTCAAGGACGTATAAAATTTTAAATTTTTTGTCGGTAATATTCTTGACAAAAGATCTTTGAAGTAATATAATGTACGCATAACAAGGATGTGCGTGTTTTGCGCGCCGCCGAGGTGCGTTCGGACGCAACTTTTTAATTACGCTTACAGGCAGGTAGATAATGCTTTACTTCTCCGTTATCTATCTTTGGTTTGTTTTTTTGGGAAGGAGCTTCTTACTCGCACTAAGAAGCTTCTTTCTTTTATGCCGATTTTTTGCTTGTCGGCGGTCGGTCGGATCATAGGACGGCTCGTTTTGCCGTCGGCGGCTCGGTCTACGAGTTACGAGCGTGGCTCCTCGGTTTACGGGTGGCGCGGCTCGGATCGATCTCCGGTGCAAAACGAAAAATCGTGAAAACGCGGGGTGAGTTATGGACGACGAAATATATCGGATAACCGAAGACCTTATGATAGGCGATCTGAAAATCGTGCAGGACAAGCGGCTTTACCGTTTTACTTCCGACAGCATCGTTTTGTCGCGGTTTGCCGACTGCTTAAAAAGCGAGGTCGTCGCCGATTTCTGCGCGGGGTCGGGGATCGTCGGACTGCATTACTACGGCTTGCATGCCGACCGCGTAAAGACCGTGGATCTTTTCGAACTTCAGCCCGAACTGTGCGAAATCGCGCGGAAAAGCATCGAAATAAACGGGCTTCAGGATAAGTTTTCACTGATCGAGGGCAGGCTTCAGGACGCGCCCGTTTCGCTTAACGGAAAATATACGCTCGTGCTGTGCAACCCGCCGTATAAAAAGAAAGACAGCGGGGAGCAGGGGCTTACCGAGCATCTTGCGATCTGTCGGCACGAGCGGGAAATCACGCTCGACGAAATCGTCGCGACCGCGGCGCGGCTTCTGCGTTTCGGCGGAAGATTATGTATTTGTCAGAAAATCGAGCGGTTCACCGATCTCGTCTGTTCGATGAGAGAGCGCGGAATCGAGCCGTGCGAAATATCGCTCGTGCGGACGAAAGCGGACAAACCGCCGTATCTCGTTCTCGTAGAGGGCGTCAAGGGCAAAAAACCGCAACTTAAAAACGTTGGGGAGGTAATAAACGGATAATGCTGTATATCGTCGGAACGCCGATAGGCAATCTTAAGGATATTTCGTATCGTGCGGTGGAAACGCTGAAATCTGTCGACGAGATCGCGTGCGAGGACACCCGCCACACGCTCGGGCTGTTGAACGCTTACGACATAAAAAAGCCGCTTTTCGCTTATCACAAGTTCAACGAGCGGTCTGCGAGCGAAAAAATCGTCGAAAAACTCAAAAGCGGCAAAAACATCGCGCTCGTAACCGACGCGGGCATGCCGCTCGTGTCCGATCCCGGGTGTCTGCTCGTAAAAGAACTGATTGAGAACGATCTGGAATTTACAGTCGTTCCGGGCGCGTCGGCATTTATCTGCGCGCTCATAATGTCCGGGCTTTTGGACTATCGGTTCGATTTCGTCGGCTTCTTGCCCGAAAAGAAAAGCGCGTGCAAGCGACTTCTCGAAAAATATGCCGAAGCCGATTGTCCGCTCGTCTTTTATTGCGCCCCGCACGACGCCGACGAAACGATCGCTCGGCTTTTCGAGGCGTTCGGAAACAGAAAAGCCGTCTGTGTAAGGGAGATCACAAAGACTTTCGAAGAGCGCGTCGAGTTCATGCTCGGCGACGGCTATAACGGCGAGAAAAAAGGCGAATTCGTTTTTATCGTGGAGGGCGCGGGCGAAGTCAAAAAAGATTGCGAAATGCCCGTTAACGAACATATAGCCCGATATATTGCGGCGGGATACAGTAAAAAAGACGCAATAAAAGCCGTTGCAAAGGACCGCGGCGTGAGCAAGAACGAGATTTATATGCAGACCGTTTCTCCGGACGAAGAGGAATGATTTTTATCGGAAAAAGGGAAACTTAAATGGATAAAATATTGATCGCAACGGGAAACAAAGGAAAACTTGCCGAGTTCAAAAGGCTTCTCGGCGACAGATTCGAAATCGTCGGTCTGCCGTACGGCGGCTATGCGGGCGACGTCGAAGAGAACGGCGCCACCTTCCACGAAAACGCGCTGATAAAGGCAAAGGACGCTTTTTTGCACACGGGGCTTCCGTCGCTTGCCGACGACAGCGGGCTGTGCGTAAACGCTTTGGACGGCCGTCCGGGAGTGTTCAGCGCGCGTTATCTCGGCAACATGCCGCAACACGAGAAAAATATGTCGCTTATCGCCGAACTTGACGGAAAGACAGACAGAAGCGCGAAATTCGTCTGCGAACTTGTTTTATACTCGGGCGAGGGCGAAGTTGCTCACGCCGTCGGCGAGGTCAAGGGCGAAATATTGTTTGAAGAGCGCGGAACGGGTGGCTTCGGCTACGATTCGATTTTCTTCTGTACGGAACTAAAAAAATCGTTCGGCGAAGCGACCGAGGACGAAAAAAACGCCGTCAGCCACCGCGGCAGAGCTTGCGAAAATATGGCTGCACTTCTGAAAAATCCGTAAACGTCGGCTTCTTGCTTGCACGGGAAAAGATAATATGAAAAATTACGTTGTAACGAATGCATATCTGAACACGGAAGCATTCGTAAATCTCAAAAAATCACTGTCGGCGGCTTTTGAAAAAGCGGGAGAAAAAGCGATTTTTCTCGGTAACGACGAGGCATATTCTCTTTGCGAAAGAAAAGGCGGAAACAATCCGATTTTGTTTTTCGACAAGGATATTCCGCTGTGCCGTTTGCTTGAAAAACAGGGCTATAGGTCGATTAACTCGGCAAAAGTGATCGAAACTTGCGACGATAAAGTGAAAACTTTCGCTTGTCTTTGCGGCGATTTTCCGATGCCGAAAACCGTCCTTGCACCGTTTACTTACTCAAACGTCGGTTACACCGACTATAATTTTATCGCGCGCACGGAAGAAAAACTTTCTTACCCGATCGTCGTTAAGGACGGTCAAGGCTCGTTCGGAAAGCAAGTCTTTCTTGCGAAAAACCGTGACGAACTCGTCGCTTCGCTAAAAAGTCTTGCCGGTCGTCCGATCGTTTTGCAGGAATATATCGCCGAAAGCGCGGGGCGGGATCTTCGTGTATACGTCGTCGGCGGAAAGGCGGTCGCTTGCGCCGAAAGAATAAACGAAAACGACTTCCGTTCCAACGTGCAGTCGGGCGGGCATATGAAGCCCGTCGATTTCAGCGACGAAAAACACGCCGATTACACCGCGCTTGCAGAGCGCGTTTCCGCATATATCGGCGCGGACTTTGCCGGCGTCGATCTGCTCTTTTCGAAACGCGGTCCGCTCGTCTGCGAAATAAATTCCAATGCCCATTTCTCGGCGTTGTCCGCGGCAACCGGCGTCGACGTCGCTTATGAAATAGTGAAGTATTACTTGTCTTTGAAATCTTGATTTTCCGATTTTTTCAGCGTCTGACACGACGAACGTGAACGTTATTAAATAATGTTTGCGTCCGCCGTGTTTTTTTTTAGTTTTTTGCATTCTGTCACGAATATCGTTTGCTTTATCTGTCAATAATTATGACGTAATTCGAAAAGGGGTGTTTTTTATGAAAAAGCTTCGCATAATCTTTATTTGCTGTTGCATAATAGTTTTAGCGACATCGTCTTTCGGTTGCGGAAAGGAGCAGGAATACCTGCGCATTCACATCCGCGCGAATTCAGACAGCGTCGTCGATCAGAAAGTCAAGTATGAAATTCGTGACGAAATCGTCGATTTTTTAACTCCGATCGTGAAAGATTGCCGAACGAAAGAAGCTGCAATCGAACTGATCGAGGAGAACGAACAAGCGATTAACCGACTTATAGACGGGTTTTTGGCTGAAAAAGGCTTTAATTACAAATGCAAAACCGTCATAAGAGAAGAAGAATTTCCGACGCGCGTTTACGAGGGAACGACATTGCCCGCGGGCGTTTACGAAGCGGTCATCGTCGAACTTGGAAAAGCCGAGGGGGCGAACTGGTGGTGCGTGGTTTATCCTCCGCTTTGTTTCTCGGGCGGAAAAGTCAAATATAAGTCCGTTCTGGGCGAACTGTTCGGCGATAGAATTCGCGCCGCAAAAACGATGCGGAGCGCCTTGTCGGCGAGCGATTAACTCGGAGGCATTCCTCCGGGATAAAGACGAATTTAAAACCGTTTTCGGCGAGATCTCAAGGAAAGCGGTGTTAAAGATAACTTGAACGATTTTTATCAAAGGAGGAAACATGAAAAAAACGTTAAAGATAACGGCAATCGCGCTTGTCGGCGCCGTGCTGATCGGCGTTTCGGGAATGGTCTATCACAAGGTCGAAACCGGATCGCCCGACGTCGTCGCGGTTGCTGTGATTTCACAGGGCAGTCGCGGCGAAACCGTAAAGCTCATACAGCAAAAGCTCAAGCGCTGGGGATATTATAAAGGCTCTGTCGACGGCATATACGGCGCCGCCACGAAAGCGGCAGTCAAGTATTTTCAGTCTAAAAACGGACTGACCGCCGACGGAATAGTCGGACCTAAAACGCTTGCCGCTCTCGGAATTTCTTCGATTTCGGGCGGTTCGACTTCGCAAAGCGGCGGCACGTCATATTCCAATACCGACGTGAATCTTCTCGCAAGGCTCATTTACGGCGAGGCTCGCGGCGAAAGTTTTACGGGGCAGGTTGCAGTCGGTGCCGTCGTTATGAACAGAATCAAAAGCAGTTCTTTCCCGAACACGATTTCGGGCGTAATCTATCAGCCTTACGCATTCACTGCAGTTGCCGACGGACAGATCAATCTTTCGCCCGATGCGACCGCGATAAGAGCTGCAAAGCAAGCGATGAACGGTTACGATCCGACCTACGGCGCGCTTTACTACTACAAACCGAGTATCGCGACGAGTATCTGGATTTTCTCGAGAAAAACCACGATTACGATAGATAATCACGTATTTGCGAAGTAAGGAGGACGAAAATGCAGGAAAAGAAATTCAATAACGCGATAGAAAAGACCGAAAATCTTGCGAAACCCGAGGCAAGCGA
>CAKQKN010000139.1 GCA_934249215.1 uncultured Clostridia bacterium
AGACTAAACGATCGTGCGGAAACTTTTGACCGATTTCGCCTTTGCTTTTATCTCGATTTCAAAACCCTTTTCCGACACCTTGATTTCCGTTTCGGGCTCGGCTATAAGGGCGAAAAAATCGGACAAAGGAACCGATACTTCGCGCGAAATTGCCTTTTCGATACCCGTCGAAACGCCTATTCTGTCGGATTTTATAACGTCGCAGGCGCGCTTAAGTCTTCGGTCGATACCCTTCATATGATCTTTTTCAACCTCCGTTTTATGCTTCCGACGACGCCCGCGTAATTTTTTTCGGGATTAAGCAATCGGACTTTGCCGCCACAGACGGCAACTGCAAGATTTTTAAAACACCGTCCAACGACCGTTCCGTCCGAAAAATAGCAATTTTCGGCGGTGAGAATATCGTCGGAAAAGGGAATTACGCCGACGACTTTCGCTTTCAGAATATCCTCCACGTCCACGGCGGTAAGAGTAAGTCCCTCGAACGCGAGATCGCCGCGAACCATGTTCACCACCGAATAAATCTTCTTAAGGTCGTAACTTCGAAGAACCGAAAGGGTTTTGTCCGCATCCCTTACCGACGACAAAGACGGCGTCACCACGACGATCGCCGTATCCGCCGCCTGCACCGCCCTGTGAAAGCCTATATCGAGCCCGGCCGGACAATCGAGAAGCACGTAGTCGAAATTACTTTTAAGCCCCTCGAAGAGGTTTTTTATATACGCGCCCGTCGTAGCCCCGCCGCCCGCCGCATGCGCGGAAGAAATCATATAAAGATTTTTCACCTGACACGGAACGAGTGCCTGACTTGCTCGGCAACGCCCCTCGAGCGCGTCCGTAAGATCGAACTGCACGAGATTTTCCGTTCCCATCACGATATCGAGATTATTCAAGCCGAAATCGAGGTCGCAGACGATCGTCCTTTTCCCGCGCGCGGCAAGTTTCGTTCCCAGACACGCCGCAACCGTGGTCTTGCCCACGCCCCCTTTTCCCGAAGTGATAACGATTATTTCAGACATAAACTCCCCTCGATTATCGCAAACTGCCGACAAGCCGAAAAGGCTCGTCGGTTAAAACGATTATACCGCGTCTATTCGGACGTTTTTTGACTTTTTTATCCGTATAACGAAAAATTTTGTCGAAAAAGGAACGAAATGCGAGTTTCAGCCGCGGACTCCGACAAGCCGACGACGAACCGCAAAATTTCGGAACAAAATTATTCCTCGTCGTCCTCGTCCGAGCGCGGTTCGGGTCTGCAACCTCTTTTGCGCACCAGAATCGCGTCCTCGCCGATTCTTTCGATATCGCAGGGCGAAACGATCGTTTTGTCGCCCTCGGAAAAACAGAAAACGGGCTTTACGACAAGGCTTTTGAAACAACGCTCCGGAAAACTTATCGTAATATCGGTCACTTTTCCGAGTTTACTCCCGTCCGTCACGTCGATGACGGTCTTTTTCTTCAGTTCGGTGAACGTATATTCCATTCGGAAATCTCCCGTTGAATTATATTCCGTTATTCGCCTTTTATATTCATGTTTTGTCCGATTAAGCCTTTTGTCAAAGAATAAATCGGCGGCTTATGCGCAAGATATCTAGCGTATGCTGATAATTTTTACACGCGCAGTCATTCTTTACGTTGCCTTGCTCGTCGTGATGCGGCTGATGGGCAAAAGACAGATCGGAGAAATGCAACCGTTCGAATTTATAATCACGCTCCTCATCGCAGAGCTGGCGTGCGTGCCGATGACCGACGTTTCGATTCCGCTGTCCTACGGGCTGATTTCCGTGCTTGCGGTGTTCATTCTTCATCAACTTATGTCGCTGCTCGAACGGACGGGAAAAACGATCAAATTCCTGATCAGCGGAAAACCCTCCGTCGTTCTTACTCCGAACGGCGTCGATCTTTCGGAACTGAAAAAGAACAACATGGGCGTGGAAGATCTCATCGAAGCCATGCGCACTCTCGGCTATTTTTCTTTCGACGAGCTAAGTTATGCGATTTTCGAAAGCAACGGAAAACTCAGCGCCCTCGAAAACGCGAACGCCGAAAAAACCGCCTCTGTGCCGTGGCTCATGGTCAACGACGGAAAACCGCTCGCGGGGAATTTCGAAAAAAGCGGGCTGACGCAGAGCGAACTTTTGAAAAAACTCGGCGGCGAACTGAAAAATTTCGCAAAAGCCGAAGTTCTCACTCTTGACGGGAACGGCAGAATATATCTGCAAAAACGCGGCGAAAAATATAAAATAATCGATATCGGGGGAAACAAATGACGAAAACGATCGTAACCATCGTAATTTCCGCTTTAATTCTTGCGCTTTGCTCCTACGGGGAATATTACGAAGTGAACAAAACGTTCGACACTTTTTACGATTTTCTCGAGCAAACCGACGTCAAACTGAAATCGGAAAACGCAAGCACGAACGACGCGGTGGCACTGCGCGATTTCTGGCTCAAGAAAAAAAAGTCGCTTCACGTATGGATTCCGCACGCCGACATAAAAGAAGTCGATCTTTGGCTTGGCGAAACGGTGGCGTTCACCGAAAACGGCAAGTTTGACGAAGCGCGAAGCAAAATCGTCGTTTTAAAAGGACTTGCCAAACAAATTCCCGAAACCTATCTTATCCGCATCGAAAATATCTTCTGACCGTAATCGAGAATATCTTCCGAGCTAAATAATCAGAATTTTATAATGATTTCACCGCAAAAAAGCGCACGAAAAACCATAGCAACCAAAAATCGAAAATATCTTCCGAGCGCGATAAACGGAATTTCAGTGATTTCACCGCAAAAAAGCGTACGAAAAACCGGCGTAATCAAAAGACTACGCCGGGAATAAACCGTTTCGGTATATAATTACTTGTTGTTCTTGGCAAGAAGCTCGGCAATGGAGATACCGCTGCTGCTGTCCTCTTTCCATTCTTTGAGTTCGCCGTCGTCACCCTCGTTTCTGGGTTTGCGGGGCTTTCTCGCGGACTTTTCGCCGTCCTCGCCTTCTTCGTTGCGGTCTTTTCTGGGACCTCTCGAAGCGTTTTCGGGAGCGGGCGTCATAGCCTTGATCGAAAGAGTGATCTTTTCTTTTTCGTGATCGATAGCGATGATCTTCGCTTCGACTTCTTCGCCTACCTTAAGCGCGGAAGTCGGATTTTCGAGCCATTCGTGAGAGATCTGGGAAACGTGAACGAGTCCGTCGATTCCTTTCTCGAGTTCGACGAATGCGCCGAACGGAACGATTCTTACGACTTTGCCCTTAACGACGTCGCCGACCATATATTTGCCGGGAACGAGATCCCACGGCTTCGGCTGAAGCTGTTTATATCCCAAAGAAACTTTCTTGGTTTCTTTGTCGCACTTAAGAACTTTGAACTCGTATTCCTTACCGATTTCGAGAACGTCCGCGGGAGTGTTGCAACCCGTCCAGGACAGATCGGAAACGTGAGCAAGACAGTCGATTCCGTTGACGTCAACGAACGCACCGAAAGCGGCAAATCTTACGACCGTGCCTTTGATGATATCGCCGACGGAAACGGCTCCGAAGAATTCTTCTTCCTTCTCCGCTCTTTCTGCATCTCTCTGCGCCTTTTCGGCTTCGAGAATTACTCTTTGAGAAGCAACGATCTGTTTTCTCTTGCCGTTTTCGACCTTTTCGGCTTTAAGTCTTAAGGTTTTACCGACGTATTTATCGAGTTCCTTAACGAAACCGATACGAATCTGCGACGACGGAACGAATACTTCGAAGCCCGCGTAGTGACCGATAAGTCCGCCCTTGTTGAAGCCGTCGATGGTAACGTTGAAAATGGTGTTGCCGTCGGCGATTTCAGCGACGAGCTTTTCGTCCTCGATATCGCGTGCGATGGCTTTTTCGGAAAGCTGAACGGGGTTGAGCCCGACGATCTTAACCTGAATCTCTTCGCCGACTTTCTTGGAATATTCCGCTTTGTCGTAGTTTTCGCAGTTTATTTCTTCTTTGGGGAGAAGGATTTCTTTCTTCGTGTTGCTGATATACACGGCGAGTCCCTCGTCGGTAGCAGACGAAATCGTGGCCGTAATTTTCTGGCCCTTTCTGAATTTTGTAGCCTTATCGTCCATTTTCGCAACGGCTTCTTCCATCTCGCTCATAACTTTCGTTTCAGCCTTTTCCTCGGCTGCGGGAGCGGCGGGTTCTGCAACGGTTTCCGTTGCGGTTGCGGTTTCAGCAGCTTCTTTTGCTTCTGCTTCGTTTACGATTACTTCGGCTTCAGTGTTCTTTTCTTCCATACTAAAGAAAACCTCCATTGCTTGTTCCCTCGGCGTCGACGCTCCGGAAACAATTCCCAACTTTTTAAATGATTTCAATTTTTTGATTTCGACCAGGTCCGCACTTTCAATCAAAAACACGGACGCACATTTCTTCCGGCACACGTCGAACAGTTTACGCGTATTACTGCTCGAAGAGCTTCCGATGACGATCATGCAGTCGCAGATTTCCGATAGTCTGTTTGCTTCTTCTTGTCTCTCTCTTGTAGTATAGCAAATCGTGTTAAAAATCTCAACTGTTTTAAAGCGGTTTTTCTTAATTTTTTGCAAAAATAAATCGAATTTTTCGGCAGAAAAGGTCGTTTGCGCCACGATGCAGACTTTTTTACCCTCGAAGCGGGACAAATCGTCGTCGCCGTCGGTAACGAAAGCCGTGCCGTCGCACCACCCGTCAAGCCCGATGACCTCGGGGTGATTCTTCTCCCCCGCGATGACGATTTCGTAACCTTTTGCGTGATATTCTTCGACGATCCGCTGGGTTTTTTTGACGAACGGGCAAGTGCAATCGACGATTTCGGCCCCTTTTTCACGAAGTTTTTCGAAAACGGCTTTGCCCTCTCCGTGGGAACGGATTATTACTTTTCCGCCGTCGATTTCGTCAACCGATTTCACGACGCGCGTTCCCGTTTCCGTTATTTTTTCAACGACTTTTTCGTTGTGTATAAGCTCGCCGAGAATATATACGCCCTCTCCGCAGACGCGCTCCGCAGTGTCCACCGCGCGCTTCACGCCCGAACAGAATCCGCACGATTTCGCAAGAATTATTTCCATTTTGAATCTTCCGGATCTACCTTATTATACCTTATTACGTTACTTCCGTTTTTTGACATGCGACACTTACGTTTTTTGACATGTCTTAGCCTTTTTTCGTCTTATTTTTGCTTTTTTTCGCTCTTTTCGCTTCTTCGCGCGCTTTTAAGAAATTTTCGTGTTCTTCGCGCGCTTCTTTCAACTTCTCGAACATAATGTCCGACATTTTCCGGTTAAGTTCGGCGTCGAGTTTCTGCCCGGCAAACTCCGAAAAGTCGAACGGCTCGCCGACGTAGATGTCGTTTTTGTGCATGAACTTCGCGGGGGCGTGAATATTGAGCGGAATTACTTTTGCACCCGTTTTGAAAGCGATCATCGCGGCGCCCGCGTGAATGGGCTGAATTTCCGTCGTGCCGGTTCTGTTTCTCGTTCCCTCGGGAAAAATGCAGAGGCGTTTTCCGTCCTTGAGCACGCGGAGCGAAGTTTTTACGCTCTGTATATCCGAATGTTCCCGGTCAACGGGAATGCCGCCGAGTTTTCTGATGAACCAACCGAGAATTTTATTGTCAAACCACTCTTTTTTCGCTAGGTAATACGTCTTGCCTTTGAACAGATTCCCGACGTAAAATATGTCGGTCTTGCAAAGATGATTGCAAATCACGACGGTGTTGCCGTCCTGAATAAGTTTTTCTTTGCCGTGAATGCGTATCGGATAAAAAAGATAAAGCCACAAAGTGAGAATCGGTCGGAGAATATAAAATAACATTCATTATCCCTCCCCGCTCTCGCCCTTTTTCACGATTGCGTAAAGTGTATCCGCCGCTGCGTCCGCAGTTATGTCGGACGTGTCGATCCTGATCGCGTCGGGAGCGATTTCGAGCGGAGAATTTTTCCTGTGGCTGTCCTCGTAGTCGCGGCGGACGATTTCGTCGAGAAGACGCGAAAGCGGAATTTCGACGCCACGCCTTTCCAGTTCGAGCCGACGCCTTTCGGCGCGCACTTCGGGACTTGCGAAAAGAAAAAATTTATATTTCGCGCCCGGCAGAACGTGCAGACAAATGTCGCGCCCGTCGAGAATGCATGAAGATTTCGCCGCTATCTCGCGCTGAAGGGCGACCATTTTTCTTCGCACGCATGCGTGTTTGGAAATGAGCGAAGATTTTTCGGACATCGAATTTTCTCTTATCGCGTGGGAAACGTCCTTTCCGTCGAGGAAAGTTATCTGTGAGCCGTTTTTATAGCCGACGGTGACGGATACGCCGTCGATGAATTTCGAGACGCCGGCTTCGTCGGACGGATCGATTCCGAGCATGTCCGCCTTGAGCGCGCACGCGCGGTACATCGCGCCGGTGTCGAGATAGAGAATATCGAGTTTTTTCGCAAGGATCCTCGCCACGGTGGATTTTCCACCGCCGGCAGGTCCGTCGATCGCTATGTTATACATTTTTCTCTCCGAACGCGTCGGACGCAAGTGCCCGCGCGCTGAATTGTTTGTAATGCCGAATTTTTAATAACGTTAATTTTAGGGATTTCAATCATTGTCACTAACTATTTTTGCGGGAATAAATCGGTTTTTGCAAAGCCATAAAAGAAACGAGCTCGTTGTTGTTTGTGCGGCGCAAAATCGGATACTTAGGCGTTAAACAACCTTCAACGTATGGCATACTGTTTCGGTTGTTTGCCTTTAATTACCTCAATTTATCGCCGCAAAAATGCGTAGCACCGAAAAGAGCGCATTTTTAGATGATTTTTCGCGAGAGCGAGGGATGTTGTACTGGACGTACTGCGCCCGAGCGGTCGCGGAAAAGGGATAAAAAGTCGTCTTTTCGGTAATTAGTGATAAGGAATGGAATCCCTAAGATTGCCCGATTTTAAAATTGCCGCTTTTTTGCCGACGATCAGCGGTTTTTTGCCGCGAGATACGCCGTCGAGAAAGCGCACTGAAGATTGAAGCCGCCCGTGAGCGCGTCTACGTCGAGCACCTCGCCCGCGAAAAACAGACTTTTTACGAGTTTGCTTTCCATCGTAGAGGGCGAAACCTCTTTGACGCACACGCCGCCGCCCGTCACGACCGCTTCTTCGATCGGACAAAGCCCGGTAACGGAATAAGTCGCTTTTTTCAAAGTCGAAACGAGTTCGGCGCGCTCTTCCTTGGTGATTTCGCTGTTCGATTTGTTGCCGTCGAGCCCCGACAGACGGATTATTTCCGCGATCAGTTTGGACGGAAGAAGATCGGTAAGCGAATTTTTGAGCGCTTTGTTTTTATAAGTTCCGAAATCGCGCAGAACGCGCTTGTCGAGCGTTTTTTCGTCGAGCGCGGGTTTTAAATCGATCGAAACCGTTATATCCCTTTTCCCGTCCGCGATGAGCGCGCTCATATAACT
>CAKQKN010000140.1 GCA_934249215.1 uncultured Clostridia bacterium
CTGATTTATCCGTTGACTAACGGCATAAGGTATGCTAAAATAGATATAACGTTATGCGATTCTTTATATACTTGAATCAAACCGTTGGCTCAAAGCCGAAAAAATCGGCGGAATCGCACGTTAAACGAGAAACGAGTGCCGCTCTTTGCGGTGCGGAAACATACGTCGGAGGATAATATGAAAAAAATCAGCAACATCGCGTTTGACGGAACGAAAGAGCAGGAGGCGAAATTAAGAGCCGCTCTTGCGAAACTGAAAAACGTGCCGGGAGGGCTTATGCCCGCAATGCAGCAAGCGCAGGACGTTTACGGTTATCTGCCGAAAGAAGTCCAGCAGATAATTGCCGAAGAAATGGGCGTGTCGCTCGCCGAAGTTTACGGCATAGCGACGTTTTACGCGCAGTTCGCGTTATCGCCGAAAGGGGCGTATAAAGTGGCAGTTTGTCTCGGAACCGCGTGCTACGTCAAGGGCTCGGGCGACATTTTCAACGAACTCGTCAACATTCTCGGCATCGATAACGGCGGAGTTACCGCGGACAAACGTTTTTCGCTCGACGCCACGCGTTGCATAGGATGTTGCGGACTTGCTCCCGTTATGACCGTGAACGACGAAGTTTACGGAAAGATCACGGCGAAAGACGTGGCGGGAATAATCGAAAAATATAAAGCGTGAGCTCAGGCGGACTAACGAACGGAGGAATAACCAGATGAAAACAGTTGACGAACTGAACGTAATGAAAACGAAAAAGGGCGACCTTTTCGCCGCGGGAAAGCATCACGTACTCGTATGCGGGGGAACGGGCTGTACCTCGAACAAATCGATGGAAATCATACGCGTGCTTAACGAAGAAATCGCCGCACGCGGACTTGAAAATAAAGTAAGAGTGGTAATGACCGGGTGTTTCGGACTTTGCGCGAAAGGTCCCATTATGGTAATCTATCCCGAGGGTACTTTCTACCACTCGATTTCGGCTGCCGACGTAAAAGAAATAGTCGAAACGCATATTCTCGGCGGAAAACCCGTCGACAGACTGCTCCACAGGGAAGCCGACACAGGCGAGATCGTGGACAAACTCGAGGATACCGAGTTTATGAAGAAACAGCACAGACTTGCTCTTCATAACTGCGGCGTAATCAATCCCGAATGTATCGAAGAATATGTCGCGCGCGACGGGTATAAGGCGCTTGCAAAAGTCCTTACCGAAATGACGCCGCAGGAAGTAATCGACGTAATGCTCGCGAGCGGGCTTCGCGGCAGGGGTGGCGCGGGCTTCCCCACCGGAAGAAAATGGGCTTTTGCGAGAGCATCGAAGGGCGATATCAAATACGTTTGCTGCAACGCCGACGAGGGCGATCCCGGTGCGTTTATGGACAGATCGGTTCTCGAGGGCGATCCTCACGTCGTGGTCGAAGCGATGGCCATCGCCGCGTATGCGATCGGAAGCAGCCAAGGTTACGTTTACATAAGAGCTGAATATCCCATCGCCGTTCAGAGATTGCAAAAAGCGATCGATTCGGCGCGCGAACACGGACTGCTCGGTAAGAACATTTTCGGAACGGACTTCTCGTTCGACCTCGAAATCAGACTGGGCGCGGGTGCGTTCGTCTGCGGCGAAGAAACCGCGCTTATGACGTCGATCGAGGGCAAACGCGGCGAACCGCGTCCCCGTCCTCCGTTCCCCGCGGTCAAAGGACTTTTCGGGAAACCGACCATTTTGAATAACGTCGAAACTTACGCCAACGTACCCAAGATCATTCTCAACGGCGCCGAATGGTTCGCGTCGATGGGTACTGAAAAGAGCAAAGGCACGAAAGTTTTCGCTCTTGGCGGAAAGATCGTCAATACCGGGCTTGTCGAAGTTCCGATGGGCACGACTCTTCGCGAGATCGTGTTCGATATCGGCGGCGGCATTCCCAACGGCAAGAAATTCAAAGCCGCGCAGACTGGCGGACCTTCGGGCGGTTGTATCCCCGCAGAACACCTCGACATTCCCATCGATTACGACAACCTGATCGCGATCGGCTCGATGATGGGTTCGGGCGGACTTATCGTCATGGACGAGGACAACTGTATGGTCGATATCGCCAAGTTCTTCCTC
Source organism: uncultured Clostridia bacterium (assembly GCA_934249215.1). Taxonomy (GTDB): domain Bacteria; phylum Bacillota; class Clostridia; order Christensenellales; family Borkfalkiaceae; genus HGM11416. The sequence continues at coordinate 2,099 of CAKQKN010000140.1, forward strand.
GAATTCACCGTTGACGAGTCTTGCGGAAAATGTACGCCTTGCCGCATAGGCAACAAGCGGCTTCTCGAAATGCTCACCAAAGTCACCGAAGGTAAGGCGACGATGGAAGATCTCGACGAGATGGAAAAACTTTGCTACTACATAAAGCAGAACTCTCTCTGCGGGCTCGGGCAGACGGCGCCCAACCCCGTGCTTTCCACTCTGCGCTATTTCAGAAGCGAATACGAAGCGCACGTCAGGGATAAAGTGTGTCCCGCTCACGTTTGCAAACGCCTCGTCAGATTCGAAATCGACAAAGACAAATGTATCGGTTGCGGAATGTGTGCGCGTCAGTGTCCCGCGGGCGCTATCGACAGAACCGATTACGTCGCGCCGGGTCATAAACTCGCTTCGATGGCGATCGACCCCGCGAAGTGCGTGAAGTGCGGCGCTTGCATGTCGGCTTGTAAGTTCAAAGCAATCAATAAGGCGTAAGTGGAGAAACGATTATGGTAAACTTGACAATAAACAACGTGCCGGTCAGCGTTCCCGAAGGAACTACCGTGCTTGAAGCGGCAAAGAGCGTAGGGATCAAAATACCTACTCTTTGCTATATGAAGTCAATTAACGAAATCGGCGCATGCCGCGTCTGCGTCTGCGAAGTCAAGGGCGCGAGAAGTTTCGTTGCCGCCTGCGTCTATCCCGTAAACGAGGGCATGGAAGTGTTTACCGACACTCCCGCCGTCCGCGAATCGAGAAAAACCACCATCGAACTTCTTCTTTCCAATCATAACAAGTCGTGCCTTTCGTGCGAGAGAAACATGAACTGCGAATTGCAGGAACTCGCTTACGAATATAATTGCGACATGAACGCTTTCCAGGGCGAAATGACGCCGTCAGAAAAGGACGAATCCACCGATTATCTCGTGAGGGATAACTCAAAGTGCGTTCTCTGCCGCAGATGCGTCGCCACTTGCAAATCCATTCAGCACGTTGCCGTCATCGGAACGAGAAACCGCGGTTTCGCAACCGATATCGGCTGTGCGTTTAACGAAGAACTTGCCCAAAGTTCGTGCGCCGCTTGCGGACAGTGTATCAACGTTTGTCCGACGGGCGCGCTCCATGAAAAGAGCGAGATAGACGACGTCCGCGCCGCTCTCGACGATCCCGAAAAGATCGTTATCGTAGGTGCCGCTCCGTCCGTTCGCGCCGCGCTCGGCGAGGAATTCGGATATCCCATCGGAACGAACGTCGAGGGTAAGATGAACACCGCATTCAGACTGCTCGGCTTCGACACCGTGTTCGACGTAAACTTCGCCGCCGACCTTACCATTATGGAAGAATCGCACGAATTCATTGAACGCGTGACCAAGGGCGAAAAACTCCCGCTCATCACGAGCTGCTCGCCCGGCTGGATAAGATTTATGGAATATTATTATCCCGAGCTTATCCCGAATATTTCCACCTGCAAATCCCCACAACAGATGTTCGGCGCCACAATCAAGACTTACTACGCCGAAAAACTCGGCGTCGAGCCCGAAAAACTTTACGTCGTAAGCGTTATGCCGTGCGTTGCGAAAAAGTTTGAAAAGAACCGCAAGGATCAGGCGGCTGCGGGTTGTAAGGACGTCGATTCCGTTCTCACGACGAGAGAACTCGCCAAGATGATAAAGAGCAGGGGAATTCTCTTTAACGAACTTCCCGATTCCGATTACGACAGTCCGCTCGGCGAATACACGGGCGCGGGTGTAATTTTCGGCGCGACGGGCGGCGTTATGGAAGCGGCGCTTCGTACCGCGGTCGAAACCATCACCGGGAAAGAACTCGGAAGCGTCGAGTTTGCGCAGGTTCGCGGAACCGAGGGTATCAAGGAAGCGACCTACGACGTGAACGGAATGCAAGTAAGCGTTGCCGTCGCGAGCGGGCTCGAAAACGCGAAAACCCTCTGCGAGCAGATCAAAAACGGCACTTGCAAATATCAGTTTATCGAGATCATGGCTTGTCCCGGCGGCTGCGTGAACGGCGGCGGACAGCCCATTCAGTCGGCTTACGTCAGACGCAACGTAGACATAAAGGCTCTCCGTGCGAGCGTGCTTTATAACATCGACTCCGGTAAGAAGATCAGAAAGAGCCACGAAAACGAATTTATCAAGGCGCTTTATAAGAATTATTTCGGCGAACCCGGAAGCCACAAAGCGCACGAGATATTACATACCACGTACGTAAACAGAAAATAATTTTCGGTTAAGGCGGCGCCGGAAACTTCGGCGCTCGCCGAAAGACCGAATTAAACGGTTGTCCGTCGCGGCGGCTTTGCCGCAAAAGATAATCGGAAAAATTTACTGAAAAAGAAGAGAACTGCCGCCGGCTTTTTGCCGACGGCTTTTCCGTTGCAAATTTTTCTGCGCGGACGGCACCATTGCCGAGCAAGGCTCGCCCGACGAACTTTACAAACGGAACGAACTTTACGCCCGCATGGTCGATCTCCGGACGAACAGCGGAAACCGGAAAATCTGACGTTACGCGGATCAAAATCGCAGGGTCGGCAAAACGCCGCATGATAAAAACCCGCCTATAAGCCCGTTATCGACAATTTGACAAAATTTACACTTAACAGTTGACAACGGGCTTTCAATGGGTTATAATTCTAACACAAATACAATAAGTGAAAACTGCGACCAAAGTCCTTGGCAAAAAGACGGGCGACTGTGTTTGTGCGCTATCGGCGGAAAAAAGAAGGAGCATAGGAATTTCGTTCCTTATTCGTTGCCGCCTGCGTTTTTAGCCGAAGAAAAACGAAAGCACGTTTCACTTAAGGAGGTAACATGAAAAAATTCTTATCGACCGTGCTGGCTTCGATAATGATCGTGGTTACGCTTGGCGTCAGCGCGTGTAAGCCAAAAAACGACAATCACGAGCATACGTTTGCGTCGGCGTGGAGTACGTCGGAAACCGAACACTGGCATGCCGCAACCTGCGAGCATAACAAGGAAGTATCCGACCGTGCGGCTCACGATTTCGAAGTCGCCGTAACCCGCGTTTCGACCGCGGAAGAAGCGGGCGAAGCGGTTTACGCATGCAAGGTCTGCAAATACTCCAAAACGGTGGCTTTGCAGTACGGCAATCACGAACATATCGTCGGCTGGACGGCAACGCGTGCGGAACACACGCAGTCGTATATCTGCTGCGACGCACAGCTTTCCGAACCCGCACACGGCGCACATACGTACGGCAACGGCGCCGTCTGCAGCGCTTGCGGAACGTACTCCGTGCTTGAGGACGCAAGCGACAAGCTTAACAACGGCATATTCTCTTATACGCTCGTCGTCGACAATATCGATCTGCCGCTTACCGCTCTTTCCGAAGGCAACAACAGCGACATCACGATCAACGGCGGCGCGTTCAAGCTCGGTCTTGACGAAAACTATATGCTTACTCTCGTCGGAACGTTCAACGGCTCCGTCAGCGAGTATATCGAAGTCGCTCCCGAACAGTCCGAGAAAGTCACGAGCCTTATCAGCGGCAAAATCGTCATCGAAAACAACAAGGTTTACGTCATTTCCAAGGCCGAAGAAGGCGCTATGAGATGGGAAAAATACACGAGCGGTTCCGACTCTTTCTACTCCGTAGGCGAGGACGAACAGGAATTCTACGCAGTGTACGATCTCAACAAAAAACTTGCGATGATCGGCGTGGACGATTTCAATACCGTTTTCGAAACCGTTCTCGACGAAATGTACGGTTATTCCAATGAACTCAAGGCTGTACTCGACACGAGTGCTTCTTTCGACAAATGGTTCGTCGAAAATTTCAACAAATGGTTCGTCGAAAACACCGACGGAACGTACACTCTTAACTTTGGCGTAATCAACGAGTTCAACGACAAGGCGAAAGACGCTACCATAGGTTCCGTTCTCGCGGGCATCTTCGGTAAAAAATATTCCGAAGCCATCGGCGGAATGATTACGGTTGCTCTCAATCTCACCGTCGGCGATCTGCTCGATTTTGCGGAAGCACAGGGCGTAGACATTTACGAACTCAATGCTCAGCTCAACGCGCTTATCGCCGCGTACTATCCCGGCGAAGACAGCACGATCGAGGAAATCCTCGCTTCTTACGGATTCCCCATTGCAGACGGACTGCTTCTTGCCGATTATATCAACAGCAAGATCGTCCGCGCTTACAAAGTTATCGACGTTATCAACATGATCGGTAAGGCGATGGCAGAAGAGGGAACGACTTACGAGGACGTAGCCGTTGAAGATATCGTCGCTTTGGTCGGCTCGCTCATCGAAACTTACGAAAATCAAAAAGTTTACGACGTTGCAGGCAATCTCATCTCGATGTTGCTTTCCCTTTCCGGAAACGAAACGACCATAAACGGCAGCAATATTTACACGATTATCGACGAAATCGGTAAACTTCTTTCCGACTGCGTACATATCAACGTCAAACTTGACGGCAACAAACTCGTCGAAGTGTCGATCGAAATTTCTTACACCGAACCCGAAGAACCGGCCGGCGAAGCCACCGGCGGAGAAACCGTAGACGGTGAAGGTACCGATGCCGGTGAAACGGAAGAACCCGATCAACTCAACGAAACGATCAAGAGCATCACGGCTATGGCGCGTATGGCAATCGGAAACTTCACGATCAAACTTTCGCTTAACGATTCCGAAGTCGGTATCGACGCGAACGAAGTTAAGAATACCGTAAACGGCAGCATTAAGACCGGCACTCCCACGAAAGAGGCTTTAAAGACTGCGCTCGAAGAGTCGGGAAGGAATACAGTCGAAATCAGCCCGAAGGACGGAAAAGATTACGTTACCGTAATCGCCGAAGATACCGGCAGTTTCGGTTACGTATACAATAACGGTGACACGAGCGACTATCTGACTTTCAAAGCGACCGTTAAGTTCGGCGGATACGTGGACGAACTTCTTGACAACGTGAATTACTACGACAGATGCGGCGATAGCTTTATCGTTTATTTCGACGTAGCTTTAGACGTTCTCGAACTGGTCGAAGTTAAATACAGCTGGAGCAAGACCCGCGATCAGTATCTCACGGACGCTGAAGTTGAGATTATTCGTAACGATAACGTTGAAAAAATGGACGATTATCCTGAACTTTTCGGTGAATACAACGATCCGTATAAAATCAGACTTTGCTTCAAATATACGAAAGCCGACGGGTTCACCGTGACTGCGGAATATAGCAAAGACTGCGATCCGATTGAAATCGACCTTCACGAATATGAACTCATATCCGGCGAAACCGAAAAGATCAACGCTACTTATTACACCAAATTCGTTTATAAGTGCAAACACTGCAACAAGACCGTAATTTATTACGTAAGCGACGCAAACATTCCTTACGTGGAGAACGCTGCCGCGTAATCGCGTTTACGAGTGCTGCGAGCGCGACGCAACGATCGTTGCGTCGTAACCGAATAATTACAGA
>CAKQKN010000141.1 GCA_934249215.1 uncultured Clostridia bacterium
TAAGCGAGTAAGACTCGGGATGACGGGATTAGAGAAGTGCGGCGCGGGGCTTTGCGGTTTGTGAAGTTAGATTATGATGGAAGTGCGGGGCTGGCGCCCCTGGATCCCTCGGAAGTAGAGCAAGGACGCGAGGCTCGGGATGACGGATAAATATTGGGCAAGCGAGTGATGCTCGGGATGACGAAGAATATTGGCTTAAAGTAAAAAAACGGCAGTCCTCTCTCGAGTTTTGCCCGCGAAACGGACAAAACTCACTCCGCTTACGCGCGGCGCGCCCCTTTTGTCGCATACGCGACATTTCCCCGTTTGGCGGGGGAATCGCCCCGAATTGGGAAAAACTGAAAGTGAACTGAACTGCGCCCTAAAAGTTGGACACAAAAGGAGTGCAAAAATATGACGGCAAAAGGAAGTAAATACATTAAAAAGTATTCGCCTGAATTCAGAATATCCGTTATACTGGATATGCTCGGTACGTAAAAGACGGGATATAGGTCGATTATTAGGGGGGGGTGGGCTGAAAAAGCGGACGTTATGAGTTAAGAATAAATGATGCGACGGAAGATAAAGTTTTTGCGATGTATTTTACGTTCAGATCGGAAGGAAGCTGTTTGCCGTTCGGATTGAACCATACGCAGTCCAGTCCGTACTGATTTGCGCCCGCAACGTCGCTCGTGAGAGAGTCGCCGACGACTAAAGCGCGGTCGCGGGAAAAATTCGGAACGGAAGCCGCTACGTGGTCGAAGAACGCTTTGTGCGGCTTGCTTGCGCCGACTTTTTCGGAAATGAATATTTCGTCGAAGTATTTTTCGGTGTCGGTTGCCGTGATGCGCCCGTTCTGTACCTCGGTGACGCCGTTCGTTATCATATATAACCGACAATTTGCGGCTTTAAGCGATTCGAGCAGACCGATCGTTTCGGGATAAAGTACGCCTTTGGTGGACAGTGCGCGCAAAAAAACGAGGTTTGCTTCTTCCGCGTCCGCCTCGACGCCGAGCGCCTTGAACAGTTTTTCGTAGCGAAGGACGAGAAGTCGTTCTTTCGGCGCGGAGTTTTTTTCTATTTCAGCCCATGTTTCGAGGTTGAATTTTCTGTATAGTTCGTAGTTTTCGTTCGTCGGAGCAATGCCGAAACGCGGCGCAAATTCGTCGAATGCCAATCGTTCGGAAGCGTCGAAGTCGAAAAGCGTATTGTCTGCATCGAAAAGTAATATGTCGTATTTCATACGCCGATTATATCATAAAGAACTATCTTATGCAACCGTATTGCGCGGCAGCCCGTTATTACGCCGTAAGCGTGGCTTTCTTGCCGTTTCGATATAATGAGCGGAATCCCGGCGAAAAAGTCGCTTTTTAAGGCGGCTTTTTAAAAAGTAGGGCTATAGGGAGATTATCGGCACTTAATCGGACGCTTAATGTTTGTTTATGCAGTTTACGATAAAGTTTACTTTAGTGCTCGTCGTTATGCTGTCTTTCAGCGACGGGTATTTATCCGGAATATGACGATAGAGAAAGTTTTTCAGTTCGAACACGTCGCAGCCGTTCTTTGCGGAAAGAAAGTATAAATCGGTCAGCGTTTCGGATATTTTTGCCGAAAGCGCTTCGAGGCATTCTTTCGGAGCGATTTCGTAATAGGCGAGTTTGCCGGTGTCGGGGTCTGCAGATACCTCTTCGTTTTTGCAATAAAGTTTAAGGCACGCTTCGAAATACGGTATGCCGTTTTCTATTTTCAGTGAAATTTTCTTTTCGTTGCCGACGACGGATACTATCGAATCGTTTTTCTTGCCGTTTTTTTCGTAAGAAACGTCGATAAAAGCTTCGCTGACGTTTTCTTTCAACGCATTGTAGAACAGCGTCTGTTCGGGAGATATTTCGCAAGCTTATTTGCCGTTTACGAACAAAAGCGAACTTCTTGCGTCGAAAACTGTCTTTTCGTTGCCTTGATCGTCCTGTCCGCCTTTGCCGGTCGCGCCGCCGCCGTGCACTTCGGAAGTTGCGATAATCGACTTATAGGCGGGCTTTTTTGCGGATAACGGTGAAATTTCGACCGCAGACGAGCTTTGATCGTTCTCTTCTTGATTGTTTGAATCGCCTTTCGTTTTGTCCTCCGTTTGTTTTCGTTTTACGAGCGGCATATATGAAAAACCCGACGGTGAGCGTGCTTTTTGGGCAAATTCCCGTATATCGGTTACGAGAACGGTGTTGGCGCGGTCGATGTCGCGGACGAGTATTTTTTGCAGTGCGAAAGAGGATACGTAATCGAGCGGAGTCGGAGATGAAAGAACTTCTTTTGCGGTGCCGTCTGCCGCGGCGAGTATTGCCGAGCTCACAAACCTGTTGGACGTGAGCATATAGTCGATTATCGGCATGAATTCTTTGTCCAAAAGACTTCTTCCGAATATGATCAGGTTGCAGAACGCGAGTTTCGGGTACCAGCCCGTCGTTATGCCGATAGTGTCGAGCGCGTCGAACAGTGTTTTGCCTTTTGCCGTCAGAATGGCGTCGCTGTTGGACGTCTGGGTGTCGGTTGCCTGCGGAATCGCCACTTGTGCGGTGATTTCGAGTTCGCCGTCCGCTTCGTCGATGCCGAGGGCGACTATGATGGCGGTTTTCTGGACGTCGATGAGCTGACAGTCGTTGGAAAAAAACAATATGCAGACCGCCAGAAAGGCGATGAACATAAGTTTAGCCCGCTTGTAACTTTTTGTTTTCATTCGTTCTCCTTAAGGCGGTCAGCGGAATGACGAAACCGCAAACGGCGAAAAACGCCGAAAAATAGTTCCTGTAGATCGCTAATATTTCGTTATATTTTTGCGCGAAAAAATAGGTCGCGACGAGAAGCGCCGCGTTCAGCGCGATTGCCGGAATCGTTGCTTTTTCGAGGGCGAAAGCGCGTTCGAAAAGTTTGACGGACGTGACGATCGGGAATGACACGGCGAGAACGCCCGCAAGCGAGATAAGGAAAATCGCGAGGTAGTCGAACCTTCCGACGTTCTGGAGCGTTACGCTGAAAATCCCCGTTTCCTTTATCGCGATTCTTTGCGACGGCGCGACATACGTGAACACTGCGTAGAAACAGCAGAAGAACGCTGCGGTGAAAACGGCGGGGACGGCGTAACTTATCGCGGTTTTTAAAAACACTCTTTTTTCGCGCTTGAAATGCCCCATGAAAAAGAGCAGATAAAGAGAGTCGCCGAACCACGAAATGGTCGATAACAGATCTATAGCCCCGTTTTTGCTTCCATAAAAAAGCGGGAAAAGCGCGTCCCAGTCGCCCGACGGAACGGAAAGAAAGAATATCGTTATAAGTCCCGCCCAGCATATCGGCAGGCAAAACTCCGCCGCTCGCCCGATCGTTTTCAAGCCTTTGAGCGAAGTGTAAAACGCGACGATGAAGAGCGGATAAAAGACGGGCGACGAGGGTAGAATTTCGTAAAACGCGGTTTCGATGAGCAGTTTATGTTCGATTATGAAAAGGTAAGATTTGAGCGCGAAGTAGATCGCGTATACGAAATAGACCGCGCGTGCGAAAAATTCGCCGTAGCCGTCGGACAGAACGGCGTAATACGTTTTCCCGCCGTGCATTTTGTCGAGAATAAAGACGTAGACGATGAAAAGCAGTTCGAGGATAAACCAGACGGCGACCGGTTGCCAGAGTTTTTCTTCGTAAAGCGAGGAAATGACGGAGGGCGCGCAGACGATCTTCGTCAGCGGTAAAAGACACGCGAAAAGCGCGCATATCTGTTTTACGGTAATCTGATTTTTTCTCATTCTCTTACGTCCTTGATTCTTTGTCTGATTCTGTTTTTACTGCGGAGCGTTTTCGGGCGTTCGCGCATTTCGGTTATGAAATCGATGTAGAGCGCGTCTTTTTCGTCGCTTCTGATCGACGGTGCGAAAGGTGCGAAGATAGGCACGCCGAAGTTGTCGAGCGAGCAAAGATAGAGTATTAAAAACGCCGTCGTAAGCACTATTCCGTAGCCGCCGATCGTTCCCGCGGCGATGAGGTAAATGAACCGCAATACGCTCATCGAGTCCACGAGTTCGGGCACTGTGTAAAGGCATATCCCGGACATTGCCATAATCATAATCGTCGGGGTGGACACGATGCCCGCTTTTACGGCGGTGTCGCCGAGGACGAGCGCGCCCACGATCGAAAGAGCCATTCCCACGTATTTCGGCATTCGCACGCTCGCTTCGTTGAGAATTTCGAATATGAGAAAGGTGAAGAACATTTCGAAACTCGGGGAAAGGGGGATTCCTTTTACGCTGTTGACGATCGTGAGCAAAAAGTTGAGCGGAATTATTTGCAGGTGAAAAAGTTGAGCCGACACGAAAAGCGCGGGCAGAAGTACGGCGAAAAGCAACGAGAACAGCCTTATTCCGCGTTCCATGTTCGCGCGGTAGTTGTTCACGAAATAATCCTCCGAACTCTGGAAGTCCTCGGTGAGCATATACGGCACGGTCAGAACGATCGGTGAGCCGTCCACGATTATGCCGACTCTGCCCTCGAGCATTTTTTGCGTCAGAATGTCGGGCTTTTCTGTCGTTCCGTATTGCTTGAAAACGGACGTTTTGTGCTCGACTATGAGTTTTCCGACGTACGAACTGTCGGGAATGCCGTCGATGTCGATCAGTTTAAGGCGTTTTTTGACTTCTTTCACGATATTCGGGTCGATGATCGAACCGATATAGCAGATCGCGACGGCGGTTTGGGAATATCGCCCGATCGTGGTAAAGTCTATCGTGAAGTCTTTGACTTTGATGCGCCGTCTTAACAAGCCGAGGTTGGTTTTTATGCACTCGGTGAACCCCTCGCGCGGACCTTTGACGACCACCGACGTAGGCGGTTCGGACACGGCTCGCGTCTGATACGAAAGAAAATCGCACGCGAGGGCTTTTTTCAGACCGGCGAAAAACACCAGCGTTTTGCCGTTCAGAAGTTCTTTCGTCGCGTCGCTTAAGTCGGTTTTTCCCGATACGTTCGGAATGTTGAGTGCGGCGACGCAGTCGTCGGGCGTTTCTGCCTGCATTTTCACAAGCGGTGTGAGAACGAGCAAGCCTACCTGATTTTTGTCGGTAACCGAATCGACGTAGATCACGCAGAAATCGACGCTTCCGCATTTGTTTTCGTAATATATCACGTCCTGAGATTTTATCAGCTCTTTTATGGCGTTCACGTTTTTACTTAAGTTCGCCGAAACTTTCATAAAATCTATTATCCGTTTTTGTCGATAAATTATGCGGCGGCGGAATCGTCGGGGCGATTGATGGGGCGAGAGCTGCGGTGGAATAGGGGGGGAGATCTGTGGGTCGAGATCTGCGGGCCGAGATCGGCGGGGGGCAGCGGTTTGCTGCAAATTGCGGCGGTTCGCGGTACGTTTTGCCGATAGTTTGGGATACTTTGGCAAGTCGGCGTCAATATACTTTGACATATCGGTGCCGAAAGTGGTATTATATGAGCGGGCGTCGGGGATAATCGTGAAATCCCCGCCATAAAATATCGTAAATCGGCCGCCGCGGAAAAAACGCGCGGCTGTGGAGGATATATGGAAAACAAAAAAAGCGTTTACGCGCTGAAAAAACTTAACAGTCCGGAGTCCGTGCGCAAAGAGATTCTTGCGATCGACGGCGTCAAGAGCGTCGAGATCGACGAAGAGAATATGACGCTCGGATACGAAATCGACGAATGGACGAGCGATTACGACGTGTTCACCCGCGTTATGGAAATCGCCGATTCTTACGGTTGCGAGTTCGATTTCGACCGCGAATCGGGCAGCGAGCCGGAATCGGCTGAAAATGCGGAAGAAACGACGGACGGAAAAGATGCGCCCGCAAAGGACGAAGAAGATATTTCCGATGACGAAGAATACGAGGAAACGGAAAACGACAAGGAAAGCGGAAAAGAGAAGAAAAAGAGAAAGACGCTTTCCGAGCGCGTTCAGCGGATCATCGAATTGTCCGTCGCTGTCGTCGCACTCGTGGCGGCACTCTTCTTCGTTGATACCGTGCAACTCGTGTTCCTCGCGATTGCTTTTGCCGTTGCCGGGTACGACGTGATTTACAACGCTATCGTAAAGATTGCGAAAAAAGAGATTATCAGCGAAGAATTGATTTTGTCGCTGGCGTTTTTTGCGGCGATCGCGCTCGGACATCAGGTCGGCGCCGTCGTTGCCGTGCTTCTGTATTCGGTCGCGTCGTTCGCGCTTAAAACGGGGAAAGAGATCGTCGACGGAAAGGCCCCCGTTTATTTCCTGCCGGAAAAGTGCAGAAAAGTCGTCGAAGAAAGCAAGGCGGAACTCGTTTCGCCCGAAGAGATCGTTGCGGGCGATCGAGTATTTTTCAGAAAGAGCGAGCATTGTTTGTTCGACGGAACGGTGGCGGGCGACGTAACCGCGATCGGGTTCGACGGGAGTTCCGTTGCGCTTACCGCTGGCGATAAGATTTACGCCGGAATGAGAGTTTTGTCGAACGTTGCCGTCGAGGTTTCTTCGGAGATCGGAAAGGGCAGATACGATTCGAGAAACAAAAAAGCGATTGCTTCGATCGAGGCGGGGAGCCGTATGCAGAGATTTGCCGCGTCCAAATCGTGGGTATGTCTTTCAGTGCTTCTCGTGTTCTGTCTGCTTCTGGCGTTTTTGCCTCCGATCGCTTACGATAGTTATGCGGAAGGGCTGTATCGCTGGGGATATACCGCGACGATTATCGCCGCGCTTTGCTCGACTTCGCTGCTTTGCGGAGCGAATGCCGTTGCGATTTTTGCCGCTATCATTCCATCCGGGAAGAAAGGCGTTCTGCCCGCCGATTACGATTCCGCGGTGAAGATGATGAAAAGCAACGAGGTTTACATCGATTGCGAAAGCGTGCTTTGCGAAGCGGATAATGCGACAGACGCGACCGAAACGGCGGGGCTTGATGGGCTTGCGGGTGCGCGGTTGAAAGAAGATTGCCGCGGGGCTGCGCTCGAACTCAAAGATTTCGGAAAGAACGAGGTCATGGTAACTTCGCTTCCCGAAGCGGAGTGCGTGCGGGTATGCACGGAGAACAAGATTCCCGAATATTCCGCGGAAAAGAACGACGCCGCGAAAGTCGATATTTTCGATAACGCGCTGAAAGACGGCAAGATCGTCGTTTTAAGCGAGAAAAATCTTAAAAAATACGGACTGACCGAGGAAAACGGCACGGTGATCGCGTATGCCGACGGCGATTCCGAATACGTCGCGAACGCCACAGTCACCGCCGCGAACGTCTCGCGCATTCCGTTTATCGTCAAACTTGCGGCGCGTACCGTCAAGATTTGCAAGGGTGCGTTTATCGCGGGGTTCGTCGTCAAGACGATTCTTGCCGTGCTTGCGCTCTGCGGAGTCGCGGGGCTTTGGTGGGCGGTGCTCGCCGACACGCTCGTCGGAATTTCTTGCTGTGTGGCGGCGGTGCTTAACGTCAGGGACGTGTTTTAAGGTCCACAGTTTGTAGAATTTTTTCGATAATATAAATCTGCGAAAACGTTTGCAAAGGCGCGGGCGTTTCGGTGATTTTTGCTTGTCGTCGGGGCAAAAGTCAGTCGATCGGGCGGATAAGCCGAATTTGCAAAGAAGATCGGTCGGGTATTAAAACAATGAAATATAGAATTTTAAGGAAAGAATATCTTAATCGGAGCAGCGTCGAGGTGGAAATCGACGCGCCGGCGGTTGCGGCAAAAGCCGAAGCCGGGCAGTTCGTGATTCTCCGTCCGCTTTCGGACAGCGAGAGAATTCCGCTTACCGTTTCCGATTACGACAGAAAAAAAGGCACAATTACGCTTATTTTTGCGCCCGTCGGCGAAACTACGGGCGAACTTGCGTCGCTCGGCGAGGGCGACGAGATCTGCGACGTATGCGGACCGCTCGGGAATCCGACCGAACTTGACGGCATTAAAAACGCCGTGGTCGTCGGTGGCGGAGTGGGGGCGGCAATCGCTCTACCGATTGCAAAATCGCTCAAGGAGCGCGGGGCATGCGTTACCGCTCTGCTCGGGTTCAGAAACCGCGATCTCGTGATTCTTGAAGATAAATTCGACGCCGTGTGCGATCGTGTAGTCGTTGCCACGGACGACGGAAGTTACGGCGAAAAAGGCAACGTCGTAACGCCGCTCAAAGGCATTTTGGAGGGCGGCTCGGTCGACGAGGTTATCGCTATCGGTTCGGTGAATATGATGAAATTCGTCAGCCTTGCGACGAAGCCGTTCGGAGTGAAAACCGTCGTCAGTCTTAATCCGATTATGATCGACGGAACGGGAATGTGTGGCGGTTGCCGAGTTACAGTCGGCGGGAAAGCGCGCTTTGCTTGCGTGGACGGACCCGATTTCGACGGGCATGAAGTCGATTTCGACGCGCTTTTGAAAGCAAATTCGAGGTTTAGCGCGTTCGAACATAAAAGGAAAGACGATTGCAGACTTTTTTCGGGCGTCGGAGGTGGCAAATGACAAGCAGAAATAAAATGCCCCTTCTCGAGCCGTCGGTCAGAAAATCGACTTTTGACGAGGTTGCCGTCGGATATACCGAGGAAACGGCGATCGCCGAAGCGAAAAGGTGTTTACATTGCAAAAATCCGTCGTGTACGGGCGGATGCCCCGTTAAGATCCACATTCCCGCTTTCATCGCGGAAGTGGCAAAGGGCGATTTCGAAAAAGCGTATGAAATAATCGTTTCGTCTAACAAACTTCCGTCCGTTACGGGCAGGGTATGTCCGCAGGAAACGCAGTGCGAGAGCAAGTGCGTGCTCGGAATCAAAGGCGAGCCGGTGGCTATAGGGAATCTCGAAAGATTCGTTGCCGATCGGCATGCGGAAGTCGTGCGCAAAGCGGTTTGCGAAGAGGGCGCGGCTTGCGACGAGAGTGCGGTTTGCGGGGCTTTAGCGAATAGCGCGACTTGTGAAAAGAAAGCGGACTGCAAAGACGATGCCGGTTGCGTCGGAGAAAAGGCGAGCCCTGCCGTTGCAGTTATCGGTTCGGGACCTTGCGGTTTGACAGCGGCGGGCGAACTAATCGAAAAAGGATACCGCGTGACGGTGTTTGAAGCGTTACATAGAGGCGGCGGCGTTCTGACTTACGGGATTCCGTCTTTCAGACTGCCCGATTCGATCGTCGAAAGTGTAATTTCCGATCTCGAAAAGAAAGGCGTAAAGTTTGTTTATAACGCGGTCGCGGGGCGTTCGTTTTCCGTCGAAGATCTGAAAAAGTCGGGCTATAAGGCGATTATCGTGGGTAGCGGTGCCGGTTTGCCCCGCTTTATGGGGATAGACGGCGAACAGCTCGGCGGCGTTTGTTCGGCGAACGAATTTCTCACGCGTATAAATCTTATGAACGCGGCGGAGGATAACGCGAAAACGCCCGTTGCAAAGGGAGGAAAAACCGTGGTCGTCGGCGGTGGAAACGTTGCGATGGATGCGGCGCGCTCGGCGTTGAGGCTCGGAAGCGACGTAACGATCGTCTATCGTCGCGGCGAAAAAGAACTCCCCGCGAGAAGGGAAGAATATCTTCACGCCGTCGAAGAGGGCGTTAAGTTTTGTTTTATGACTAATCCCGTTTGCATTACGGGCGACGATTGCGGTAACGTCGTCGGCGTCAAAGTGCAGAAAATGGAAATGGGTGAGCCGGATTCGTCGGGCAGGGCGTCCCCCGTGCCCGTTCCGGGAAGCGAATACGATATAGAATGCGATCGGGTGATTATGGCGCTCGGAACGTCGCCGAATCCGCTCGTGAGGAAAGCGATCGACGGAATATTCGACGCGAGAGGGCGCATCGTTGTCGACGAATCCGGGCGTACCGCTATTCCCGGTGTGTTTGCGGGCGGCGACGCCGTTTCGGGTGCAGCCACCGTAATTTTAGCGATGGGTGCCGGTAAGAAAGCGGCTTTTGCCGCTGACGAATATTTGAAGTCGCTTAAATAAGAGTGTCGATAATCAACTTATAGATCGACTTATAAAATGATTTGTCGTAGAAAATATTGATAAATAAAAGATACAGGTGATAAAATGACAGAAAAAAAACTTTTCGGAACTACTGCCGACGGCAGACAGGTGAATGAATTCGTTATCGACAACGGAACGATCGAAGCGCATTTTCTCGATTACGGTTGCACGATAAAAAACTTGTTTGTTACGGGCAAAGACGGAAAAAAGCGCGACGTGGTGCTCGGGTATGACGATATCGCGACGTACGAAACGACCGGCGGTTATCTCGGCGCGTTCGTCGGGAGAGTTGCGAACAGAATCAAGAATGCGGAGTTTTCTTTGAACGGTAAAAAATATAAACTTTTTGCCAACGACGCGAAAAATTGCCTCCACGGTGGCAAAATCGGGTTCGATAAAAAGATTTTCGACGCGGAATTCGACGGCGATTCGGTTATCTTTACGATGACTTCGCCCGACGGCGACGAGAATTTTCCAGGCAATCTTTCCGTGAAAGTGGTTTATAAACTCGTCGGATCTTCGCTCGATATTTCTTACGAGGCAACGACGGACGCCGACACGCCGATAAGCCTTACGAACCACTCTTATTTCAATCTTTCCGACAAGGCGGACGTCCTCGATCATATGCTTCGGATAAACGCCGATTTCATAACCCCCGTGAACGAATCGCTCATTCCGACGGGCGAAGTGCTTTTCGTTGCGGACACTCCGTTCGATTTCAGAAAATTTCAAAAAGTCGGGCAATATGTCGATTATCCGCATAAACAACTTAAAATCGCGGGCGGATACGACCACAATTTCGTGCTTAAAAATTACGGAAAATATGAAAAAATCGCAACGCTTTATTCGGAAGATACCGGCATTAATATGGACGTTTACACCGACAATTTCGGCGTTCAGATCTATTCGGGGAACTTCCTTAACGGCGAGATCGGTAAGAACGGCAGAAAGCACGTAAGACGCGCGGCGATATGCCTTGAAACTCAGAATTTCCCGAACGCCGTGAATCAGCCGTCTTTCCCGAGCGCCATTTTAAAGGCGGGCGAAACTTTCCGCAGAAGAACGACCTATTCGTTTGGTCTGGCAAGCGAAGAGAAAAATTAAAAGTGCCGCTTTTGAGCGGCGAGCGGTGATTTTATGGATTCGAAGTCGGCGGACAAAAAATCGTATAACGGGAAGTCGCGGGCGATCTCGCGCTTTCTTTTCCCCGTGGATATAACTTGCAACGTTTGCGGTCGCGAGATTTTCGAGGGGTATTTTTGTTCGGAATGCGAGGAAAAGTTGCCGTTTAACGACGGATTTATCTGCAATCACTGCGGCAGGCGCGTTTTCGGCGCGGAAGAGTTTTGTTCTTCCTGTAACGGAAGGGAAACTTATTTCGATCGTGCGCGCAGCGTTTTCGTTTATTCCGAGCCGATAAAGAAGTTGATTGCTTCGCTTAAGTATAACGGAAAAAGATACCTTGCGGAGGTGTTTGCTTTCTATCTCGCTCGGCTTTATTATTCGTCTTTTTTCAATTCGGACGCGGTGGTCTATCCTCCGATGAGCAAGGAAAGACTTAAGGATCGCGGGTATAATCAAGCCGAACTTCTCGCTAAAGAGTTTTCGATTCTGACCGGGATTCCCGTTTTGGACGACGTTCTCGTCAAGAACAAAGAAACTCTACGGCAAGCGACGCTCAACGCCGCCGATCGACGGAAAAATCTTCAAGGAAGTTTCGGGTTACGAAATGCATATTTAATTAAGTCGAAAAACGTTCTCATCATTGACGACGTAATGACCACAGGCGCGACCGCCGAGATTTTGGCGGAGCTTCTCGTGAAAAACGGGGCAAAAAGGGTGGACGTGTTGACCGTGTCCTCTGTTTTTTACGACCTATCTGCGTCGCATAGCTTCGTTACTGCCGTAAAAACGAAATAAAAATGAATGCTTAACCTTGTATAGAAATAGAAAAAGTGCCGATGCACGGCACTTTTTTTATGTGAAAATTTTTTATGCGGTATTTCGTGCCTATACTCAAGCGTTGCTTTCTTTTCATCTGTCGAGCAAGGCGGGTAAGGCTCTCGGGATACTCGACGAAGCGATCGGAGCGATCGAGTGAAAGGGCAAAAGTCGTTTTTTCGGCAGTCTGGATAAGGAATTTCTTATTCTCCTTTTTTCGAAATGGCGCACGTAAGCCTGTCGGCGACGAGCGCGATGAATTCCGAGTTGGTTGGTTTATATTCGTTTGTGAACGCTTTGACGCCGAGAAGATTGTTGATAACGTCGGTTTTGCCTTTGTTCCAGGCAATGTCAATTGCATGGCGTATGGCGCGTTCGACCATGCTCACCGAAGCATGATAAGTTTCGGCTATCTGCGGATATAGTTTTTTGGTCACGGAACAGATATAGTTTGGGTTCTTTATCGCCGTAACGACGCCCATGCGCAGATAATAAAAGCCCTTAAGGTGAGGAGGAATACCCATTTCGATGAGTATTTTGCTAAGCGCTTCCTCGAGCTTGTTTTCCTGAAAATCGGGATTGTCGCCTGACGCCGTTTGCTCGCCTTTTTGAGTTTTCGCGTAGTTGCCGTCTTGCTCGGCTTGCGCGGTTGCGAAATCGCAAAGCGTTTCGGCTTGCTCGTCGG
Organism: uncultured Clostridia bacterium; assembly: GCA_934249215.1. Taxonomy (GTDB): domain Bacteria; phylum Bacillota; class Clostridia; order Christensenellales; family Borkfalkiaceae; genus HGM11416. The sequence goes on from CAKQKN010000141.1 coordinate 12,571, forward strand.
AAGAATTACCGTTTTCGTCGGGTGTCGAACAAGTATTTTCTAGAGAATTTGCGGAGTCGATGCCGCGGACTTCAGTTGAGTCGAAGCCGCTGTAGCGTATCTTCATGATTTTGCAAAGGTCGGAATAGTTCGCCGGTTTGTAAGCAAAATAATCCGCGCCGGAACGCAGGGCAAGCTCGACGAGCGACTTCGAACGGGCGTGGTCGAGTATTATGCAAACGGTATCAGGCGAATATTTTTTTGCTTGTCCCACGACGAATAAACCGTCGGCATAGGGTATGTAAAGAGGGGAGATGAAGAACGCTGGCTTATAGATTTTAATTTCAGCCAGCGCTTCTTCGTAGTTTGTGGTGGAGATGACGATTTTGAAATCGTCCGATAATAGCTTCGCACAGTAGTCAAAGTCGTCTATTTCGGTTTGCAATAAGACGACAGTGGCGGCGTTGTCCATGCAATACGCTCCTTTTGTGAGAGTTTAAATATCACAAGAACATTATACCACTAAAACGGTGTTTTCAAAAAGCGGTTTGATGTACTTTTTTGTAAAATTTATCCATTCAAAAGACACTATTTTTTCAAATTCGACGGCGTTCGACGATAATCGACAAACTGCGATTATTTTCGATATTCTCCGTTCTTGTCCGCATTTTAAAAAAAGCGGTTTTTTACCTTGTCCGAGCGACGATTTTACCGAATAAATCGGTTGCGCATTTCCTTTGCAGTGCGATGCGTTTTATATTTTGAATGAAATTATCATTATTTTATACGGTAATAAAAAATCACGTCCGCTTGTATGAAACGGTCGTGATTTCACGTTATAAGCCGAGCGAATCAAGCCATGTTTTTATTTCCGTTTCGCCGCGGTTTAAGACTTTGCCGTCTTTCACGGTAACGTTTTTGCCGATGATTTTGCGGAAGTTTTCCGCCGTTTTGCCGAGCCCGCTTCCGCCGCTCGTGGCGAACGGAATCACCGTTTTGCCCGAAAAATCGTACCCTTCGAGGAAAGTGTCGATTATTCTCGGCTCGACATACCACCAGACGGGGAAGCCGACGAAAACGACGTCGTAATCGCTCATATCGGCGCATTTTCCGGCGATTTCCGGGCGTGACGACGGATCGTTCATTTCGATCGTGGAACGGCTGTTTTTGTCCATCCAGTCGAGGTCTGCGTTAGTGTAGGGTGTGACGGGTTTTATTTCAAACAAATCGGCGTTTGCCGCGGCGGCAAGCGTTTTTGCGGCCTTTTCGGTCACTCCGCTTGCGGAAAAATATGCAACGAGTTTTTTGCTCATAAGAAAATCTCCCTAATCAACTATATTTTATTATAGATTATTATACACCGTTTCGGGCGTAAAGTAAAGCGGGAAAAATTTTATTTCGGTGCGGAAAGCCGCAAAAACTACATGCGCTTGAGAATTTCTTGCTTTTTGTTTCTGAATTCTTCTTCGGTGATGACGCCCTCGCGCTTTAGCTCCATAAGTTCGCGGAGCATTGCCGCGTTGTCGATTTTTCCTTGTTTGTTTATGACGGTGACGGGAATTTTCGCCGCTTCCTCGCGCCATATGCGACACTTTTCGCTAAGACCGCGGAACACTCTGCCGCGCTGGTACAATATGAGATATATCGCTGCGATTATGATGAGAATGCTGCTCCACTGCGACGGGGAAAGAAGTCCGCCGACGCTCCCGCGGTCGTCGCCGCGCAAAAACTCGATCAGGAATCTGAACATGCCGTAGGCGATGAAATATATCGAAATGTTGTACTTTTTAAGCTTTTTATACGTGGCGAACATAAAGAAAAACAATATCAGTTCGAATATCGATTCGATGAGTTGAGTGGGGTATACGGGCAGGCTTCTGCCGTCCGCGCCGGGGTATTGTTTTGCCGCCGAGCTGCCCTCGGGAAAGATTATGCCGAGGAATTTGAGCGCGTCGCCGGAAGCGACGGGGCGCCCGTAGCAGCAGCCGCCGAGAAAGCACCCGAGCCGTCCGAAGAAGTGCCCGAGAACTATCCCCGGAACCATAAGCGAGAAATAATATAAGGCGTTTCCCTTGGCTTTCGGAACGAGGAAGTGGATGAGAAGTATCATGGCGGGGAAAGACCCGAGGACTCCGCCGAGCCAGGTGATGCTTCCGAACCTCAACTCGCCCGCTTCGACGGAGTGGTAGATCCCGTCGAAAAAGAGTGCGGAAAAGTACATTACGATAAAGCCGAGCGCCGAAACGAAAAGCATGCGGTTGGACGTTACTCTGTCGAGGTTTTCTTTCTTTTCGACGAAGAACAGATAGCACACTACGTAAGAAATCAGCCCGAGAACCGCCATGAGCGAGTATGACGGAATGTGAAAACCGAAAATATGTATTGCGGGGAACATTGTTTTCTCCTGTAAAAGACGACGGATAAAGCCGAACGCCTTATCCGTCGTGTGAGTTATCAGACGTTGAAAATTCTCGTAACGGTTTTCGACGTGATCGTCGTCTTGCCGTTGCCGATCGCGGTGACGCTGACGGACGCAACGGTTTTGCCGGAGTTATCGTTATAAGAAACGAACTGAGATTCGATGACGCCTGACTCCGTTCCGTCGGTATAAGTTATAACGATACGATATCTGCTTGCCGAACTTATCGCCTGCCAGTTAATCACGTTGTCCGTCGTTTTCTCGATCGTGCTTTCGGTGGGTGCCGAAAGGAGCGTGATCGTCTTTGCGTCCGAAGTTTTCGAATCGCAATAGAAAATGCCGTTGTCGTCGAACAGACCGCCGCGCGCCATTGCGGTAACGGTATATTTGCCCGCCACGTCCGTTTTTACGGAGCAAGTGCCTTCCGCGGATTCGTAGTCTTCTTTCTTCGTGCCGCTGAACGCGTAGGAATAGCCGTTGTGATGAGCGATCGCGTCGTTTATGTTGACGACTATGCTTCCGTTTTCGGAAACCTGTTCCTTATCGTATATCGCGGTTATGACCGGCGTTTCGAGCTGACTTACTTTTTGCGTAAGCGAAGTCGTGTCGGAGTCGATGATAAGGCTGTTCGCGTTACCGATCGCAACGACGGAAACGTTGTAAGAGTTGACTGTGTTCATTGCCGCGAGGAACTCGCCCGAAGTTATTTTGTAAGAGTGCATTCCGTCATGCGTGACGTGTTTAATCTCCTTGTCACCGATTCTGAACGAATATGCGGTGGCGTTCGCGACGCCGTTCCAGGTGTAGCCGTTTTTGTCGGAATTGATCGACAATCCGACTTTTTCGAGCTTGGTAACGGTTATCGGATCGGACGGGTCGGAGTTGAAGAACTTCTTGCCGTCGCCTTTGCACGTTACGGTGTACGTGCAAGAATTGGCTCTTCCCTCGACCTTGGAAAAATCAATGCCCGTTCTGTCGGAGTTCATCCAGAAACTGCCGTCCTGTTTATATACGTTGTACGATACCTTGCCGTTGTCGGACGACGAAACGTTGTCGGGGGCGTTCCAGCTGAGTTGCTGGTTCTTCACCGCGACGGTGCTGACGTCGATCGGTTTAAGTTTTATGAACGTGTACGTCTGCGATTTATCGGACGTGACGTAGTATACGCCGCCTTCCTCATAATCGGCGTTGGCGGTGAGAACGACGGTCAGTCCGTTCGTCCCGTTTACTTGTGCCGTCTTTACGTTGACGTTGGAAAGTTTGTTGTCCGTGATACCCTCGGACGAGCCGTTGAAGTATACGGTGTATGAACTCGTGTGTTCGATCGGGCTGCACTTAAGGCTGCCTTCGTTGGTTTCGGTGTCGATCGTGACGTCGGTGGGCGCAAACAACTTATATACGTTCTTTTCCGTCGTATAGGGGGATGCGAGAATTTCTTTCCCGTTGCCCTTCGCGCACACGCTCACTTTATGTCCCCCCGCGGTAAGTCCGTTGAGGTTGTACGAAGCATAAGTGCAGGGAATGTACGCCGAATCCGTCCTGACGCTGTAACCGTTCGCGCTGTTGACCGAAGTCCAGACGAGCGAGCCGCCCTCGAAATAGAGATCGGACGGCGTGGGCAGAACGGTTATTTTGAACTGCGTTGCCGTTGAAGTGAGCGAGTCGAGTCTTACGTTGGAGCCGTTCTTGCCGCCGATGCTTCTTATCGAATACGAGATTTCGTAGCCCTGATTTGCATAGTCGCCCGTAATTTTTCTTACGGAAAAAGAAGTCTGGTGCGTTTCGGTGACGAACGTGCTGTCTTCGTAAAGGTTATATTTCGTCGCCCCTTCGATTTTCTGGAATCTTGCGGTGAAGCCGGCGTTGAAGTCCTCGGCTTTGCTCTCGATCGGGTCTTTTACGATGAGCTTGGGCGCGTCAAGTCGCTGAACGTATATGGGGGAGGAATAAGCCGATTCGTAATGATCGGTTTCGGTCGTCGTCGCCTTTACGCGAAGCTCGTAGTTGCCGCTTTCTATGTAGTCGTAGTTGAAGCTCGGATCGCCCGTCGTCGTGTTATAAGTATCAATGCCGCCGTTCGGGGTTTTTACTTCGATTTTGTAGCCGCCGGCGAGCGGGGAGTTATCCCAGAAAAGCGATTTTTGCTTTTCGCTGTCAAGCGACAATTCGCTGTTCCATTGCAAAGTGGGGGCGATGAGAACGAAAACGTTCTGCGGATCGCACCAGGACGAGAAATAGTAGTCGCTTGCATCGGAAAGGGGCTTGATCTGTACGGAATGCGCTTTGCCCGCGTCGATCTCGAGTTCGCATTTGTCTTTGATCCGAATCGAACCGTTCGAGCTTAAACGGATCTGATAGTGAGTGGCATATTCGACCGCGTCCCACTTAAGAACGCCGTCTTCCACTCTGATTCCCGTTACGTCGTCGAGTTTGATGCACTCGATCGGATCGCTGATCTGCGAAGAGAAAGTATCTTTTCCGTCGCCGACGCTCTGGATGGCGAGTTTGAATTTCTTGTCGTTCGTGAGATATTCGCATTGGCTTCCGCGAAGGTCGCGTTTCTTTTCGGAGCCGTTCACGTAAAGGGTATAGGACGTGGCGAGTTCGGAACCCGACCAATAAACGGTTTCGCCGTCATAGCGCAGAGAAGTAGGCTCGCCGAGATAGGTTTTCGTCGTGGACGTTCCGTAAGTGGCGAACGTGTCGTCGCCTCCGACCGCTTTTACTCTTATGGTGTTTCTCTGACCGTAAACAAAGTCTTTGAATATGTTGGACGCGCCGTTGGACTTTTCGCTTCCGTTAAGTTCGACGGTATAGCCGTTCGCTCCGTCGACGTGATCCCAGCTCATCGTGCCGTTGACGTCGAAGTGCAGATCGCTTGCGTTGATCGTTTTAAGACGGGTGAAACTTCTTCCGACGGTGTCCGCCGAGCCGCCCGAGTTTTTCGAAGTGACGGTTACGGTAACTTCGTTGACCGACGTGGAAACCGCGGATGTGAATTTCGCCGAATAGACGGTGGTGCTCGTTCCGTTGAACGTTACGTCATACGCCGTCGCGTCCTTTGCCGCTTGCCACGAAAGGACTTCGCCGTTATAAAGTATGGTAGACGCGTCGACGGGTGCGGGCGGCTTGACTTTGTTCGCTCCGCCGTTGCATGCGGTAAAACATAATGCCGACGCCGAACAGAGTGCGATTAACGCGAGCGTTAAAAGCAATTTCTTTAAGTTTGTCATTGTTCTGTTATCTCCTCTATTTGCTTTTTTTATTGTTGGTTTTGGTTGTTTTTATAAAAATTTTGCGTAAAGGGTGACGTTGCCGTCAACGCCGTAACCGTCGAGCATAGCGCCCGAATCGTCCGTCCACGCTTTTCCGTCCGCGTCCTGCCAGCGCAGGAAATATCCCGGGGGCGTGCGGAGTCTGACCTTTTCGCCGTATGCGATTTCGACCGTTTCGAACTCTTCTCCGTTAACGATAAGGGTTATCGTATACGTTTTCGGAGTGAATTTCGCGGTGTAGGTCGCGTTTGCCGTTACCGTCGCCGCTTCGTCGAATCTGTTTCCGCTTTCGTCGAACCAGCCGTCGAAAGCGTATCCGACTTTGTTCGGCTCGGTCGGCGCGGCGGGAACTTCGCCGTAAGCAACCGTAATTTTCTGCTCGACGTTCGTTTCGCCGTCGTTATATGTGAAAGTGAGCGTAAATTCCTTTTTTCCGAACACGGCGAACAATCTTGCCGACGATGCGGGTTTGCATATCGTTCCGTTCGAATCGCTCACGAACTCGTAAGGTTCGTCCTTCGTCTGCGACCAGCCCTTGAAAACGTATTTGTCCTCTTTGGACTTCGGAACGGGGAGTTCGCCTTCGTAAAGGAATATTTCCTTATTCGCTGTCGGGGAACCGTCCGTGAAACTTCCGAAAGAGGGGCTTACGATGAGCGTGACCGATCTTTTGAATTCCGCGACGAAAGAGTAGTCTTTCGGGCTGAGTTCTTTTGCGCCGAATTCCGCGGATATGGTTGCGGAAATAACGACCGAATCGGAACCGTCCGTTCTGTCGATCTCTTTCCAGCCGACGAACGTATAGCCGTCGGCGGGGGCATCGATTGCATTTTTCATTTCGTCCCATCCGGGAAGTTTCGTTCCGACGGTATAGTCAAAGACCGTATCTCTGAAATAGTTGCCCGCTTCGAACGAAGCTTTGTCGGCGTAAAGATAAATGCGATATTCGGTTACTTCGTTCCACTCGGCGTAAAGCGCGGTGTTTTCCGTTATCGGCATGCCGGAGTAAACGCCGCGGGTGAGTTCTTCGTCCGTACACCAGCGTACGAAAGTAAATCTTCCGTAGTTTGCGGGGGTGGGGAGTTCGATCTGCTTTTCGATCTCGTCGCCGTAGCCGACCGTCATCGCCTGCGTTCCCTCGTCTTTTCCGTCGATTCCGTAAAGGGTCAGCGTGAGTTTTTTTGCATAGCGGCAATAAATCGTTCTGCTTTCGCGGATGCGTTCCGTGCCGTCGACGATCTTGTTTCCGTCCGCGTCATACGCCCACCATCTGAAGAAAGCGTCGTCGGTATCTTTGCCCAGACCTTCCTGTTCTTTGAGCCTTTCGAGCGTTTCGTACGTAAATTCGTTATAGAGCGCGTCGAATTCGGAAGTTTCGCTTCCGGTATTTCCGTCCGTCGTCTTTATTATCGTGAGTTTAAATTGCTTTCTGTCGTACTTTGCGTAAATCGTAAGGCGCATTTCCGTGCCTGAAAGGTTATACGTGTAAGCGTGGAAAGCCTTCGTCGGGTCGAACGGAACTTCGACGGAGCCGTCTTTCGTGAAGAAGCCGACGAATTCGTAGCCTACGATCTCGGGCGCGGAATAGGCGGGAACCGAACCGACGTTCACCGTGAAATATTCGTTCGAACGCCCTGCCGACGAATAGTCCACGGTTACGTTTACGGGGTTGCCGTAGTCTTTTTCGTGCGCTTTCGCGATTATTTCCACGGTCGAGCCGTCGTAACGGTTGCTCCAGTATTTTTCGGGTACGGTAATCTGAAGAGTTCCGATCGCTTCGTACTGACCTCTGTTGAACGTGAGTTCTTCGTTGTCGGAATCGAACGTCAAAGCCCTTTCGAAATAGTCGTAGAAAGACCGTGCGACGAGTTCTTCGTTCAGTTCGTCGAGGCTTACGGTCTGCGCTACGTTATCCTTGAAGGTAATTTCGCTCGCTTCGATTCGCCGTTCGTAAACGTGCGCCGTTACCTCGTTGCCGGAGTCGTCCACGACCTTGATTCTTATCTTGACGAAGTAGCTGTCGATTTTCGTCGCGTTTCCTTTGTATTGGCAGTTGGAGAACGAGAAATAACACGTTTCGCACCCGTTGCACGTGCTGCCCGAGCAATCGTTGTCGCAGTCGGTAAAGCAGGTGCTGTTGCAACCGCCGCAGTCGATCACGCCGTTCTTGCAGTCTTTTTCATAGCCGTAGCCGAAAGCGCAGTCGAGAACGTTGCAGCCCGACTTGCAACTGTATTCTTTGTCGCAAGAGTCGCATGCGTCGGCGCACCCTTGCAGGCAATCTCGCTGATCTGAGCAAGAAATCGTGCATGCATCGGCGCATTTGTCGAAGCCACAGGCGCACATGCTTAAGGTGAAGCACCCGCCGAAAGCCATTGCGAACAATATCGTTGCGGCGCCGAGCAAAACGAGCCCCGTTTTTCTTCGGAAAAGAAGATATAATACTCTGTCTAACATAAAGTTACCCGTTGTTTTGTGTTTAACCGTCGTTTTCCGCGTCACATCATAAACGCGTAAAGCGTAACGTCGCTTTCGAGATCATAGCCTTTCGTCATTTTTCCGTCCGATCCCGACCAGATATTTTCGGCTGCGTCCTGCCAGAATATGAACGTTTGTCCTTCTGCGGTCGGCACGCCGAGATCGGCTTTCTCGCCGTATCTGACGGTTACTTGTCCGAAAGTCGTTTCGTTTCCGTCCGCGCCTTTGACGATAAGCGTAATCGTGAACGTTTTCGCCTCGTATTTTGCGGTGTAGGTCGCGTTTGTCGTGAGAGGTGCGGTCTTGTCGAACTCGTTGTCGCCGTCGTCGAACCAGCCGACGAAGTCGTGACCTTTGAGCGCGGGCGCGGTCGGAACGTCCGGCAGAGTTTCGCCGATCTTCCCGATTTTTTCCGCCGTTTTCGTTTCGCCGTTCTCCGTCCACTTGAACGTTATCGTGGCGGAACCCGTTTCCCACACGGGAACGAGGTACGACGGGTCCACGGGCGCAGGCATTGCCGACGAGGGTTTGAACCGATCGATATGCCCTTTGTCGTCGGAAACGAGCGTGCCGTCGTCCGTTCTCCAGCCCTTGAATTTAAGGTTGTCCGTGCTTGTCGGGACGGGGAGATCGAACGGCTGTCCGTAATACGCCGAGTAGTCGGACGGGTTGCCGTTAAGGCTTTCCGTCGAAGAGTTGATGATAAGTCTTATTTTGTGCGTGAACGCGGCGACGAGATTGACGTCGGTGTCGTATGCTTCGGCTTCGAGGCTGTCCGTCGGTTCGGACAGAGTAATCCTTCCGTCCGTTTCGGTTGCGATCTGCCAACCCGCGAAAGCGTAAGTATAGCGGTCGGAGTCCTGCGGCAACACGCCCATCAGTTCGAGAGCCGAGGCGGTCGGCAGAGCCAGCCCGAGCTTTCGGTCGTAAGTTCCGCTGTAACTCGGGCTTTGCGCCTCGAGCGCGTCGAGCGTTGCGAAATATCTGACCGTGTAGGTCGTTTCTTCGCTCCACTTCGCGTAAAGATAGAAACTTTCGAAGCGTTCCGACGGATCGAACCGTTCGGTAAGTTCGGCGTTCGTGTACCAGCCGATAAATCTGAATCTGCCGTAGTCGTTGAGATCGTAAATCGGGTAGTCAAGCCCGCCGACGTATGCGCCGTAGGGGAAGCGGAGCGTTCTCGAGTCGCTTTCTTCGCCCTTGATGTTGTGAAGCGTTACCGTTATCGCCGTCGTCGCGTGGAAATACAGCGTTACGTTGCCCGTTATCTTATCGTTCGACGGGCTGTATTCGTAAGGTATCCGTCCTTCCTTGTCGAGCGTCCAGATCGCCGAATAGAAGTCGGATTCGTTGAACTCGCTTCCGTAAGTCGTCTTAAATTTTCCGAGCGATTCGTTCAGAGACTCGCCGTGTTTTACGGTCAGGCGGCAGGTTTTTATTTCTTCGCCGTTTACCGTCTTGACGCCCGCGAAGTCGTAAGAGTTGAGCGAGTATCTTAAGTCGTAGGTGAGGACGTAGCCGTTGTTTTGCGAGTTAAACTTGAGTGTGTAGCCCTGCGCTTGCTGAATCGAAGAGTTGTCGAAGTCGTACTTGTGGAAATTCTTCGACGAATCGAAAATAAATTTCTTTCCGTCTTTCGTTACGTAAGCGGAATTGCAGGTGTAGCCGACGATATCTTTGATTTCGATTTCGGGCAGGGGCTGACCGACTTTCGTGTAGTAGCGTTCTTCGGGAATGCCCGTGTTTTCGGGGTACTTCACAACAACGTCGACCGATTTTCCGTAATCGATTTCCTCGACCGCGACGATCGCATACATGTCGTAACGCCTCTGGTGATTGTCCGTCCAGTCGGGCGTGTTGATCGTTATCGTGCCGTTTGCAGACGAGTATTCGATCGTATATTCGAAAGGCGAATCGTCAAGGTCGTTATCTCCCGTCGCGCCTCTCAGGCTGGCGGCGGTGATTCCGACCACTTTATAGTAACTTTCAAGCGAAGTACTTCCGAAAATCTGATTTTTGATCTGTTGCGTGAGTTCGATCGTGAAAATGTTTTTCTTGGAAGCGGCTTGTTTTCTCGTAAGTTCCGCCGACCAGATTGTGAACGAATTGGTCCGGTATTCTTCCTGCAGATTCTGTCCTTGCGTGTCGCGCAGTCCGACCGTCAGGTCGAGACTGTATTCATATTCTCTTTCCTTACACCCGTTCGTACAATTGTCACAGCCGTCGTTGCATCCGTCGACGCAACCGTCGATACATCCGCCCGCGCAACCGTTTACGCAATTATCGGCGCATTGATTGCAGGAATGGCATGCTCCGCAACTCTGATCGCACTTTTCGTTGCATGCGGCGATCGGCGCGCATATGCAACCCGGTTCCGCGCCGCATCCGCCGTTTTCGTCGCAATCGCATTTCAAAAGTCCGCAGTCGCAGGTGCAACCGCTCATCGTGAACGCAATCGCCGTGACGAGAACTGCCATCAGCGACAATCCCGTATTTTTTCTGAACAGAAAGTACAAAATTCTGTCAAGCATTTCTTCTCCCTCGTCGGGGTGCCCCGACTCCTTCCCGCGGCCGTTCGAGTGTGTTTTTTGACCGCTTGCGGTTTGTGTCCGATCCGATTTTTTAACACCTATTATCGTAATAGATGGACGTTTTTTGATTTTCTTCGCGAAAAATAAACGATTTCGCCAAAAAAAAGAGCAGATGGCGTGCGAATGTATATTAAATAATGTTGACTTCCTAGTTATATAAGAGTATAATATATAAGTATTTGGGCGCCTAATACGATAATAGGCGTCCTTTTTTTGTCGAAAAAAAGCAAAGATTTTTTTGCGTAAAACGCTTGACAAATCCAACCGACGGCTATATAATATTGGCAGTCTTACGGGGAGAGTGCTAACAAACGGTTTTGGCGAGTGCTGAAACAAACGTATCGGAGCGCTTTTCGAAAAGGCTCAATAATTTGCATCGAGAAAGTAAGGAGGAGCAATATATGAACGAAGAAAAATATACTCAAAAAGCTTTATCGGCTTTGCAAGAAGCTCAGAATACCGCTCTTGCCGACAGTCATCAGGAGATAAAGGAAGAGCATCTTTTAAGCGCGCTACTTGGCGATAACGGGCTTATAAGCGGACTTTTGACCAAAAATTCGGTTGATATCGCGGCGCTTAAGCGTGAAACGGATGCATATCTTGAATCCCTTCCGCAAGTGTCCGGTTCGGGCTCGAACGTATATATCGGAAACGAACTCGCAAAGGTGCTTGCCGTTGCGGAAAAACTCGCGAAAGAAAACGGCGACGGGTTCATCGGCGTGGAGCACTTGTTTATCGCTATGCTGAAAAATCCGTCGGCTTTCGTGAAAGATCTTTTCAGAAAATACGGCGTTACGGAGCCCGCGTTCACGCGCGAGCTTAATAAGGTCAAGACGGCGCCGAACACCGCGGATAACCCGGAGGATACTTACGACGCGCTCAAAAAATACGGCGACGATCTCGTCGAACGCGCGAAAAGCGGCAAACTCGACCCCGTGATCGGCAGGGACGAAGAGATTCGTAACGTTATCAGAATTTTGTCGAGAAAAACCAAAAACAACCCCGTGCTGATAGGCGAACCGGGCGTCGGTAAAACGGCTATCGTCGAGGGACTTGCTAAACGTATAGTCGACGGCGACGTTCCCGAGGGGCTTAAGAACAAACATATTTTCGCGCTCGATATGGGCTCGCTTATCGCGGGCGCAAAATATCGCGGCGAGTTCGAAGAAAGGCTCAAAGCCGTGCTTAACGAAGTGAAGAAACAGGAAGGCAGAATGCTTCTGTTTATCGACGAACTTCACACAATCGTGGGCGCGGGTAAAACCGAGGGCAGCATGGACGCAGGAAACTTGCTCAAGCCTATGCTCGCAAGGGGCGAACTGCACTGTATCGGCGCGACCACGCTCGACGAATACACGAAATATATCGAAAAAGATCCCGCGCTCGAAAGACGGTTCCAGCCGGTTACGGTTGATCAGCCGACGGTTGAGGACACGATCACGATATTGCGCGGACTTAAGGAAAGATACGAAATCTTCCACGGCGTCAGAATACACGACAACGCGCTCGTCGCGGCGGCAACCCTTTCCGATCGTTACATTACCGACAGATTTTTGCCCGATAAGGCGATAGACCTCGTGGACGAAGCGTGCGCAATGCTACGTACGGAAATCGACAGCATGCCGACCGAGATGGACGTCATTTCGCGCCGTATCGTTCAGCTTCAGATGGAAGAACTCGCGCTGTCCAAAGAAACGGACAAACTTTCCGCAAGCAGACTGGAGAGCGTGAGAAAGGAACTCGCCGAGAAAAAGGCGGCTTTCAGCGAACTCAAAACGCGCTGGGAAAACGAGAAAAAGGAAATCGAGGGCGTCAAGACCACCAAAGAACAGATCGACAAGATCGGTTACGAGATAGAGTCGGCAAAGCGGCGCGGCGATTACGAACGCGCGGCAAAACTGCAATACAGCGAACTGCCCGCGCTCAGGAAAAAACTCGAGGACGAGGAGAAAAAAGCGTCGTCCGGTTCGAACGATCACTTGCTTCGTAACGAAGTCACCGCCGACGAGATCGCGCAGATCGTTTCGAGATGGACGAGCGTTCCCGTTACCAAACTTATGGAAAGCGAGAAGCAGAAACTTCTGAAACTCGGCGACAAACTCCACGAAAGAGTTATCGGTCAGGACGAAGCGGTCGAAAGCGTCGCCGAAGCGATACTCAGATCGCGTGCCGGCATATCCGACGAAAATCGACCTATAGGCTCGTTTTTGTTCCTCGGGCCGACCGGCGTCGGCAAGACCGAGCTTGCAAAAACGCTTGCGGAATATCTGTTCGACGACGAGAGAAATATCGTCCGGATCGATATGTCCGAATATATGGAGAAGTTCTCCGTGTCGCGTCTTATAGGCGCGCCTCCGGGATACGTCGGATACGACGAGGGCGGTCAGCTTACCGAAGCGGTCAGAAGAAAACCATACTCCGTTGTTTTGTTCGACGAAATCGAAAAAGCGCACCCCGACGTGTTCAATATTCTGCTTTCCGTTCTCGACGACGGCAGAGTTACCGATGGTCAGGGCAGAACGGTTAACTTCAAAAACACCGTGATCATTCTGACGTCCAACCTCGGGAGCAGCTTCATTCTCGACGACGTCGAAAAGCACGGGAAAATCACCGAAGAAGCGAAATCGCAGATCGACGCGCTTCTGAAAAAGACTTTCCGTCCCGAATTTCTCAACAGGCTCGACGATATCGTTATGTTCACCCCGCTCGACAAGGAAAGCGTCGGCAAGATAGTCGATTTGTTCCTCGCAAGGCTCGGGAAACGGCTCGCCAAACAGCAGCTTAAGCTGAGCGTGACCGCCGCGGCGAAAGATAAGATCATCGAAAGCGGCTACGATGTCGTTTTCGGCGCAAGACCGCTCAAACGGTACATCGAAAGCACCGTCGAAGTTCAGGTCGCAAAGGCTATTCTCGGCGGTAATTTCGCGGAGGGCGACTCGCTCGTCGTGGACGTCGTAAACGGCGAAATCGCCGTGCGCAAGGAATAATTCGGATCTTTGAAGCGCGGGCGATTTTGCAAGGTCGCAGCAATGAGCGAAAACTTGCGAAACGCACGATAATCGACCTATCGGCGTGGATTTTGATTGAAAACCGTCGCAAATTCAAAACGTTTGCGGCGGTTTTTTTCGCGCTTTTCGGGCTTCATTTCGCGTGCGGAGTTTTTTATGCGGTCAATGTGCGATTGCGGCTTAAATCTCTTGACAATTTTTTCGGCAAAAAGTATACTACGATCGTGAGGCGGATACTGCGTTAATTCAAAGCGAAAATCGCGACCGCAATCACGGTTGCTGCGTATTTTTAAGTAATTTTTAGTTTCGCGGTATATAATAAAGTCAGAAATATATCGTGAGAGGGTGCGAAGCGTTATGAGATTGCTTCTTGCGGAGGACGAAAGGGAACTCTCGTCCGCAATCGTGAAAATACTTCGGTTCAACAAATACGAGGTCGACGCGGTGTACGACGGGCTTTCCGCTTATGAAAAACTTTCGGAAAACTCTTACGATTGCGCCGTGCTCGATATTATGATGCCGAAAATCGACGGGCTCGAAGTCGTTCGCAAAATCCGCGCGGAAGCCGACAACGTTCCCGTGCTGATACTCACGGCGAAGTCGGAAACGGACGATAAGGTGCTCGGGCTTGACGCGGGCGCCGACGATTATCTCACGAAACCGTTTGCGGTCAAGGAACTTCTGGCGAGGATACGCGCGCTCACGCGGAGAAACGCGGAATTCCGCGAATGTTTCGAGATCGGCAACACCGTGCTCGATCCGTCCACGTTCGAACTTCGGGCGAAAACGGCGGTTCGGCTTACGAGTACGGAATATAAACTTTGTCAATATCTCATCAAAAACGGCGACGCGTACGTTTCCGCCGAAAAACTTCTCGAAAACGTCTGGGAGTTCGAAACGGAAGCCGAAATCAACGTCGTTTGGGTGTATTTGTCGATGCTTCGGAAAAAACTCGGCGCGATCGGCTCGGACTATACCGTCGTTTCCGCGCGCGGTCGGGGGTACAGGCTGGAGGCGTGTAAATGATCGACGGGCTTAAACGAAGATTCATCGTTGCGGCGACCCTGAGCGTTGCCGCCGTCATTCTCGTCATCGCGGCGACCGTCAATATTCTTAACTACACGCAGATTGCGGGCTATGCCGACAAAATTCTTCTGACGCTCGATGAAAACGGCGGTTCGTTCCCGCCGAACGGCTATCCGTCGAACGACGATGCCTCGGGCGGTGAAGAATACGTGTTTGGACCCGAAACCCCGCACGAAACGCGTTTCTTTTTGGTTAAGTTCGTCGGCGATCAGGCTGTTGCGGACGTGCGCAACATAATTTCCGTGAGCGGACAAAAGGCGGTCGAACTTGCCCGAACGGTCTGGCCGGGGAAAAAAGTTTCGGGATATATAAACGAATTCAGATTTTTAAAAAGTTACGCCAATAACTCCGTGTTGTTCGTCGACTGCTCGCGGCAGTTCAAGTTCGCGCGGCAGGTGCTTTTAAAGTCGCTCGTTATGTCGCTCGTCGGGATTCTTTCGGTTTTTATCGTGGCGGTGTGCGTTTCCGGTAAGGTCGTGGCGCCGTTTGCCGAAAGTTACGAGCGGCAAAAGCGTTTTATCACAGACGCGGGGCACGAGCTGAAAACGCCGCTTTCGGTCATTTCCGCAAACAACGAACTGATCGAACTGACGTCGGGAAAAAGCGAATATACCGAGGCAATTTCGGGGCAGGTCGTGAATATGGCGGCGATGGTCAGAAATATGACTGAACTTGCGCGAATGCACGAGGAGAAAACCGATTTTTCCGATTTCGATTTCTCCGTCGCTCTTTCCGAAACGGTTGACGGAATGTCGTCCGTCCTGAAAGCGGGCGGGCGCGAACTTACGACCGAAATAGGCGATTTCCGTTATTTCGGTAACGAGAGATTGTTCAGACGCGCTTTCGGGCTGCTGCTCGATAACGCCGCAAAATACGCGTTGACGTTCGTCGACGTCAAACTGTTTAAGGAGGGCAGACAGCTCGTTCTTGCGATTTCCAACGACGCGGAAAACGTCGTCAGGAAAGATTATTCCGAGTGCTTCGAGCGGTTTTACCGCGGGGCGGATGCGAGGGCGTCGCGCCCGGACGGGAGCGGAATCGGGCTTTCGGTCGTCAAAGAGATCGTTTCAATCCATAAAGGAAGCGTTTCCGCGAGCGGCGACCGTAACGGAGTTTTTACCGTAAAAATCAAGCTATAGGTCGATTATCGCGCTTTTATCGGGTTTTGATAAAGTGCGAAATCGTTCGAAAAATATAAAAATCGAGAGGAGAAAGGATTATGAAGGACAAAAAATTCTATTTTATCATCGTTCCGCTTATCGTTGCGGTCTGCGTTCTGATGTACGTCGTTACCGGCATCGCGGCGAATTCGTTCGAAATCGGGAAATGCAAGCTGTCCGATTGCGAGAAAAACAACTCGCCGATCGTCAGCGAACTCGTTTTGACGGAAGAATAAGTCGGGCGGACGCTTGCGTGCGTCCGTAAACCGAGCCGACGCCCCGCCCGTGCGGGGCGCTTCTTTTGTCGCTTCGCGGTTAGCGTTTGTGGCGAACCGCGATTTAAGGAAAGAACAAAATAGAAAGAATTGAAAGTGTGATAAATCGGAACGAAAGGAGAGAGAAAAGTGTATGAACTGTTGAGCAAGATTAACTGCCCGGGCGACGTCAAAAAACTGTCGCTTTCCGAACTCGAAACGCTTGCGGGCGAAATCAGGGAAGGACTTTTTAACAGATTGACCAAAATCGGCGGGCATTTCGGTCCGAATTTCGGTATGGTCGAGATGACGATCGCTCTGCATTACGTGTTCGATTCGCCGACGGACAAGTTTGTTTTCGACGTTTCGCACCAGAGTTACACGCACAAAATGCTTACGGGTAGAAAGAACGGATACATTAAGGACGAGTGTTTCAAAGAAGATTCGGGATACACCAACCCCGACGAGTCGGAGCACGATTTTTTCAACGTGGGGCATACGTCGACGTCGATTTCGCTCGCGACCGGGCTTGCCAAAGGCAGAGAGATTCTCGGCGGGGACGAAAACGTGATCGCGATCATCGGCGACGGTTCGCTTTCGGGCGGTGAGGCGCTCGAGGGGCTGAACGTTGCGGGAAGCGAGATCAAAGGTAATCTCATCGTCGTTCTCAACGACAATCAGCAGTCCATTTCCGAAACGCACGGCGGAATCTATAAAAACCTCGCGCTTTTAAGGCAAACGAAGGGCGCCGCTGAAAACAATATGTTCAAGGCGATCGGGCTCGATTACGTTTACGAGGAAAACGGAAACGATATTCCCTCGCTCGTCACGCTGTTCAAAAAAGTCAAGGATATCGATCATCCGATCGTCGTTCATATCAACACGCAGAAAGGAAAGGGGTATAAACCCGCGGAAACGGATAAAGAAGCGTGGCATTGGTGCGTGCCGTTCGACAGAACCACGGGGAAGCCGCTTCGCGCTTTCGACGGCAAAAATTACGTGAATCTCGCGAAGAAGTTTCTTCTCGAAAAGGCGAAAGAGGACGGGCGCGTCGTCGTCATTACCCCCAATATGCCCGGCGCGATCGGACTTACGCCCGAAGAACGGAATAACCTCGGCAAGCAGTTCGTTGACGTCGGGATCGCCGAAGAACAAGCGGTTGCGATGGCGAGCGGCGTGGCGAAACGCGGCGGTCGTCCCGTCGTCGTGACGAATATGACGTTTATGCAGAGGACTTACGATCAGGTGAGCCACGACGTGTGTATAAACGATTCGCCCGTGACTTTCCTTCTCAACTACTCGAGTTTTGCCGGGCTGACCGACGTTACGCACCTCGGAATTTTCGGTCTGCCCATCTTTGCCAATATCCCCGATCTCGTGGTATTCGCGCCGTCCTCGGTTGAAGAACTTAAAGCGGGGCTCGAATATTCGATCGGGCAAAGCAAGCATCCGATGATGATTCTTATTCCCGGGAACGAGGTTCACTCGCGCCCGATTATCGAG
>CAKQKN010000142.1 GCA_934249215.1 uncultured Clostridia bacterium
GAAAAATCTTTTGTAAAAACGGGCGCGCGGAAACTTCTGCTTTCAAAACGGGTGCGAAAAATCTTTTGCGCGGGGCTGGTTTTGCTTCGGGTTTCGTTTGCACGAAGCGTCGCTTTTTTTGCACGAAGCGTTATCGGTCGGCGCGCCCCCTTGACACTTCCGTTTGTCATTGTATAATTAGCGGGATAAGCGCGATATGATATCGGCGAAACGAATTAAGACACAAAATAAATTAAAATAAAGCACAAGATAAATTAAGTTGAACACAAGGAGAAAAATGCAATGTTTTTTAAACCGCAGACATACGAAAAAAGGGAAAATAGAGTTCGGCTTTCCGCCGCCGCAAGGCTTATCGGGTTTTCGGGCTACGCAAAAGAAATTGCCGAAAAATGGATTACCGATTTCGGCGAGGGGAACGAACCGTTCGTCGTGACGGCAACGCGCGGCGACGCGCTTCCCGCCGAGGGATGTGAAATCGTTCTTTCCGAAAACGAAATCGACGTGCGCTATTCGGACGAGCGCGGCTTGATTTACGCGGTGCTTACGCTTCTGCAGTTGTCCGAAAACGACGAACTTTTCGTCGGTCGTCTTGCCGATTCTCCCGACTGTTCGTTCCGCGGCTACCGCGTATATCTGCCGGGCAGAAAGTCGTTCGGCGAATTCCGCGCGATGGTCGATTTCATCGCGTATTACAAATACAACTACATTTCGCTCGAAGTCGGCGGCGCGATGGAATATAAACGCCACCCCGAGATAAACGCGCGCTGGGCGGAGTTTGCCGCCGACACGCACCGCTATTCCGACCGCGCCCACGAGATTCAGAACGGTTTCGACTGGGCGAAAAATTCTATTCATACCGACAACGGCGAGGGCGACGTGCTTACGCAGGACGAAGTTCGCGAGCTTATCGCATACTGCCGCTCGCGCGGGCTTGAGGTCTATCCCGAGGTTCCGTCGCTGTCGCACACCGACTACATTTGCATGGCGCATCCCGAAATCGCCGAGCGCAAAGACGATCCTTATGCGGACACTTATTGTCCGTCGAATCCGCGCTCGTACGAACTGCTTTTCGACGTGCTTGACGAGGTGATCGAAGTTTTCGAGCCGAAAATCGTCAATATCGGTCACGACGAGTTCTATTCGATGTGCGTTTGCGAAAAATGCCGCGATCGTCGTCCGCAGGACGTGTTTGCCGAGGACGTTATCAAAATCCACGACTATCTCGCCGCGCGCGGTATAAAAACGGCAATGTGGTGCGATAAACTGCTGCCCGTCGTCACGAAATCGGGCTTCTGTCACGGCGGCGCGGGCACCGATCACATTCGGAGGGAGGGCGTTCCCGCGCACATTTGCTTCCCGCCGACCTTCCAGTGCCAGAGCATGCTCCCGCGCGATATTCTGATGATTCATTGGTACTACGGGTTCGGGATGCAGCACGATCTTGTCTTGCATACTCACGGCTACCCGACTGTTTTCGGGAACATGTCGGTCGCGGGGGTCGAGCGTTGGCGGCTTCGTCGCGAACTCGGAATCCGCGGCGGCAGTTGTTCGAACTGGGGCAGCAACAACCCCGAATATATGCAGCGCAACAACCAATATCTCAATCTCGTCATGGGCGCCTATGCAATGTGGAGCCGTGATTACGACACCGCGGAACTCGAAAATCTCACCGCGCGCGCTTTCGACGAGTGCTACCGTAAGCATTTCGGTGCCTTGCGCGGGCATATCGAGGTCGTTCATACCACCGAGAAATATATTCCGTACAAAGTGTTCTACGACGGAGTGTTTATCGAGGACGAAATTTATCATATGGGTAAATACCGTCTGACGTATACCGACGGCACGACCGCCGAATTCGAGGTCAAATACGGCACGAATATCGGCTCGACGCGGCTTATGAACGTAGCCGAAGGCGAAAAAGATCCAACGCTCGGTGTTGCGGAGGGCACGCTCGGCGAACTGTCCTATTCGACGATTCCGTCTTTCGTCGACGGAAAAACCGTCTATCGCACGGCGTATCGCACTCCGCACCCCGAAAAAGCGGTTAAATCGGTCGAATATATCCCCGAAAACGGCGACGTCGAGCTTGTTTCGGTTACTTTTCACCGCTGATTATTGCCGCGAAATAGACTGTCGTATTTGCGAAAGTCGGGCATTTCCGCTTGCAAAACGAAACTAGTTGTGTTATCATAAAAGCATAGTGCGGCTTTTCGGGCATTATAAAAAAACCCGACGCGATTTTTCTTTCGGAAACGCGCGGCGAGGCCCGCACGAAAGCGTTGCGCAAAGCCGCCCGAAAACGCTCGAACGGCGGTCGGAGAGAAAAGCCGACGAAAGCGCAAAATCAAAAACGGCTTAAACGCGTTTTTAAAAGGCGTTATAAAACGTTTATAAAGGAAGTTACAGAGGTTTAATATGGTCGACGGAAAAATTCTCGTTGAAAAATTGTTGGCGTATGCCGAAAAATTCTTATATTTGTCCGATTACGACGTCGTGTATATGCGCAACGTTATTCTCGGCGAATTCGGTCTGACGTCCGCGGCGGTCGATCCCGAAATCGATACCGACGCGATCGCGAAAATGACGGTGCCCGACGAACTGTTCGGCGACGTTATGACTTTCGCCCGCGAGAACTCGCTCTGCGAAGAGGGGTACGAGGAAATTTTTGCGACCTATATTTTCGGCTTGCTCACGCCGATGCCGTCCGAAGTGAACAAGCATATGCGCATGCTTCGCGAAAAAATCAGCGCGAAAGCGGCTTGCGAATATCTTTACGAGCTCGGGATAAAGAACAACTATATTCGCAAAACGGCGATCGACAAAAACGTCGGCTGGGAATTCAAGGACGGCAACCGTACTTTGGAAATAACCATCAATCTTTCCAAGCCCGAAAAGGACAACAAGGATATCGCCAAACTCGTCGGCGCGCCCAAGGACACGACGAAATATCCGCTTTGTCTGCTTTGCCACGAAAACGAAGGCTATAAAGGTACGCTCACTCATCCCGCGCGAACCAACCTTCGCACGTTCAGGCTCACGCTCGGCGGCGAAACCTGGTATATGCAATATTCGCCGTACGCATATTTTTATCAGCACTGCATTCTGCTTTCCGGCAACCACACGCCGATGCAGATGACGAAAAACACCGTCGAGAAACTTCTCGACTTCATCGAATACGCTCCGCATTATTTTGTCGGCAGCAATTCCGACCTTCCGATCGTCGGCGGTTCGATTCTGAACCACGAACATTTTCAGGGCGGTCTGCATCAGCTTCCGATGCACAAAGCGGGCAATCTTCGCACGTTCAGACACGAAAGTTATCCCGACGTCGAGGTCGGGCAGGTCGACTGGTACAACTCGGTCATCCGCCTTTCGGGCTACAACAGAATCACGCTTGCGGAGTTCGCGGGCGAGATCATCGAGGGCTGGAAGAAATATTCCAACGAAAGCGTCGGAATCATCGCTTCCGAGGACGGAGTAAGACACAACACTTGCACGACGATCGCGCGCTTTTTGCCCGACAATCGTTACAGCGTGGACATAATTCTTCGCAACAACCGCACGGACGAGCAGTATCCCGACGGGATATTCCACGCTCATCCCGAGTATCACAATATAAAGAAAGAGGGCATAGGGCTTATCGAGGCGATGGGTATGTTCATTCTTCCCGCTCGTCTTAAACGCCAGCTCGGCGAGATCGCGCGCATTCTTTGCGGAAAGGACGCTTACGACAAAAAGGCGTTCGAAGATCCGTCTTATTCGCTTTACGTTCACCGCGATATGGTTGAAAAACTCATCGCGAAGAACGGTTTCGTCAAGGACGAAAAGACCGCGGACAAGATCATCACGGACTACGTGAACGACGTCTGCGTCCACATTCTCGAAAACACCGCCGTGTTCAAGTCGGATGGCGAGGGCAAGGTCGCGTTCAACAGATTTTTACAGAGCCTCGGAATCAAATAATTCCGGTAATTCCGGCTCGTTCCGCGCCTTGAACGAGGCACGGCTCGATTTTCGTTCTTTGCGGCGTTGCCGAACAAAGACAAATACAGATGCGCGACGAAAGCGCGTAAAACCGTTATGCGGGGGTGATATATTATGGAATACAAAAGATTTTCCGACACGATCGTCGTGAGAATGGATCGCGGCGAAGAGGTCCTTGCCGTGCTTAAAGCCGTGTGCGTGGCTGAAAACGTAAAACTTGCGAGCGTTACGGGGATCGGCGCGACCGACGATTTTACCGTCGGCGTCCTTAACGTCGGCTCGAAAAAGTATATTGCCAACGATTTCAAGGGCTATCACGAAATCGTTTCTCTCGTCGGAAACGTGAATACGAAAGACGGCGGGTACTATTCGCATCTTCACATGTGCGCCGCGAACGAAAAAGGCGTTGCCGTCGGCGGGCATCTCAACCGCGCCGTGATAAGCGCGACTTGCGAACTCGTGATCAAAGTTATAGACGGCTCCGTCGACAGAAAAGTCGACGAAGTGACGGGGCTTAATATCTTCAGATTCAACTGACTGAAAGTCGGAGCTTTTTTGCTCCGATTTTTTGCGGTATAAAAGAATAAAAT
>CAKQKN010000143.1 GCA_934249215.1 uncultured Clostridia bacterium
TCCGATTGCCGCCGCTTTTCCTTAAAACGATTCCGCCGAATATAAATAAAAAGGTTGCGGGAAATTCCGCAACCTTTTCGTTTAATCGAATTATTAAAGCATTTCTTTAACCTTGGCAGCCTTACCCGTACGTCCTCTGAGATAGTACAGTTTCGCCCTTCTGACTTTACCGCGTCTTACAACGTCAACCTTGACAACCTTGGGCGAATGAACGGGGAACGTTCTTTCCACGCCGATACCGAAAGAAAGTCTTCTTACGGTGAAGGTTTCGCTGATGCCGCCGTGTCTTTTCGCGATGACGACGCCTTCAAAAATCTGAATTCTCGTCTTGTCGCCTTCGATAACTTCGAAAGATACTCTTACGGTATCGCCGACGTTGAATGAAGGAGTTTCGGCTTTGAGATTCTCTTGATTAATCTGATCGATTATGTTTGCCATTATGACTTATACCTCCTATATTACTAAGCGTTCGTTGCCATAATGCAAGAGGACCGCCAGAAGTCACTTTGATATTTTATCATAACGAAAGAACGTATGCAAGCGTTTTTACGCCACGTTTGAAAATTTGACTGAAAAATCAAAGGACTTTTATGGGATTCGGGGATTATTCGTTTTCGCCCTTGTCGTTTTTGCATCCGCAAGTATCGCAGTCGTCTTCGCAGGTGCAGTTGTCGCAATCTTCGTCGCAATCGCAGTCTTCGCAGTCGCATCCGTCAAGTTCGGCGGCTTCGGCGGAGGCTGCCTGTTCGTCCATTTCGTTGCAGAACTGCTCGTACACCTTTTCGAGAAGGGCTTCGTCCGAAACGGGTTTGAGATCGGCGCTTCCGTCCTCGTTTTCCTCGCCTGCTTCGAAAATGACTACGCTCTGGTCGTCAAGACCTTCGATTTCCTCCGCGGGAAGGAAAAATACGTACCATTTTCCGTCGAACTGCGTTCCGCCGACGTGCGCGAATTTGTAGGCTTTGCCGGATTCGTCGAAAAGTTCGACTATTTCTTCCTCTTCGTCCCCGCAGCAACCGCAGTCGCAATCGTGTTCATGTTCGTGATCGTGTAATTTCTTTTCGTCCATTTTGTTTCTCCGTTTTTCGGTTCGCGCGGTTCTTCCCCGCTTTTTTGCGGAAATTTAATCGTGCACCGTTATTTTTTAATCGTTTTTATTATTGCCCGTCCGCGTATTTTTATTTTCGTTTTTTCGAACGGAACTTTTTCTTTTGAATATCGAGCCGACCGCGTTTTCGGTCGTTCTTCGGTCTTGCGGTCGTGGTTTCAGCCGATTTTCGAGGCGGCGATTGATCGCTTATACCTCGTTTTTCGACTTATAGGCGGCTTTTCGCATATAATCGTCGAGAATGAAGGACGCGGCGACGGCATCGACGACTTTCTTTCTCTTATCCCGACGCATGTCCTCGCTTATAAGCACGCGGTGGGCTTCCATCGTGGAAAAACGCTCGTCCGTCGCGACGACGGGAATCTTAGTGGAATTTTTCAACTCGTCGATAAACGAGCGGGTTTTTGCCGTTTGTTCGCTTTCGGAACCGTCGAAGTTGAGCGGAAGTCCGCAGACGATTTCGTCGGCGCCGCGCTCCTCCGCTTTTTTTACAAGGTACTTTACGTCGTCCGCAAAATTCTTGCGGTGATAGGTTTCGAGCGGAAGCGCCATGCTCCCGAACGGGTCGGAAACGGCAATACCGATGCGCTTATCGCCTATGTCGAATGCAATATACTTTTTCATCTTCTGATTATTCGTTCGTTCCTTTTTCCGCCGCGGATTCTTTTTCCTTGAGTTTTTTGACGGTAAGGTTGTCGCCGTGTTTTACGAAAAACATCGTTATGAACGACAGCACCGCAAAGATCGTCGAGTAGAAGAACAGAGGATGCATGCTACCGAACAAATCCATCACGAAGCCCGAAAGAATGGGCGTGACGATCTGAGCAGCCATACTTGCCGTGTAGTAGTAACCGGTGTATTTCCCGACGTTGCCGCCCTTTGCGAGTTCGACAACCATCGGGAAAGAGTTGACATTTATCGTCGCCCAGCCGATTCCGCCGAGCGCGAAGAATACGTCGATAAAAATCGACGGCGTGTTCGAATCGAAAAATGCGATTATGAAGAACGCCACGGCAAGACAGCAAATTCCGATCAGAATACTGCGTTTCCTGCCGATCTTGCCCGCGAGGAAACCCGCGGGAACGTACGATATAATCGCTGCGGCTTGAGCGAGAAGAAGAGTCAGGTTGAAGTTTTTGTGAAGAATATTCGTCGCGTAAAGCGAATATTTCGAGCTGACAGCGTTGTAACCGATATACCACAGCGCGACCGACGCGAGAATGAGAATAAGCGATCTGAACTTCGCTCTGTCGCTTTTCAGAAGGTCTTTCATTCCGCCCTTTTCGGCACCGCTCGTTTCTTTGACTTCACCGTCAACGTAGTCCTCGATTTCGTCGCTGTCCGTTTCAAAACCGAGTTTTTTCGACTCGTCCTGCATTTCTTTCGCCCATTGAGGCTCGCGAACGAGCGCGATGAACGCGATAAGTCCGAACGCCATCAGCGCGCAGACGGCGATTACGTAGCCGAGAAAAGACGACGTCTGATTTGCCAGCGAGGACGTTTTGAACACGATTCCGAGCATCAGCACGATCATTGCGCCCGCCGTTCCCATAAGATTTATCACGGCGTTTGCTTGCGATCGGAGCGGTTTTATCGTTACGTCCGGCATGAGCGCGACCGCAGGCGATCGGAAGGTCGCCATCGAGATCAGCGTTACGAGCAGTATCAGAATGAAGAAGATCAGCGGGACGGGGTTACTCAGCGTTTTGCTCCAGGCATAGTTGCTGTGCGCTTCCGAAACGAGGCACGTGTAGGCGTTTTGCTTTATCGAGTCGCCCGCTTTCGTTGCGCCGACGCCCGCGTTTTCGGTATAGAATGCGTTATAGCGTCCGGTTGCGGTGTCGAAAAGATAAGTCGTTTCGTAGTCGATCGAAAGGAACCAGTTTTTTGCTTCTTCCGCTTGCTCGGCGGTGAGATTTTCGTAGCTCGTGTTAAAACACACTTTGGCGGCGTAATCTCTTATCTTGTATTCCTTCGGCATCGATTTGTCGAAAACGTACGTTTTTTCGGCGTTGGGAATAGATTCGTTGAGATCCCAGTACATTTCCTGCGCAGTGCCTTCGGATATCTTGATCTGTTCGAGCTGGGCGTTGTCGGCAAAAGTAAGACCGATGAACGCGGCGATCGCAACGATCGTTCCGAGAACTATGTAAGGCGTGCGCTTACCGTATTTCGTGTTCGTCTTGTCCGACAATGCGCCGAAAAGCGGAAGCAGAAACACCGCAAGAATGTTGTCGAGCGCCATTATTACCCCCGACCACGTTTGATTCATTCCGAATTTGTTTACGAGCATAAGCGGTACTATCGCTTCGTACGCTTGCCAGAAAGCACAAATCAGAAAAAAAGCAAAACCGACGAAAATTGTTCGTTTATAATTCAGTTTCATCATCCGACTCCTTATATCATATATGGAAAATCAACCGTTATGAAAAGTCAACCGACCGCAAAAAATCAGCGACCATCGTTGATCTTTATCGCACGGTACGCAAAACATTCACGATTTTTGACAATATTTATCGAAAAGACGGGCTATAAGTCGATTATCCGCCGTTTTACTTACCCTTGAAGAGCAAAGCACGGCAGTTTTCGCACTCGATCATGGAGTCTTCTTTTTTGAGTTTGTCGAGTTGTTTCATCGACAGTTCCGTGCCGCAACTGCCGCAATGGCTGTCCTTTTCGCCGAGAACGTATACGATCGGGAAGCGTTTGTCTTTTCTCTTATCGGTATATTTCGCCATCAGATCGGAGGGAATGTCCTTTGCAATATTTTTGAGTTCGGCTTCGATTTTTTTGATTTCCGGCTCGAACGGGGCTTTGAATTTGTCGTACTCCGCACCCGAAACTTTTAGTTGTTCCTGATAGAACTTCGTTTCCTTGCTCAATTTCGCATACTGGCGGGCGACGTCGTTCATTTCGGTTTCGATCCGCTGAACTTTTCTCATCAGTTCGTCGAGTTTTTTGCCGAGTTCGTCCGCTTTGCCATTTAGATAAGAGATTTCTTTTTCGTCGGTCGCGCCGTCGGCAATAGCACCGAATTCGAGATTGTCTGCCTTGATTTTTTCAAGTTCTTCCGTGAGAGCGGAATATAAACCGCAAAGTTCGCTTGCTTTTGCCTCGATTCCCGCGAGCGTTTCGCCTACGGTAGACAAAAATTTGCGCGCTTTCACGCCGTTTTTGCGGGCTTCGCAATCTTTAAGTTGCTTTTCGATTGCAAAAAGTTTTTTGTCCTCTTCCTGATACGCAAGAAGTTTTTCGATTACAGACATATTTTACCTCCCTGTTTTTATTCCCGATATCCGTCGATTTGCGCTGCGGCGCGATCTTCAATCGCCCGCGACTTCGCGCTCCGCGACTTAACTCCGCGTTTTGAAGAGCGGCAACGTAAAACGATTTTATTTTACGCAAATCGCCGCGTTACATAAAGCGTTCGTCGAGATAAAAACGGTATTTGATATTATTTTCGTCGCACGTTTTGCGTGCAAATTCGAGCATGGCAATCGCCTCGCTCGCATAGTGGGTGAGCTGGAGAACACACTTCCCTTTTTCGAGCGCGTTAAGCAGCACATGGTGCGGAATATCGGCGGACACGAGCATTTCGCAGTCAATCGCGACGTCGATAAGATTTTCGTCAAGCCCCGCGCCGCAAAAAGATGCGACGGCGGTTATTTCCGTTTCGGGATTGCCGAACGCCATATATTTTTTCGTTCCGATTGCCGAAACGATCGCTTTCACTCGTTCGAAAAAAGTCGTTTTTTCCACTTTGAATGAGCGTCCGAAACCGCGCCCGTCAACCGTGTTTTCCAGAATTTTCAAGTTTTCAACGTTCCGTGCGCCGCAAAGAAGAGCGAGCCCGTCGTCGATTCCGCCCTTTGCGGAGTCAAGGCTCAAATGTGTCGAATAGACGGTGATTCCGTTTTCGATGCAACGGGTGTATACGCCGCACGAAATGGTTTTTATCGGTCGATAAATCGCGGGGTGATGCGTGATAATAAGCTTATAGCCCGACTTTTCGGCAAGATCGACGACCGCGCGGTTAAGGTCGAGAGCAAACACCACGCCCTCCGTTTCCTTTTCGCGCCCCTCGATCAGAAGTCCGCTATTGTCGTATGCGCCGAGCACCGAACAAGCGGCGGCTGAAAGAGAGAGCGGGGCTTTTTCGTTCATTATCCGAAGTATTTCGTCAATTCTCATCGCTTATTATCCCCTTTAGTTCTCTTATTTTTTCGTCGAACGCCGCGGCGTCCTTTTCGGAAGCGACTTTCGATTTGTAATTCAGCGTTTTTTCGAGTTCCTTATTTAAATATGCGAGAAAGTCAGCAGAACGCTCTTTCAGGTTCGTCCGACCGTATGCAAATTCTTTTTCGGTATATTTTTCGCAAAAAACGCCCTTTTCCGCATATATGATATGATAGAACCGCTCGTCGGAAAAAACGTAATCTTTTTTTATTCCATAGCCGCTTTTTTCGAGAAAACGCCTGACTTTATCCTGATTTTTCATCGGGGAAAGCAGAAGTTTTTCGGGCAAAAAAGGCGATTCGGACAAGATTTTGATCGTTTCTTCGCCTCCCATTCCCGCAATCAACACCGTTTCGCACGGGGGAACGAGTTTCAGTCCGTCGCACAGCACTGCGGTAGCTTTTCCGCAGTCGATATATTTTTTGAGCAGTTTCTTCGCTTTTTCGAGGCTGGGCGCCGAAATATCCGAAACGATGACGCTTCGGCATTTTCCCGAAGTCAAAACGGCTTCGGCAATATATCCGTGGTCGCACCCGACGTCGGCAAAGGAAGAACATTTCGGTATTTCCGAAAAGATTACCTGAAGTCTTTTATTCATTTTCATTCGTTTTTCGGCGGCAAGTTTCGTTTTTTTCGGCAAATTCAGCCCAATAAAACGAACAAGAAGTGCCCGCCGAAGTCGATTATCGGACTGTATCCGCTTAATCGAGAAAATCTTTGAGCCGTTTGCTTCTCGACGGGTGACGAAGTTTGCGGAGCGCTTTCGCCTCTATCTGACGGATTCTTTCACGCGTTACGTTGAACTCCTTGCCGACCTCTTCGAGCGTTCTCGGTCTGCCGTCGTCGATCCCGTAGCGCAGACGAAGAACCTTTTCTTCCCTCGGTGTGAGCGTGTCGAGCACGCTTATGAGTTGCTCTTTGAGCATCGTGAAAGCGACGGTATCGCTCGGAGCGGTTGCCGTTTCGTCCTCGAGAAAATCGCCGATGTGACTGTCCTCTTCTTCGCCGATAGGCGTTTCGAGCGAAACGGGATCTTGCGCGATCTTCTGAATTTCCATTACGCGCGCTTCCGAAATTCCCATTTCTTCCGCGATTTCGGCGGGGGTCGGTTCTCTGCCGAGTTTCTGAAGAAGCGTTCTTGCAACCCTCACCTGACGGTTGATCGTTTCGACCATATGCACGGGGATTCTTATCGTGCGAGCCTGGTCGGCGATCGCCCTCGTGATTGCCTGACGAATCCACCACGTCGCGTAAGTCGAGAACTTGAACCCTTTCTGATAGTCGAACTTTTCGACGGCTTTCATAAGCCCGAGGTTGCCTTCCTGAATGAGATCGAGGAACTGCATTCCGCGTCCGACGTAGCGCTTGGCTATCGATACGACAAGACGAAGGTTTGCTTCCGAAAGGCGCCTTTTTGCCGTTTCGTCGCCGTTCGCCATACGCTTTGCAAGCTCGACTTCCTCTTCCGGAGACAACAGCGGAACCCGACCGATGTCCTTGAGATACATCTTGACGGGGTCGTCCATGTTTATTTCTTTGAGAAGCTGATCGTAAAGGTCCTTGTCTTTTTCGTAGTCGTTGACTATGGTTATGTGCGCGTCGTCAAGCGCCTTATAGATAAGGTCGACCTGCTCGCCGCTCGCATCGACGGCGTCAAGTCTGTCGCAAAGGTAATCGGACGACAAACTGCCCGTCTTTTTACCCTCTTCGATAAGCGATTTTGTTATTTCCTCCAAAAGCTGATCGGAAACACTCATTTTTCATCCTCCGTTTTATCGCCGAAAAAATCGGCTTGCGCTTTCGCGCCTTTTTGTCAATCGTTTGCGGGCGTTTCAGGCTCGCCCGCACTGCCTTTATTTTATTGGGGCGTCTGCTTTACATACACACTCGATACGCTATATATAAACGCTCGATATACGCTTGCCCGCCGCGGCACCGATTATCCCTTGCCCGCAAAACAAGTTTTTCTTGATTGTTTTTCCGCTTTTCGTCAGCGCCTTTTCCCGAGTTTTGCGAGAAGGGCGATCTGCTTGTTGATTTCCGAGGCGATCGCGTTGCGCTTTGCGACGTCCGTTTCGGTGCGGTAAACGTCGTTCAGCCGTTTCAACCGTTTTTTCGCGCTCGTTTCGGCAAGCGAGGTCGAGCAGTCGGCAAAATAGTCCGGTCGAACGTTTTCGGCAACGGACTCCACCGCTTCGAGAATCTTCATAAGTTCGGTGAGGTTTTCGCTCCCGGCGAGCGTCTGAAGTTTATCCGCCTCGACCGGCTGGAAAAGCATAAGCTTTGCGACGATATATTCGGCGACTTCCGCACGGTATGGATCGGTGTATTCGTAATCGCCCGGGGAACCCGAAACGTAAGATTCGCCGCGAATGAACGAATCGAGAACGAAACGTTCGGCTTTCGCGCCGCCGTCCGACTCCGATTCCTCTTCCGCTCTCGCGTCCGAGGGCGTTTCCTGTTCGGGCGCAAGCGTGCCGCCGCTGTCGAGATCGCGCCGCAAAGATTCGTAAGTTATGCCGCTTTCGTCGCGAAGTTTTTTGAGAAGTTCTTCCTGAAGAGAACGGTTGTCGCACTCGCCGATGATTTTAAGGCTTTCTTCGATATATTTTCTTTTGCCCGAAACGGTCGAAACGTCGAACGAATCGCACACGCATTTCAGCTTGAAATCGATGAGCGGCAAAGCCTTTTTAAGTTGTTCTTCATAAGCCGCCGCGCCGCGCTCGTTGATGAGTTCGTCGGGGTCGAGCTCGTCGGGAAGGGAAACCACCCTTACCTCCAGACCGCAGTCGCGAAGAATTTCAAGACCGCGGACGGTCGCGTTCTGCCCCGCTTTGTCGCCGTCGTAACAAATCAGAACGACGTCGGTGTAGCGTTTGAGCATACGCGCCTGCTCGACGGTGAGCGACGTACCCATGCTCGCGACGACGTTTTTAAAGCCCGCCTTGTGAAGGGCGATCGTGTCCATATAGCCCTCGACCATTATCGCATAGTCGAGTTTGCCCTTCTCGTTCTTCTCTTTTTTGAGATTGTTTACGTTGTAAAGCGTTTTGCGCTTGGAAAACAAAATCGTGTCGCAAGTGTTTTTATACTTTGCAAAATCCGTCTTTTTGAGCATCCGCCCGCCGAACGCGATGACCTTGCCGAAGCCGTCGATTATCGGAAAAATCAGCCGCCCCGCAAGCGCGTCGAAATACGACGACAAGGGCGCGCCGTTTGCGGCGGTCCCGTAACCGAATTCGCTTGCGGCGGTAGCTTTGTTTTCCTCGGTTTTTGCGGGATCGGGTTGTTCGCTCTTGCCGTAACCGTCGGTTCTTTTACGCTGTTGAATGACTCCGGCGGAAAGCGCCTCGTCGATAGTATATCCTTTATTTACGAGATATTTTACGAGCGAGTCGTAATCGGGCGAACCGCCGAGCCCGAAAGCGACGATTTCCCTTTTCGTAAGCCTGCGCTTTTCGAGATATTTTCTGTGCTCGACGCAAACGTCTTTTTTAAGTTCGCCGACGTAGAACAGCGCGGTGTCGCGCATGAGCGATTGCAACCGCTCTTTCTTTATGTATTTGTTTTTCGTGTTTTCGTCGTCTTTTCCGTCGGCGTCCTCGGGAAGAGGAACGTGGGCGCGCTCGCAAAGAAGTTTCACCGCCTCGTAAAAAGACAGGCTCTCCATTTCCATTATGACCTTTATGACGTCGCCGCCCTTGCCGCAACCGAAGCACTTAAAAAACTGTCCCGATTCGTTCACGGCAAAAGAGGGCGTCTTTTCGCTGTGTCCGGGAAGAGGACAACACGCCCAGTAAGATCCGCCCTTTCGCGTGAGCTGGCAATAACCGCCCACGACGTCGACTATATTAAGTTTTGATCGAAGTTGTTCCAAAAACCTTTCGTCAAATCTCATTGTGGATTCTTTACCCGATTTAAGATTCTTTACCGTCGTAAAGTGCGTTTAATCGACTTATAGCCGCATTTTTTCATAATAGAGCCTTGTTTTTTCGCCACCCGAAATCAGAACGAGAAAAAACGCCGATTTCTTGCCTTTTCAATATTAACTATATAATAATACCGAAAAAATTCGCGATTTCCTTGTTTTCGTTCGTTTTTTTTGAAAAAACTTGCGCGGCGGGCGTTGACGGGAGAAAAAGGAAGTGATACAATCGTCCTTGCATCGACTGAAGAAGAAATATGCATGGGTGCGCAATATGCGCAAACGGGCATCAATTTTACCGTGCGCGGCACACGCAAATCTTAAAAAAGTCGCGCTATAGGTCGATCGGAGTGGGTATGAAAGATAAAAGCAGAGTTCGTGATCTGCCACTATTCGGCGGCAAAATTCGAAAACGTCTCGAAAGAAATGAGCGAACTGCTCGGGATCGAACCCGAATCGGTCGAAACGGTCGTTTGCCGCACGGGAAGTTACGTTTCGACGAAAAAGATCCGATAAAACGGCACTTGCGCATATGAACGCAAAAACGATAAAAGTCACGCTATAAGTCGAATAACGATGATATAAGGCAAAAAGAAACCGCCCTGCGAGATTGCAAAGCGGCTTCCTTTTTTTATGGCAAAGTAAATTTTCGACAACGTATTACAAGAAGTATTATAAAAACTTTTTATACCCCTCGCCGTGCTTTACGCAGCGGGAAACGCGCGAAAGCGTTGCGGAAGAAACGATTTTTTTGTCCACGATCGTTTCGTAAGTTTCGCCCGAGATGAGCATTTTTGCGGCTTTGACTCTTCCGAGCATTGAATCGAGCTCGCGATAGGTGCAAAGGTCGCTGAAAAACTTGTCGCAATCGTCGACGGTTTTGAGTTTTAAAATTGCCTCGTATAATTCTTCATATCCCGATTTTTCCATATTTTACCTCGTATTTTCCCTGATATCGTTCATCTTAATTATCGGACGAGCCGTCAAAACCCGACAAGAAGTTCTTCAGTTTGTCCGAACCGCCGCCGAAAAGTTCGTCGGGCGTGCCGTATTCAGCGATAACTCCGTCCGACATGAACGCGATTTTATCCGAAACGTTGCGGGCAAATTCCATTTCGTGGGTGACGATTATCATCGTTCTGCCCTCGTCCCGAAGAGCCTTTATCACTTTCAGCACTTCGCCCGTCAGAAGAGGGTCGAGCGCGGAAGTCGGTTCGTCGAAGCAGAGCACTTTCGGGCTCAATATGAGCGAGCGGGCGATTGCAACCCTTTGGCACTGTCCGCCCGAAAGTTCACAAGGGTAAGAGTTTTTCTTTTCGGTAAGTCCGACTTTTTCGATGAGTTCTTCCGCATTGCGCCGAATGGATTCCAGCCCCGATTTATAAAGATCGTCGGCGCCGTTTTTATTCTTTTTGAGCGTTTTCATCTGCTCTTTCAGAAAAAGCGAGGGCGCGAGCATTACGTTTTCGAGCACGTTATATTGCGGGAAAAGATTGAACGACTGGAACACAAGTCCGAAGTTCATTCTTCTTTTCCTTAGTTCCGCTTCCGATATTTTTTTCTCCGCGGCGCCGTCGTACATCGTTTCGCCGTCCAGAGTGATTTTTCCCGAAGTGGGCGCTTCCAAAAAGTTTATGCAGCGAAGAAGTGTCGTTTTTCCCGAGCCGGACGAGCCGATCACCGACAACACTTCCCCCTTTTCGAGCCCGAGCGACACGCCCTTTAAAACGCCGAGTTCGTCGAAGTTTTTCGTCAGATTTTCAATTTCGAAATACGCCATTTCACACCTTAAAATAGTCGAGTTTCTTTTCCACTGCGGAAAGAACGAGCGTCAGTATACCGATGAAAATCAGATAGAACGCACCCGTGTAGAAAAGCGGCCAGATGAAACCGCGCATCGAAAAATCCTGCGCGACCTGAAGCAACTCTTCCACCATTATGACGCGGGCGAGCGAGGTATCCTTGACGAGAGTTATGACCTCGTTGCCGAGCGGCGGAACAACTCTTTTCACGACCTGAAGAAGAATTACCTTGAAAAAAATCTGTCTTCTGCTCATTCCGAGGACGGCACCCGCTTCGAACTGGCCTTTCGGCACGGCGTCGAGCCCGCCTCGGAAAATTTCCGCAAAATAGCAAGCGTAGTTTATCACGAAAGCCGCCACCACCGCGGTAAAACGCGGGAGCATCCCCCACCCGAAAAGAAGAGCGGGTCCGTAGTACAGCGCGATCACCTGAAGCATCAGCGGAGTGCCGCGGATGATCCAGATGAATATTTTAACGATTACGGACAGCGGTTTTAAGCGGCTTCTTGCCCCGAACGCTATCATAAGCCCGAGAGGAAGCGAAAGCACAAGCGTCAAGGCGAACAACTCGCACGTTACGCCGAATCCGCGCAAAAGTTCCAAAGTTACGTTCCAAAAATTCATATCCGATAGTGTTCCCGAATGGTTTTTGCGGATTAGCCGAGGTATTTATCGTAAATTTCCTGATATTTCCCGTTTTCTTTGAGCGTCTTTATGGCGTTTTCGACGTCGTTTTTAAGACCTGCGTCGTTTTTTCTGAAGCCGATTCCGAACTGCTCTTTTTCAAAGCCCACGTCGACGAAGGCAAGGTCGGAATAGTCCGAATCCTTGTTGATGAGCGACTGCGCCATTATTTTATCGATCACGCAGACGGTGCCGGCAGAAGTCTTGACGTCGAGAAGGCAGGTGATCTGCGATTCCGCTTTGATGAGTTTCGAGCTGTTGCCGATGACACTTTTGACCGCTTCTTCGCCCGCGGAACCCGATTCGGCGAGAATGGTCGTTGCCTTTTCGAGATCTTCTTTGGTTTTGTACTTTTCGACCTCGCTCTTCCGGCAGACGATGACTTGCGTGTTTTCGTTATACGGTTCGCTGATGAGAAGAGATTGTT
>CAKQKN010000144.1 GCA_934249215.1 uncultured Clostridia bacterium
GCATATTACTTCACTATTATGTTTATCAGCCTTAAAGGAACTATGATCGTCTTGCCGACGTCTTTGCCTTCGAGCAGTTCTTTTACCTTATCGTCAGCAAAAACCGCTTTCTCAATTTCTTCTTTCGTAAGATTTTTCGAAAGAACGATTTTCGTCCTGATTTTGCTGTTGATCTGAACGCCGTATTCGATTTCGTCGAGAACGAGATATTTTTCGTCGCAAACGGGATAGGCACAATTGAATATCGAGCCTTTTGCTCCCGTTCTGCTTCGGAGTTCTTCGGCAAAATGCGGGGTAAGGGGCGCCATCAGAAGAACGAGCGTGTTCACCGCGTCCTTTATCAGTTTGAGGTTTTTATCTTCTTTTCCGTCGTATGTATAGAGTGCGTTGACGAATTCCATAAGACGAGCGACCGCCGTATTGAAAGAGAACGAATCGATATCTCTGTCCACGCACTTGATCGTGTAGTTCATAACGTAAAGAAGCTCTTTTTCGTCTTTTCCGTATTCGGGATATTGTTTTGCGGGTTTATAAGCGTTCACCTTGTCGAAAAGTCTTTCGACTCTGTCGAGGAAGCGAGCAACCGATTTGATTCCTTCGTCGTTCCACGGTCCGCCTTCGACGTAGCTGAAACCGAACATCAGATACAGTCTGAACACGTCTGCGCCGTAAGTTTCGATATAATCGTCGGGGGATATTACGTTACCTCTCGATTTACTCATCTTGAAGCCGTCCGGTCCTAAAATCGTGCCTTGATGCGTCAAAGATTTAAACGGTTCGTCAAACGTCAGATATCCCATATCGCGGAGCGCTTTCGTGACGAAACGGGCGTAAAGCAGGTGCATACAGGCGTGTTCCGCGCCGCCCACGTATTTGTCGACGGGGAGCATTTTGTTGATGATTTTCGGATCGAAAGCTTTTTCCGAATCGTCCGCGTCAGGGTAACGGAGATAATACCAGCTCGAGCAAACGAACGTGTCGAGCGTATCCGCTTCGCGAACGGCGTCGCCGCCGCAGTGCGGACATTTCGTATGCATAAACCCTTCGTGTTTCGCAAGCGGTGATTTTCCGTCCGGCTTGAACTCGACGTCATAGGGAAGAAGTACGGGCAAATCCTTTTCGGGGACGGGAACGATTCCGCATTTTTCGCAATATACGACGGGAATGGGCGCTCCCCAGTATCTTTGGCGCGAAACGAGCCAGTCGCGCAAGCGATAGTTGACTTTCGCATTGCCTTTTTGCTTTTCGGACAAAGCCTTAAGAACTTCTTTTCTTCCTTCGTCGCTTCTCAACCCGTCGAAGTTAAGACTGTTTATCATCACACCGTCCTCGCAGTACGGCAGTTCGTCGTCGCCTTTGGTCGAGTGGATAACGCGATTGATCGGTAAATCGTATTTTTTAGCGAAAGCATAGTCGCGTTCGTCGTGTGCGGGAACGCCCATAACGGCGCCCGTTCCGTAAGAGTTGAGAACGTAGTCCGCGATATAGATCGGAACTTTTTTGTCGTTTATCGGGTTAATCGCATACGCGCCGATGAAAACGCCGTTCTTTTCGCGTGCGGTAGACAAACGTTCGATTTCGTCAACTTTGCTCGTTTCCGTGATATATTCTTCGACGGCGGCTTTTCTGTCCTCGGTGCATAATTTTTTGACGAGGGGATGTTCGGGTGCCAAAACCACGTAGGAAACCCCGAAAATCGTGTCCGCACGCGTGGTAAAGACCTTGAATTCGTCGCCGCTTTCGGCGGTGAATATGACCTCGACACCGACGGACTTACCGATCCAGTTTTTCTGCATCGCTTTCGTTTTTTCGGGCCAGTCGAGTTTATCGAGCCCCTGAAGAAGTTCTTCGGCATACTCGGTAATCTTAAAGAACCATTGCGTCAGATCCTTTTTGACGACTTGAGAACCGCATCTTTCGCATTTTCCGTCAACAACTTGTTCGTTTGCAAGAACTGTGTTGCACGACGGGCACCAGTTAACCGGCGCTTCCTTACGATAGGCAAGTCCTTTGTTATACAGTTGAATGAAAAGCCACTGCGTCCATTTGTAATAATCGGGCATGCAGGTTTTGATTTCCGCCGTCCAGTCGAACATCGCGCCCATCGCTTTGAGCTGTTTTTCCATCGTTTCGATGTTTTTAAGGGTGGAATCCTGCGGATGAACGCCGGTCTTTATCGCATAGTTTTCGGCGGGAAGACCGAAAGCGTCGAAGCCCATCGGCTGAAAGACTTCGTAGCCTTTCATTTTTTTATAGCGCGCATAACTGTCCGTCGGTCCGTAATTATACCAGTGACCGGCGTGAAGTTTAGCTCCCGACGGATATGAGAACATCTCAAGACAATAGAACTTTTTGTCGATGTTCTTGCGATTGAACGTGTTGAGTTTCTCTTTTTCCCAACGTTCCTGCCATTTTTTTTCGATTTCGTGCATATTCATACTGTAGGGTTCTCCTTTTAACAAAGGCTTGCATCAGGTTATCCGTCCCGACTGCCGCATCGACGCTTAGTCAAGTAACCGCGAACAGGCGGAGCCGACCTTGATTTTAACAATCATCTTAAAATATTATACCACAAAAAATTACCATTAAGCAAGGTTTTTCGGCGAGTGATTCAAAATTACGATCATAATATATAGGATAATCTGTGCGTTTGCACGATTTTAATCGAAAGATATGTCCGTCGGGAATGACGAAAGGACTTTCGCTTCCATAAAGTTTTCGTTGTTTTTCTTGATTTAGTCGATAATTTGATGACATAATCTCACGCTTGTGTTATCATTATTCAAGACAAAAGATGAGGACTTTCATATATGGATGAACTACACGATTACGAACTTGCCGACCCGAAAAAAATCAGAAGAAGAACGATTATCAAAGAGGTGACGGTAAACGCGCTCGCCGCTTTGTTTTACGCGATAACGTCATATGTTTTTATTCTCGGAAACGATTTTGCGCCGAGCGGATTCAGCGGCATCCTCGCCATTATCGAGAAAGTCAAGGATATTGAACACGCCTCGCTCGTGCTTCTTGCGATGAACGTGCCGCTCCTCGTTTTGTCATATTTCAAACTGCCGAAGCGTTTCGTTGTCTATACCGCGATGAACGTTTTGCTGATGTGCGGTTGTTTCTATTTGCTCGGTCTGATCGATAAAGCGGGAAGTTTTAAATTCAACACTCTTCTTAAGGCGGCTGACGGAACCCCCATCCTCGTTGACGGCAACACCGTGTCCGACTTTGGCAAAAAACTGTTCTGTAGCCTGATAAGCGGCGTATGTTCGGGAATCGCGATAGCGCTTACGTTCAGAAATACGGGGAGCCTTGGCGGCGTCGATATAATAGTTATGCTCATTCAGAGGAAGAAACCGTATGCAAACGTTTCGATTCTTCTGATTGCCGTCAATATCGTGGTAATAATCGCAGGCTGTTTCGTTTTCGATACCGAATCGATCTGCTTCGCCGTAATCTACATAATCGTTTTCAGTAAGGTTTCGGAATATATACTCGGCGGAACGAAAAGCGCTCTCAAATTCGAGGTCGTTACCGACAAGCCCGACGAGTTGTCGGCGGTGCTTATCGAGGAACTCGGGCACAGCGTTACCGTTATGCGTGCAACAGGTATGTTCAGACACGAAGAAAAATACCTTTTGATCTGCGTAATAAGACCCAGACAGATTGCGGATTTCGAAAAGATACTCAAAAAATATCCCGATTCCTTTGCTTTCGCTTCGCCCGTAAGTGAGGTTTTCGGAGTGTTCTTCAAATAAAATTTTAATAGGAAACGGAATCTCTGGGGAACGGGAATCCCTAACGAAAAAAACATTCGGCTTTAAAGCAGGTCGTTCGTTCTTTGAGACGATCGCAATGCGGGACTTTTTATAACGCTTAATTTATAATATACGCATTCATAATATACGCGTAATTGCAAATAGTAAATAGTATAAGGGGAAAGAAGAATGGAAGATAAAAAGAACAAAATCGGGGCGATAATCGTCGCTTTGGTCGTCGGCGTCTTATTCGTCGTCGGGCTCGTTTTTGCAACAAAATACGATCTCGATATTTCGAAAAAAATTGCAGATCTTAAACCCGGCGTTTATCAGTCGCAAAACGTTTTCGGACGGATTTTTGAAACGATAGGAGAGATTCCTTTATACATCGTTTCGCTTTTTGCGTCGAGCGTTATCGTTTCTTATTTTTATCGTAGCGGGCGAGTTATGCGTAACGTAATAATCGTAATAATCTTTGAAGTTATATCGATTTTTGTCGCTTATTATGCTTTTTATAAGTTGTTTAAATACTTAAACGAACATTATGAATTTGCTTCAAAACTTGACTGGACGGCTCAGCTTGCTTATTTTGTTCTCGGTCTTATCGTCGTTATGGGAATGAACTTTTTATCGAAAAAATATTCCGACGATTTTGTCAATTCGACGATCGTTCCGGCGTTCGTTACGGTCGCGACCGTGATAACCGCGACTTTCCTTACGCAGGTCGTTTTAAAAATTCCCGCCGGGCGTTACAGGTACTGCACGATGAATGCGTTAAACGATTTTTCTTATTTTACTCGTTGGTACGAGTTCAACGGAAAAATTTCGCCGACCGCGGAAATGCTTGCGCAAGGGATTGCGAAAGACGGAATGAAATCTTTCCCGTCCGGACATTCGAATGCGGCGGCGATGCTGATCGTCTTTACGATGCTTCCTTATTTTTACGCAAAAGCAAACAACTTTGTATACAAGGTCGTTTCCTGGTCGGGCTTTTCGTTGTACACGCTTTCCGTAATGTTTTCGCGTATTCTGATGGGGAAACATTTTTTAAGCGACGTTCTTGTCGGCGCAGCCATTACCGTAATTTGTTTTTACGTTTGTTTGTTTTTCTTGAAGCGCTTTTTTGAAAATAAAGTAAGACTCGAACCTTTAGAGAAAAAGAGATTCGCGATATGCGAAGAAAGGGCGGATTAAAATCGGATATTGTTTCAAAAGCGGAAAAGATCAAAATATAATTAAAACGAGCTCGGCGTAATACCGAACTCGTTTTTCTTTACATATTCTTTTTGT
>CAKQKN010000145.1 GCA_934249215.1 uncultured Clostridia bacterium
ATTGATCGAAAGATATTCCGAGTTCTTCGAGTGACGAATTTCGATAGGTTTTTCGATTTTGCGGGCTTCAGAATTCGCCGTTATTCGCTCAAACTTCGCATAACGGTGAAAAAACGCTTGCAAAACAGTATATAATATGTTATTATAATAACGCTTGATGATATCGTTACTTGACATTGAGAGGGGAATCCCCTCTCAAATTTTTATGTAAAGGAGCGAAAAATGCGCAGAAGCGGCAAAACTTGCAAAAACGGCAAGACGCACCACAAAGCACAAAAACAAAAGGCATAGAAAAGAAGATGAAAACCAAATCGATTGAAGAACTGAAAGCGCTTTTGACGTCGATAGCGGAGCCTATGAACATCGAGGTCGTCGACGTCGTTTTCAAAATGAGCAAGGATCCGTCGCTCACGGTATACATCGACACCGAGGACGGGGTGGACCTCGACACGTGCGAAAAATATCACAACGCGATCGACGCACCTTTGGACGAGTTCGATTTCACGCTCGGCGCGTCGTACACGCTCAACGTATCGAGTCCGGGGCTCGACCGTCCGCTTAAGACCGCGCGCGATTTCGAGCGGCATCTCGGCGAGGACGTGGAGATAAAATTTTACGCGCCCGAAAAAGGAAAGAAGGATTTCGAGGGCACGCTCGTCGGCTACGACGACAACAACGCTGTGGTCGTCATCGACGGGGAAGAAAGAAAAATACCGCTCACCAAAATTGCAAAAATGAACGTCGCTATCAGGTTTGACTGAACCCGATACGTCCATAAACAGGAGAAAAATTATGAATAAGGAATTTTTTCAGGCACTTGCCGATCTTGTAAACGAAAAAGGACTTGATTACGATATGCTCATCTCGACGCTCGAAAACGCGTTGTCGATCGCATACAAGCGTCAGTTCAACGTACAGGGCAACGTCAGAATTAAAATGAACCCGGAAAAGTTTACCGTAAAGTTCTGCATGGTAAAAAATATCGTTGACGAGGTCGTCGATCCGGAGAACGAAATCTCTCTCGAGGAAGCGAGAACTTACAAAAAATCCTATAAGACCGGCGACGTATTCGAACAAGAATTTGTACCCAAGGCATTCGGGCGCATTGCCGCGCAGACCGCGAAGCAAGTCGTTATGCAAAAACTCCGCGAAGCCGAGCGCGACAACACCATTGCCGAGTTCGAGGACAAGGAAAACGAAATCCAGAACTGCATCATAAGAAGAATAGAGAACAAGACCGTTTACGTCGAAATCGGCGGCGGACAGATCGAGGGCGTGCTTCTTCCCGCGGATCAGGTTCCCGGCGAAACTTACGAACTCAATCAACCGCTCAAAGTATACGTTAAGCGCGTCAGAAGCGACGGCAGAAACGCGCAGATCATGGTGTCGAGAACGTCGGTCGGGCTCGTAAGAAAGCTTTTTGAAAACGAAGTTCCCGAAATCAGACAGGGGCTCGTGGAGATCAAGGCAATCGCCCGCGAACCGGGACAGCGCACGAAGATCGCCATCTGCAGCAACGACAAAAACCTCGACGCCGTCGGCGCATGCGTCGGACAGAAAGGTTGCAGAGTAAACGCCGTCGTCAACGAACTTAACGGCGAAAAGATCGACGTGATTCTGTGGAGCGAATCGCCGCTGGAATTTATCGCCAAAGCGCTCAGCCCCGCAAAGGTCATAATGGTCACCGCGATCGAGGGCGAAAAGGTCGCGAAAGTCATCGTCCCGGACGACAAACTGTCGCTTGCGATCGGCAAGGACGGACAGAACGCAAGACTTGCCGCACGTCTTACCGGTTGGAAGATCGACGTCAAGAGCGAAAGCAAAGCACGCGTCGAAATGGGGTACGATCCCGAAAACATGACGACCGAAGAAACTGCGGCAGAAACGACGGAGAACGGTGGCGAGGATGAAGAATAAGCCTGTCCGCACGTGCATAGTATGCAGAAAGGAAACGGATAAGAGCGAACTGCTTCGGATCGTGCGAACGCCGAACGGCGAATACGTCGTTGACGCGACGGGAAAGGCGAACGGGCGCGGCGCATATGTCTGCAAGACGAAAGAATGTGTCGAAAAACTCGCGAAAACGAAGGCGCTGAACCGCGTTTTTAAGTGCGAAGTTCCGTCCGAGGTATACGCTTTTGTCGGGGAGGAAGTTCTTGGAAAAAAGGAGTAAAGTCGAAACGTTTATCGGCTTTTCGGTCAGAGCCCGCGCGCTCATAACCGGCAGCGACGCCGTGGAACGCGCGAAAAAGGCGTAT
This sequence comes from uncultured Clostridia bacterium, assembly GCA_934249215.1. Lineage (GTDB taxonomy): Bacteria > Bacillota > Clostridia > Christensenellales > Borkfalkiaceae > HGM11416. Next base: position 2,259 of record CAKQKN010000145.1, read on the forward strand.
TTGATCTTACTTTGCGCAAGTGCGTCGGAAAATACGGCAAAGATTGCCGAAAGTTGTGCAAAAAGACTCGGGTGTCCGCTTATGGTGTGCAAAAAACCGTTGCAGGACGCCTGTAACAAAACAAATTGTAAAATAGCCGCGGTGACGGACAAAAATCTTGCCGCTGCGATAACGGATAATCAGGACGAAAATTTTTCTGTTTGCTTGGGAGGCGGACGTTAATGGAAGAAAGAC
>CAKQKN010000146.1 GCA_934249215.1 uncultured Clostridia bacterium
TAATTAGTGATGACGAATGGAATCCCAACGGTTTATCGATATTTCGATTACGCTTTTACGAGCACCTGTTTGAGGTGAGCGAATCTGGGCAGACCGTCCTCGAGCGGAGCCTTGCAGTCGCCCTGAATGAGGGGCAGCGCATATTTGACGTATTCATCCGAAACGTAGGTTCCGTTGTTGGTAATCCAGTTGAGCGGAACGGTCTTTTCGGTGTTAGCCGCAAGTTCGAGGGGAAGAAGTCTATATTCGCATTTATATTCTTCGCCGGTCTGTCTTTCATAACAAACCATCTTGTCGGTTTCGCCGTTGACCGCGGCTTTGACCGCCTGACGGCCCGCTTCGAAAGTTTCTTCGACGTCAACCTTGCTCGCGAGGTGCGCACCGCATCTCTGCATAAGGCTGAGTTCGATTCCGCGGGTCTTGAAGCCCGTCTTTTCTTTGATCATGTTCGCAAGGGTGGTGGCAACGCCGCCGAGCTGTGCGTGACCGAAACTGTCGCGCGAGCCCTTGGAAACGAGTTCGCAGATGAGTTCGCCGTTCTTGTCGTGAATACCTTCGGAAACGACGGCGATACATTTGTTGTTGTTCTTCGCGCAAACCGCTTTCACGTCCTCGATGAACTTATCGACGTCGAAAGCGACTTCGGGAAGATAAATAAGATCCGCGCCGAGTCCCTTATATCCGGCAAGCGCTGCGGCGGCGGTGAGCCAGCCTGCGTTTCTGCCCATGCACTCGATAACGCAAACCATCGGCGTGTCGTAAACTTTCGCGTCGAGGTTTACTTCCATAATGGTCGTCGCGATATATTTCGCCGCGGAAGCGTATCCGGGGCAGTGGTCGGTGCCGTAAAGGTCGTTGTCGATGGTCTTGGGAACGCCGATAACGTTGCAATCCCAGCCGGATTTCTGCATATATTTGGAAATCTTGTTGCAGGTATCCATACTGTCGTTTCCGCCGTTATAGAAAAAGTAGCGAACGTTATATTTTTTAAATACCTCGACGATTCTCTTGTAATCGGTGTCGTCGACTGAAGCGTCTTTAAGTTTATATCTGACCGAACCGAGAGCCGACGACGGCGTGTATTTGAGAAGTTCGAGTTCTTTGCGGTCCTCTTTGCTCATATCGTAGAACTGTTCGTTGAGAACGCCCTTGATACCGTTGGCTGCGCCGTAAACCGCGGTAATGTTCTTCTGATCGAGTGCTTCGAGAAATACGCCCGCCGCACTTGCGTTGATGACCGAGGTCGGTCCGCCGGACTGCGCAAACATACATGCGCCGACTAAGTTTTTCATAAAATTCTATCCTCCGTGAAATTTTATTCCGATTTGATCTTATTTGCGTTATTTTGTTTGATATTTTTCGCCGTTAAGCCGTTGTTTTCAATGCTTGAAATAATCGCCCGATATTGCCGAAAATCCGAAGATCAAAGGCTCAAAACGTGCGCGATTTCATAAAGTTCTTTGTCGAACGTGCGCGTCATCGCGAGCGCTTCGGTAATGTCGCAGTCGATGATCTTGTTATCCTTGACGCCGATCACGCGGTTGGTTTGCTTTGTGAGAATCAGATCGATCGCACGGACGGCAAACTTTGCGGCAAGAACGCGGTCGTTCATAGTGGGCGAACCGCCGCGCTGAATGTGTCCGAGCGTGGTCGTCTTGACCGTAATGCCCGTTTTTTCCTTGATTTGCGCGCAGATTTCGTCCTTGTTGCCGGCGCCTTCCGCAAGAATGATCATATTGGAAGTTTTTCCGCGCTTCTGGCTGAACTTGATTGACGAAGCGATCTCGTCGATATCGTAGGGGACTTCGGGTACGAGAACGTATTCCGCGCCTCCCGCAACCGCCGAATAAAGAGCGATATCGCCGCAGTTTCTTCCCATAACTTCGAGAAGACTCACGCGGTCGTGCGAACCCATCGTGTCGCGCAGAGCGTTAACCGCCCACAAAACGGTGTTGACCGCCGTGTCGAATCCGAGGGTATAGTCGGTATACGCGAGGTCGTTGTCGATCGTGCCGGGGATTCCGACCACGTTGATTCCGCAGTGATCGGAAAGCGCGCGCGCGCCGCGGAACGAGCCGTCGCCGCCGATAACGATAAGATTGTCGATACCGTATGCGCGGAGAGTTTCAGCCGCTTGTTTCTGATAGTCCTCGTCGAGAAATTCGGGACAACGCGCGGTGTGAAGAACTGTGCCGCCTCGCTGAATGATTCCCGAAACCGATCTCGACGAAAGAAGTGTGAGATCGTTGTCGATAAGACCTTTGTATCCGCGTTCGATGCCGTAAATGTCCACGTCCTTATAGATTGCGTATCTTACGCATGCACGAATGCAAGCGTTCATTCCCGGAGAATCTCCTCCGCTCGTCAGCAGTGCTATTTTAGGCATAGTAATCTCCTAAACAATTGATTGAACGAATTTTGCGGTCGGCTCGTAAAAGCGGCGGCATGCGCTGCTTCCCGATTCCATACCACGTATATTATATCAAATCCGAATGCAAATATCTACCGTTTTACACGCGCGAAAAGATATTTTCGGTATATTTTCGGTCGGGCTTTGCGCATTTGAACTTCGCGTTCGTCTTTTGGGCGATATTTTTTCGCGAAACCCCTTGAAAAATGCGGAAAAAGGTTGTATAATACGCTTGACGGGCGACGCCCGAACCGACGGTTTTCGGGGCGAAGTCGGTTGCGACGGAACGTTATTTGTGAAGTCGGAGGAGGAAAAACGATGAAAAAGTACGTAATCGCGCTCGACGAGGGAACGACCTCGACTCGTGCCGTTCTTTACGACGTGGAAAAAGCGAAAATAGTAAAAGTGCGTTCGGTTCCGATAAAACAGCATTATCCGATGCCGTCTTACGTCGAGGAATCGGCTTCCGAAATATACTCGTCGTCGCTTGCCGCGCTCGTCGAAGTGATCGACGAAACGGGTGCGGACGAGATCGCGGGAATCGGAATAACCAACCAGCGCGAAACGGTCGTCGCATGGTCGCGTTCGACGGGAAAACCCCTCTATAACGCGATTATCTGGCAGTGCAGACGAACCGCCGACTATTGCAAGGAACTCGAAAAAGACTATTCCGAGCTTGTGAAAAAGAAAACGGGGCTCAGGATCGATCCGTATTTTTCGGCGAGCAAAATGCGGTGGTTGCTCAATAATTCGGACGAGGTCAAAGCCGCCGCAAAGGACGGCGATTTGTGCCTCGGAACGGTCGAAACCTTCCTTGCATTCAAGCTTAGCGGCGGAAAGAGTTTTGTTTCCGACTATACGAACGCTTCGCGCACGATGCTGTTCAATATCGTGACCATGGAATGGGATAAAGAACTTCTCGACCTTTTCGGGATCGACAGGAGTTATCTGGCGGACGTCGTTTCGCCCGATTCCGTCGTCGGCGAGTTTGACTACGAGGGCATAAAAATTCCGATTGCGGGGCTTGCCGGCGATCAGCAGGCGGCGGCGATCGGTCATGGGTGTTTTCAGAAAGGCTCGGTCAAGGTCTCTTACGGCACGGGAATGTTTATGCTCGCGAACCTCGGAACCGAGTTCAAAACGAGCGAAAACGGGCTTCTCACCACCCTCGGATACGGCGAAAAACCGACCTATATGTTCGAAGGCAGCGTTTTCAACGCGGGAAGCGCGGTGCAGTGGCTGCGAGACGGACTTGACTTTTTCAAGCGCTCGTCGCAAAGCGAAAAACTGGCGACTTCCGTCAAAGACAACGGCGGCGTGTACGTCGTTCCCGCGTTCACCGGGCTCGGCGCGCCTTACTGGGTAAGCGGTGCGACGGGGCTTATCACGGGGATCACCCGCGGCACGACGAAAGCTCATATCACCCGCGCGGTGCTCGAATCGATGGCGTATTCGGCGTACGATCTGTGTCGTGTGATGAGCAAAGAGGGCGAAGTCGATCTCACCGAACTGCGCGTTGACGGCGGCGCTTCGAAAAACGATTTTCTGATGCAGTTCCAAGCCGACGTGTCGGGTTGCGCGGTTGACAGACCGACCGAAAGCGAGAGTACGGCGCTCGGCGCGGTCTATCTTTGTCTGATCGCGCTTGGGATAAAGCCATTGGAAGAGATCGAAAAAATCAGAATTACGGAGAAAAAATTCGTTCCGACGACCGATCGGGCGATTTATGAAGAATATTATTATCAATGGAAAAAAGCAGTAGGCAGGTGTATTTATGACGAGAAATGAGTTTATCGCAAAGGACGGAAAGAAGATTTCCTATCTGACGTGGGCAGACGTCGAAAATCCGATCGGAGTTATTCAGGTCGTTCACGGAATGGTCGAACATGCGGGAAGATACGATCTTTTCGCGCGCGAAATGAACAAGCGCGGCTTCATCGTTGCGGCGGACGATCATCGGGCGCACGGCGTTACGGATGAGAGCAATCTCGGGTATTCCGAGGGAAATATCTGGGAAAACACGTTGTCCGACTTGAAGCAACTGAACGAAATTCTGAAAAAAGAATACGGCTTGCCGATCGTGCTTTTCGGCCACAGTTACGGCTCGTTTTTGTCGCAGGCATACGTTCGTCGAAACGACGGGCTTGCGGGTGCTGTGATCGGCGGCAGTAACTATTTCGTCGGACCCACGGTGACCTTCGGGCGGTTCTTCGCGGGTTGCGGAATGAAGTTCAAAGGCAAGGAAAAACCCGCCTATATGTTGAAAAAAGCCTCTTTCGACTCTTATAACAAGAAGTTTGCGGACGGCACTTTCATCTCTTCTTTGCCGGAAGAATGCAAGCGGTACGAGTCGGATAAATATTGCAATTTCATTTGCAGCCACAACTTTTATCACGCGTTTTTCGGCGGCGTTTCCAAGCTGTATGCAAAAGAGGGAAGATCGCTCAAAGATTTCCCGATTCTGCTCGTTGCGGGGAAAGACGATCCCGTCGGTAACATGGGCAAGGGCGTCGAAAAGCTCGAACGATGGTACAAAAAACAGGGCGCTTCCGTCCGCGCGGTGATTTATCCCGGCGTAAGACACGAGTTTCTGAACGACACGTCGAGAGCAGCCGTCATAAAAGAGATCGGCGATTTCGCAACCGCCTGCGTCAAAGTAAATAATAAGTAACTTGTTAGTAAGTTTCAGTGAAAAACAATAAAAAACGTCGGGGCAGATTATTTCGCCTCGGCGTTTTTCGTTTGATTATTTACTTATATTAAGCGACGCTCATAAGGAAGAGCGCGGCAAGTCCGTAATAAGTGACCGCGGAAAGCAGATCGTTCAGCGTCGTGATAAGGGGACCCGAAGCTGCCGCGGGGTCGATTCCGATTTTTCCGAATATATTCGGAACCGCCGTTCCGATAATGCCCGAAGCCGTCATCGAAATCGCCATTGCCGCCGAAATGCACCCGGCGATCGAAAACGCGTTTGTCGCCGGCATTTTTTTGACGAGCCTCATATATACGCCGGTGAGCGGAAGCGCGATCGCGGCAAGTATCAGCGCGTCGAAGAAAGAAACGGTGAGTTCGCTGAAAAACGCACGCCGTTTGTCGGCCGCCGTCAAATCGGTGACGGTAAGTCTGCGAATGGTAACGCCGAGCGACTGCGTGCTCGAGTTGCCGCTCATGTCCAGTATCATCGACTGGAAAAACACCATCACGGGAAGCGCCGCCATAACCGCGTCGAACGCTTTCAGCACGGACGAAACGAGAAGGCTCAAAACGAGCAGCGCCGCAAGCCACGGTATACGCTTTTTCACGCTCGTGAAAATGCTTTCTTCGGGATCATCGTCCTCCGAAAGACCTGCGAGTTTTGCGTAGTCCTCGGATATTTCGTCATCTACCGCTTCGACGACGTCCGCGCTCGTAAGTACGCCTATAAGTCGATTATCGTCATCCAGAACGGGCAAAGACTCTTCTTCGTATTCCTTGATTCTGTCGAGTACGTCGACGATTTTATCGCTCGCGTAAAGGAAGGGGAACGAGGTAGTTATTATGTCGTCGAGGTTAGTGTCGCTCCGCGCGATGAAGAGTTTGTTGAGCGGAATCGCGCCGTAAAATATTTCGGCTTCGTCTGTCACGTAAATAGTCGAAATATTGTCGTTTTCCGCCGCTTGTTCGACGAGGCTTTTCATCGCTTTCTTGACGTCGTAATTTTTCTTGACCGACACGAAATCGGTTGTCATTCGCGAGCCGACGCAATCCTCGTCGTAACCCGAAATGAGTTTGACGTCTTTCGCGCTGTCCTCGTCCATCAGTTCGATAATGCGGTTTTTCTTGTCCTCTTCGAGTTCGTCGAGAACGTCGACCGCATCGTCCGCCGCCATCGATTCGATGATGTCCGCCGCTTTGTCCGCGGTCATTTCTTCGATGAACGGTTCGGGATCGTCAAGGTAACTGAACAGTTCGGACAAATATTCGTCGTCGAGCTTGAGATAAAGCCGTTTGCGCTGATTCTCGTCCAGAAGGGGAAGTACCCGCGCAACGTCGTTTTCGTGGTAATCCTCGAGTTTTTCTTTGAGTTTATCGGGTTCGAGATCGCTTTCGAGAAGCGCAATCAACTCCTCGCTGATTTTTTCGCGGTGATCGAGTTCGACGTTAGTCGTAACGTTTTCTTCCATAATCGCACCTCCTTATAAAAGCGAGGCGAAAAGAATCGCCGCAACGCCGTAATAAACGGTGATCGCCGCAAGGTCGTTGACCGTCGTGATGAGCGGTCCGGAAGCGACTGCGGGATCGACTTTTATCTTATAAAAGAAAATGGGGATGAGCGTTCCCGTCAGCGACGATACCGTGGTTGCGGCAATCATCGCGATTCCGACGGAAAGCCCCGCCGTAAGCGCGGATGAAAATTCGTTTCCCGCGCTTTTCGTGACGAACGTGAAAATGCAGACTGCGATTGCCGAAAGCGTTCCGACGATGAGTCCGTTGATAAAACCGACCGTAAGTTCTCTGAAAACCGTTTTTCGGAGCTTTTTGTTGTCAACGTCGCCGACGGAAAGGATCCGGACTGAAACGGCGAGCGATTGAGTTCCCACGTTGCCGCTCATTCCCGAAATCATCTGCTGAAAACAGATGAGAAAGGGAACACCGACGACGATCGCTTCGAAAACTCCCGTATAAGCCCCGATGAACAGATCCAGAACGAGAAGTATGATAAGCCAGGGCAGGCGTTTGAGCATGTTTGAACGAATGTTTTCGTCGTCCTCGGTTTTTGTGGCAAGACCTGCGAGTTTTGCGTAGTCCTCGCCCATTTCGTCGTCGACCGCTTCGATGACGTCCGCGCTCGTAAGTGCGCCTATAAGTCGATTATCGGCGTCGAGAACGGGTAAACATTCCTCTGCGTAACTTTTTAAGTCGGGAAGAACGTCGGAAATTTTGTCGTTTGCATAAAGGAAAGGGAACGATGCGACGATGATATCGTCGAGCGGGGTAGTGCTTCTTGCGATGACGAGGTCTTTAAGTTTGAAAGCCCCATCGAATACGCCGTTTTTTGTTACGAAAACGGTGGAAATATTGTCGTTTTCGGCGGCTTCGTCGATGACTTTTTTCATAGCTTCCTTGACGGAAAGGCTCGATTCGACCGAAACGAAGTCGTTCGTCATTCGAGAGCCGACCTCGTCCTCTTCATAGCCGGAAATAAGACGCAGATCGCGTGCGCTATCCTCGTCCATAAGGCTGATGATGTCTTGTTTTCTCTGTTCGTCCAGTTCGTTCAGTACGTCCGCCGCGTCGTCGGAGTCCATCGCTTCGACGATGTCTGCGGCTTTCGCGTCCGAGATTTCGTCGATGAACGGCTCGGGATCGTCGAGATAACTGAACACGTCGGAAAGCCGTTCGTCCCCGAGCGCGACGTAAAGAATCCGTCGCTCCTTAGTCGTAAGCAGCGGCAGTGCGCGCGCTATATCGTTGTCGTGGTAGTCGTCGAGCAGTTCTTTGAGTTTTTCCGAGTCATAGCCGCTTTTGATAAGGCTTGCGATCTCTTGCTCGAAATCTCTTCCCTGCAATGAATTTTTCAATTCTTCGTCTGCCATTGTTGTCCTCCCGTCGTTTATTCGTAAGCGTTGCGTTCAGCGTCTTTCGTCAAAGCGTAAAGCGTTTTAAATAAAAAAACTCGCACGCAAAACGCGGGCGAGCGGGAGTTAAAGTCGGCAGGCGTCCGAAAATTTCGGATGCCGTAAAAATAAAATGCCGAGAGCCGCAGGGCTTTTCGGCAACGGTTACACCGTAAAAACGGTTAAACCGTAAAGCGGAAAAGACGATCGGCTATGCCCATCGCACGGAAATGCGCGTATTCGTTGTGATAAGCGATTGCTTACTTCGTGGTACGTCTTGTTCTTTCATAATCGTTCCGTGTTTTTTCTTTGCGAAAACACGCTCCATCGTGATCGTCGCGATCACTATAATATTATCCGTTTTTATGATATTTTGTGCTTTCTTTACATTGCCGTTCGCGTTAATTCGGTCGGCTATTGTCTTATTATCTTACCGAGCAAAGCGTGTAAACGAGCGAACCCGCCGAGTATGCGAGCGAATTTTCCATTCTGATCAGTCTTTTTCTGTTTTTTGCGCTGTCCGCCGCAAAATAAAGTTTTATCGGGCTTCCCGCAAACGATTCCGAAAGGGCGATCGTCGCGTTAAAGCAAGCGAAAGCCTTTTCCGACGGCGCAAGTCCGTTTTCCGAAAACTCGGGCACGGTGATTTCCGTCGTGTCCTTTTCGGAGTTTACCGAAAGGCGCATCGTGTGCACTTTTTCGGCGAGCGCGTCGATCGAATAGTAGGATGCGCCGAATCCCGAAACGAGTTCCGCCGCACGCGGGAAGAAAAGGGTTAATTCGTTGTCGATATACGGCTTTTTGAGTTTGTCGTATTTCTTTTCGGTTTCGCGGACGGTAACTTCCGAAACGCTGAGATTTTTCAGTTCTTCGGGAATGGATTCGCCGGGTTTTACCGTCACGACCGCGGAATTACCCGAATAGGTCGTCGTCTGTTCGTAAGTCGTGAAAGTGAAATAATAGCTTTCGTTAAGCCCGCTCGCACCCGTCGCTCTGACGCTTTTCGAACTTTTCACGGGCGCAAGCTGATCGGAAATGCCCGAAAAAACGCACTCCGAGCGGACGAAATCGTCGACGGGGACTTCTTTCTGACCATATTTATATTTACCTTTCACCGTGAGTTCGACGGAAAACTTATAATACAGTTTGCCGTCGATCGTTTCGTTCGATAACGTGGTTACGAGCTTGCTTTCGTCGGTGAATTCCGCTTCGAGCGGAGAATCTTTTTCGGGAACGAAAGAAACGTTATATGTGCAGGTTTCGCTGACAGACTTGACGTCGCCGGCTTCCGTATCGGAGAGCCAGAAGGAACCGCCGAAAATAGTGTAAGTTACAGTGTTGCCCATGCAGGCGCAGAGCAAAGTCGCGACCGAGGCAAGCAGAATTGCCGAAATTTTTCTCAATATTTTCATATCACACCGATAAATCGTATTAGCGAATCGGGCGCAAAGCCGCCTGTTAGAGCCGCATATCCGATAAACTTCCGTAGAGTATGGCATGATTATATCAACAAAAAGCACAAAGTGCAAACTTTTCGTGGAATATTCGAAAATTTGACTTTTTTATTTTTGAAAATTGACATTTTTCTTTCCATGTTATACAATTATAGCACAATTTGCGCTTGTTTTCCGCGGCACCCGTATAAACCGCCTCGCTCGTTTTTGCGATCTGACGTTTGTTTTCGGATAATCGGGGAAAAGCGCGCGACAAAGCGGAGGGACAATGAGAAAACATATTAAGACCGCGCTCGCGGTTTTTGTGGCGATGACGGTTTGTTTCGGACTTTTCGCCTGTACCTCGAACGATTCTTCGAGCGTCTCTTCGGGAAGCTTGAACGAGACTCTTTCGGCGGCTCTCGAAAAAACGGGAGACAACTATCGGTACGAGTTTTCGGTGACGAGAAACGGCAAAGCCGAAGAAGCCCAATACGCTCGCGACGGAGCGAAATACGAGAAATTCACGGCGGGCGAAGCGGGGAGTTTTTCTTTCATGTATAAGCCTGAAAACGGAAATTCCGTCGCTTACGTCAAAAGCGGAAACGGATTCAAGGCTCTTAACGAAACGGACGCGGGGTTCGAAGAGGCTTCGGCTTCGTTTATGATCGTCGATTTTTCCGACCTCGATCCCTCGAGATACACTCGGGACGGCGAAGTGTTTTTAGCTCGCTCGCAATATGCGCTCGAAGAAGCGAAAGCGTTTGCACCGTCTATCGGCGGCGAGTACGTGTTTATGAAAATCGTGCTTGACGGCGGTTTCGTGGGCGCGGCTGAACTGGACGTTACCGAAAGCGGCAAAACGACCGTTTATTGTTTTAACTTTTACGATTACGGAAAATGCAGCGTCAAGCTTCCCGCAACCGAAAGCACCGATTCGTACAAACGGCTGGACTTCGGAAGCAAAACTCCGATCGAAACGATCACGGAAAAAAAGGGCGTGACGCGCGGTCTGCCGTCGGTCGGCAGTCCGAACGTGCTCGTCATTCCCGTGGAATTCACGGATGCGCGCGCTTCGTCGAAAATGCGTTCCGATCTCGAAAAAGCGTTTTTCGGAACGAGCGAGCAGACCGGCTGGGAAAGCCTCTCTTCATATTATTATAAATCTTCTTACGGCAAGCTGAATATCGGCGGAACGGTGACGGAAGTGTTCAACACCGGAAAACCGTCCTCTTATTACGAGTCGCTTTACGCAAACACCGACGAATATCCCGAATATCGCATTCTCAAAGCCGCGCTCGAATATTTCGACGACAAAATCGACTATTCCGATTACGACTTGGACGGCGACGGAATGATAGACGCCGTTTATATGGTGTACACCGTAGGCGTCGATTACGAATCGGACGATCCTCTGTGGTGGGCGTTCACCAACGAATATTACACCGATACCGTCGAAACTTACGACGGCAAAGAAGCCGATTTTTATATCTTTATGGGTTACGACTTCTTCTTTGAAAAAACGGCGAGCGGAAAGCAGCTCACGCTCAACTGCGAAACGCTGATTCACGAGTCCGGGCATCTTCTCGGCATCGACGACTTTTACGATTACGACGAGAACAAAGGTCCCGCGGGCGGGCTCGGCGGCGGAGATATGATGGACTATAACGTGGGCGATCACAATCCGTTCACCAAACTCCTGCTCGGGTGGGTGAACCCTTACGTGGTTAGCTCCGACGGTACGCTCGAACTCGGTTCGTTCGGCTCTGTCGGCGACTGCGCGATCGTGTTCAAGGATAAGGAAAGCCCCTTCTCCGAGTTCTTTATCATCGACTATTATACGCCCGACGGGCTCAACGCAATGGAAGCGGGCTACTCGGGGCTGTTCGATGCGGCGGGCATTCGTGTGTATCACGTTGACGCAGATCTTGCTTCGTCCGTCAATTCGATCTGGGAAGCGTTCGAAAACAACAATTCGGACACGAAATACAAGCTGATTTCGCTCGTCGAAGCGGACGGCAGAAACGATATCATCGGTGGCGGCGAATCGTCGTCGAGCGATCTGTTTGCCGTCGGGAAAACTATTTCCGGGCTTAAGTGGAACGACGGAACCGCTGACGGTTTCACCGTTTCGATCGACGGCGTGACGGGCGGAAACGCAAGAAGTCTTTCGTTTTCGTTCGCTAAATGCGGGAACGCATGATAGCTTCCGTTCAATAAATAATTCAGTTAGTAAAAAAATTTTTATATAGAGAGGAATTAAAAATGGCAAAAAAAGGTAATACGAAATATCACGTAAAACCGGACAAACAGCTCGTTTCGCAAATTCTCATGGCGATCGCATACATCGCCATCGGCGTGCTTTTCTGCGTATTCAAAGCGCAGGTTCTCGGCTGGATAATCTGGGTCGTCGGCATTCTGCTCATTCTCAAGGGCGCAGTCGATTTTCTGTCGTACAAACTCACCGTCCCCGCGATCGTCAACATTACGCTCGGCGTTCTGACGATAGTGTTCGGCTACGTATTCGCGCAGGCGATAGCGATCGTCGTCGGTATCGTGATCATTCTTTACGGTCTGTCGAACCTGCTTAACAACAGTCGCAACATTTTCACTCTGGCGATAAGCATTCTCACGATCGTCGGCGGTTTCTTGCTCGTATTCAATCCTAACGGCGGAATCGAATGGTTGTTCATCGTGATCGGCGTCGTGTTCATAATCGACGGCGTTCTCGCGCTCGTAAGACCCAGATAATCGCGGTCGGACGGGGAGATAGGGATCGGAACCCTTACGTAACTTTTGTATTTTTTGCGTAATATAATGATTATAGGACGCAAAAGAAGAAATGGAAAATATTTTATACGCCGCGGCGGCGCTGGGTTTTATCTTTCTGATGACAACACTCGGTGCCGCCTGCGTTTTTTTTACCGGAAAATGCGGGAATTATCGCGGACTGAACGGCTTTTCCGCGGGCGTTATGATCGCGGCGAGTTTTTGGTCGCTTCTTCTTCCCGCAATCGAGCTTTCGGAAAAACTCGTTCAGCCGGAGTGGCTCGTTCTTTCGTCCGGCGTTGCCGTCGGAAGTTTTTTTATCGCTTTTCCCGATCTTATCGCAAAGAAAGAAAAGGGCGAATCGCGCGTGTTCCGGGCGGTAACTCTTCATAACGTTCCGGAGGGGCTGTCCGTCGGCATAGCGTTCGGTTCGGGCGGTGTATCCGTTGCGGCGGCTTCGGGCGTTGCTCTTGCGCTCGGGCTTCCGAATCTGCCCGCAGGCCTTGCGACGGCTTTGCCCTTCGTTAAAGAAAAAGGGCGCAAAAAAGCCTTTCTTTTAGGAACGGCGAGCGGGGTGGTAGAGCCCGTTTTCGGTGTTATAGGGCTACTTCTTGCCGAACTGATAACAGTAATTCAACCGTTTGCGCTCGCCTTTTCCGCGGGGGCGATGATATACGTCTGCATTCGCGAACTCATTCCCGACGCATGCCCCGAAAAAGCGGGCAGATTTGCTTTTTTCCTAGGCTTCGTCTGCATGACGCTTCTCGACGTCGCTTTCGGATAAAAAGCGTAAATCGCGGCGTAACCGTTACCGCGACAAAAGTAAAAGGCGAGCAAAGATACGGAATATATAATGTCAGACAAAAAAAGCCGGGTGAACGGATTGACTTCCGCCCTCGGCTTTTGATTTATTCGACTTCAAGATTTTCGTAAAGGAACATATCGTCGTCAAGAAATTCGGTAACGGTCATTCCGAATCCGTTTGCGAGCATCATTACGGTCGAAAGGGTGACCGTCTTGCTTTTTCCGCTCATTATCCATTGCATATGACCGTGTTGAATGCCGGAGTTTCGTTCCAGTCGATACTGCGTCATATTCTTTTCCGCGAGCAGATTTACCACTCTTTTCGCCACAGCGTCGTTGACTGTCATCCGAAGTCCTCCTGAAAAATTAAGAAAGCATACTTTCATAATAGAGTATAGTCATTTTTGCAAATAAAATAAGAATGTATTCTTCCCTAAAGATTGCTTTCATGGAAGAACTGTGCTATATTTATGTAAGTATACTTTCATAATTTAAGGTGGGGGGTATGATTATTACGTTTTTTGGTCATGCAACGTATCAATACGATGAAAATGATGAAAAAAAACTTATGGAACTGATAGAAAGCGTTTCAAGAAGCGAAAAGGTTGATTTTTATCTTGGAGGGTATGGTAATTTTGATTTTCTTGCGAAAAAATGTGCGCAGCGTTATAAAGAAAAACATCGTAACTCAAGGATAATATTTGTCACACCATATTTGAACAAATGGCTTGATATAAGAAAAGAATATATTGAAAGGAATTATGATGAAATAATATATCCAGAATTGGAGCAAGTGCCGCTAAAATTTGCTATTTTAAAACGCAACGAATGGATGATTGATCTGGCGGATCACGTATTTGTTTTTGTGAAAACTCATTACGGCGGGGCGTACAAAGCTTTAATTTATGCGAAAAAGCATAGAAAAGCATTTACTAACATATATTCCGGTGAATATGATTTGTTTTAATTCAAAAAACTATCTCTAAGCGGTTTTTTGTTATTATGAGTCAAGTCGTTCGACGCATATAATGTGTTGCATTCCGTTCGCCCCGACGAAAAAGAACGGACGATAGTTTTTTTCCGTCATCCCGAGATTTACTTATCTGACGGGCTTACGAGGGACCTAGCCGCAGGCGCACTCACAAGTCCGTATATTCGTGAGCTGTTTTATTTTTTACCGAACGACTTCGGCACTATGTGCCGTAACGTTTGTTTTTTGTGCGGGCTTTTCTGTCTTTTTGCGGCGTTTTTCTCTCTCGGCGGTGAATTCGCCCGGACGGGAAAAACCGA
>CAKQKN010000147.1 GCA_934249215.1 uncultured Clostridia bacterium
CTACGAAGGGGAGTGCCTCGGGTTTGTCGAGATCGCAAATGGTTTCGCCGATGTTGATTTTATCGATACCGTTGATCGCGACGATATCGCCGATTTCTCCGACTGGCACTTCGACGCGTTTAAGCCCTTCGAACTGATAAAGTCTTGCGACCTTGCCTTGTCCGAAAGTGCCGTCCGTATGGCAGACGGAAACGGGCTGTCCGACGGTAATCTTGCCGCGAACGATTTTACCGATTCCGATTCTTCCGACGTATTCGTCATAGTCGATATTACAGATGATCGTCTGGAGCGGCATATCGGGTTCGCCCTCGGGTGCGGGAACTTCCTCGAGAATTGTGTCGAGCAGGGGCGCCATATTCACGCCTTCGTCGTCCATAGATTTTTTCGCCCAGCCGAGCTTCGCGCTCGCATAGACGGTTTTGAAGTCCAGCTGATCGTCGTTCGCTCCCAGATCGATGAACAGGTCGATTATGCCGTCGATTGTTTTGTTGACGTCGCCGCCTTTATCGATCTTATTAATGACGACGACGGGTTTTTTGTTCAGATTAAGCGCCTTTTTGAGAACGTATCTCGTCTGCGGCATAACACCTTCGACCGCGTCCACGAGCAGAACGACGCCGTCTACCATCGATAGAATACGTTCGACTTCGCCGCCGAAATCCGCGTGGCCCGGGGTGTCTACGATATTGATTTTCGTGCCGTTATAGTGCACGGCAGTGTTTTTCGCGAGAATGGTGATGCCTCTTTCTCTTTCGAGATCGTTGCTGTCCATAACGCGTTCCTGAACGACTTCGTTCTTTCTGAAAACGCCGTTCTGTTTCAGAAGTGCGTCGACGAGCGTCGTTTTGCCGTGGTCGACGTGTGCAATGATTGCAATGTTTCTTATGTCGTTTCTTTTCATCTGTTTATCTCTCTCTTGATAATCTATCGATCTGTTTGCTTCGATTTTCCTTTCGATCGTCGGCGAGTCCGAATGGCTCGGCTTCGCCCGCATTTTTAACCGAATAATTATATTATCATGCGTAATAAAATGTCAAATATTTTTAATTCGCCAGATAATTTTTGTTGTTTGAAATAATAAATTTTTTGTTTCGAAATCAACTTTTTGTGCCGAAAACGTTTTGATTTTTGCCGAAGCATTCAGAAAGTGGACAAAAACGAAAGGTGGTGCTAAAATAAAGCGGTAAAAACAGGATGAAGTGGTATGGTTATGTCCGAAGATGTAAAAAATCATGAAAACGTCGGCATCGGAAAAGTTTCGAAAGGCGCTTTGCGCAGCGACGAGTTTTTTCAAGACAACGATGAGAACGGCGAAATTTTGCACGACGAAAAAAGCAACCGCTTTGAAATTTCGACCTATTGTACCGACAATCTGTCGGGCAGTCTGAATGAAGTCAAGCCCACGGGCGTGCTCGATCTGTTCCAGACCGTGGCGGGAATGCATGCGGCGGCCCTCGGTGTATCGATGACAGATCTTATGAATAACGGTCGTTGCTGGGTGCTCGAATCGGTCGTTTATGAATCGATTTTTCCGATATCGGCGCACTCACGCGTGTCCGTCAAAACTTGGTTTCATAAGCCCGGGCGGTTGTTCTGCTGCAGGGATTATTCGATATGCGACGAATCGGGTGCCGAACTCGTCAAGGGTACGTCGCGCTGGCTGGTGATCGACGTAAAAACGCGCAAGCCCGTTCTCAACGCGATAGATTACGGGTACGATGGCTCGGACGAGCGGAATTTTGTCGAGCATAATAAGATAAGATTATCGTTCGAAAACGCCGAAACGCTCGGTCGTTTTACCGTCGGGAAAAGTTCGTCCGATATCGTCGGACACATGAACAACACGCGCTATGCCGACGTGATATTCGAGTTCTTTCCGTGCGCGCTTGAAAAGTTGCAGGTCGATTACGTGAAAGAGTGCAAAGTCGGCGAAACTCTCGAAGTGAAAAAACTCGATGACGGCGACAAAATTTTCGTCGAGGGGAACGTTTCGGGCGAACGCAGATTCGTCGCGGAACTTGTTCTTGCAAAAAGATAACTGTTGGCGTATGGGTTAAAACTTGCGTCAAGAAAGCCTTTTTAAGGCCGATAAAAAAACGGAAACAAGTTCCGCGTATAATTTTGCTTTTATTGTCAAAACTATCGTTATCGGACTTATAGCCCGCTTTTTATGTTTGTTCGTTAAGTTTTTCGCGTACGTAATTTAGAAAACATTCGGCAAATTATCCGACGACCGCAACGCTTTTGCGGATAGCCGGAAATGAGAAAAGTTCGTTTCCCGTAAGAAACAGTACATAGGGAGGCGAATATGATCGGCAAAGTAAAAGTGTCGGGAATCGACACGAGCAGTCTTAAAAATCTCGGACGAAAGAAAAGCGAAGAACTGATGCTTCGGATAAAAGCGGGCGACGAGCAAGCGAAAGAAGAGTTCATAATGGGTAATCTCAAACTTGTTCTTTCGGTGATAAAACGCTTTCAGGGCGCGAAAGTTTCCGCCGACGATATGTTTCAGTCTGGGTGTATAGGGCTTATAAAGGCGGTCGAGAATTTCGACGTTACGATAGGCGTTTGTTTTTCGACTTACGCCGTTCCGATGATCATCGGCGAAATCAAGCGAATACTTCGGACGACGAACGGTCTGCGCGTTCCGCGCAGCATAAGAGATTCGGCGTTTCGCGCTTTAAAAATCAGGTCTGAAATCGAAAAGTGCGGCGCCGACGTTACGATGGCGCAGATCGCGGAAAAAATGAACGTGGAAGAAAAAGAGGTCGTTTACGCTCTGGACGCAATATCCGATCCCGCGTCTATTTACGATCCCGTCTACAACAAGTCGGGCGACACGATCGAACTTCTCGATCAACTCAAAGACGAGCGCGACACCGACGAAAAATGGACGGAAAAAGTCGCTCTCGAAAGCGCGTTCTCAAAGCTCGGCAAGCGCGAAAAAACGATTATCTACATGCGTTATTACGAGGGCAAAACCCAGACGGAAATATCGGGCGAAGTCGGGCTTTCTCAAGCGCAGGTTTCGAGACTTGAAAAACTCGCGCTTTCGTTTATGCGAGAAAAATTGTCGCTCGACGGAGTAAGATAAAAGTGTTTGAAATATGCAATAATCGACCTATAGCGCGGTTATTGCGTATTTTTTATCCAAAAACGAGCAAGTTTTGCGCCTTAAGCCGCGAGATAAACTCTCGCCGAACGTTCTTGCGTTGCAAGTATATTACGGTTGCGACCGTATTATAATCGTAAGGCGAATCAAATCGTTTGCAAAATGAAGACAAGTATTATATAATGGTCAGAGGTGCGAAAAAACTCAGGCGGTCGTCCGAACGTTTTTTAACATGAAAAGGGAGTGAAGAACGGGCGTTTTTCGCGCTTTTTGCGTCAAAGGATATTTTTTAACAGCGTTATCGTTTTTTTGCCGAAGATTGAAAAGAATTTTTCGGTTCGTGCATAACGCAGACAGGAGTAAATAGATGAAAAAGACAAAAATTATCTGCACGTTGGGACCTGCGTCGAGCGACAAAAAAACCATTTCCGCAATGGCGGACGCCGGAATGAACGTTGCCCGGCTCAATTTTTCGCACGGCGATCACGAAGATCACGCTCGCAGAATCGCTCTCGTCAAGCAAGTCCGCGAGGAAAAGAAAGTGCCCATCGCGATTCTTCTCGACACAAAGGGACCCGAACTTCGCATAGGCGCGTTCAAGTGCGGAAAAATCACCCTTGCGAAAGGTGACAGATTCACTTTCACTTCGCGCGAAGTGGACGGCGACGAGAACTGCGTTTCCGTTACATACAAAAAAATCGCGTCCACGATGGAACGCGGCGACAAGATTTTGCTCAATAACGGGCTTATGGTTTTCGTCGTGGATAAGGTAAGCGGCGAGGACGTCGAATGCATCGTCGAGGTCGGCGGCGAACTTTCGAGCCGCAAGTCGATGTTTTTCCCCGATAAGAATCTCGAGTTTGACTTTTTATCGGAGAAGGACAAGGACGATTTGCTTTTCGGAATCGAACAAGGTGTGGATTTCGTCGCGCTTTCTTTCGTTTCGCGGGCGCAGGACGTCATCGACGCAAAGACTTTTCTTAAGGAAAACGGCGGCGAAAAGATCGACGTCATCGCGAAGATCGAAAGCCGCACGGGTGTCGATAATCTCCAGGAAATCATGCGCGAATCGGACGGCATAATGGTCGCCCGCGGCGATCTCGGCGTCGAAATTCCATACGAAGAACTTCCCGACGTCCAGAAAAATATGATAAATCAGTGCCGGATTTACGGCAAAAGGGTAATCACCGCAACCGAAATGCTCGAGTCGATGATTCATAACCCGCGCCCCACGCGTGCGGAAATTTCCGACGTCGCGAACGCCGTTTACGACGGAACTTCCGCCGTAATGCTTTCGGGCGAAACGGCGGCGGGCGAATATCCCGTCCGCTCGGTCGACGCAATGGCAAAAATAGTCGAGCGCGCCGAAAACCACGTCGAATACATTCAGCAGATCGACAAATTCGCGATCAAAACTTCGGGCGAGGCGCTGTCGCACGCGGCAAGCCTTCTCGCTAACGATCTCGGCGCGAAAGCGATCGTCGTCTGCACCCGCACGGGTAGTACGGCGAGAATGGTGTCCCGTTTCCGCCCGAACATTCCCATAATCGGGCTTACGACCGACCCTTGCGCATATCAGAAACTCGCGCTCAGCTGGGGCGTTCAGCCTTTCAAGGCGGACGAATACGGCTCGATCGACGTGTTATTCTATTTCGCGAAAGTCGCCGCGCTTAAAAGCGGATTTCTGAAAAAAGGCGACAAAATCGTCATAACGGGCGGTTCACCGAACGGCAAAAGCGGAAACACGAATCTTATCTGCGTCGAAACTCTTTAAGTCGGGTTTTGCCGAGCCGGGCGTCTGTTTTTGTGCTTGTATCACGCGTTTGTTTTTGTTCTTGCGCGCGGAAAAGTTTATTAAGTTTTAACTCAAAAAGTCGGCTTATAGGTTGTTTATCGGGCGTTTCTTGCTCGATAACGCGGCAGCAAAGCCGACTTTTTACGTATAAAATCCGACTTCGGATCATAGACTTAACCGTGAGGTAAAACCGTATGTCTTTCGGACGAACGGATGGTAAATTGTGGCTAAGGGCGTTGATCGGGTTCGTTTGTTCCGCGATCGTCGCGCTCGTTTTATTGCTTATTCTTACCGGCGTCGCGACTTTTGCGGGCGCGAACAAAACGGCGGTAAAAGCGTTTGCCGTCGCCGTAAACGTCATTGCGACGGGTGCCGCGGCGTACGTGATAGCGGACGGAAAGAGGGCGCTTTTGAACGGCGTAATCTCGGGAATCGTTGCTTTTCTCGGCATTTTCGTCGTTTTTCTTATCTTCGGCGGTCTGAAATCTTTTTCCGATTATCTTCTCGATTTTCTCTTCACCGTCGTTTTCGCGCTCGTTTTTTCAATTATTTTCGTCAATTTCAAAAAAGCGCACGATAATTGTTGAAAAAATAAGACGAATATTATATAATAATGCCAGAAAATTCTTGAGCGCCTTTTGAGGTGTTCCGAAATACGGAGGCTAAATCATGAAAAGAATCAAAACCGTAGCCGTTGCAGCAAAGAAATCCGTCGTCGGATGCGGCGAATGCAGAAGCACTTGCCAATCGGCTTGCAAAACCAGCTGCACCGTCGGCAATCAGTCTTGCGAAAAACAGACGAGAGAAAGAAAAGAAAAAGAAATTCTCGCTTAACAAGCGCATATTTTCAAGTTCGAAAACGATTTTTCGTTTCCGCGAAAACGAACGGGTTTTTCCGCTTTGTCGGGAAAACTCTTTTTGCGTGTAAAAAAGGTTATGCGCGCAAACGATGTCGCAAGCGATATATTTAGCGATATATTTTGCAATATGGCTTGCAGTATTGCGTTTACGAAAAAACGCTGCGTTTTTTCGCTTAAAAGCGTTTTGCGCGTTTGTGCCGAAAAGTGCGTTTTCGGACTTATAGCATACTTTTTGGCAAAAAATCCGCTTGCTTTCGCATTTAAAAATTGTGCGGAAACGTCTCGGAATCACAGGTTTAATTTGGTGAAAAATGGTACATTGTTTCAACTTTGACGAAGATTATTATTTGTACGACGTCGGCAGCGGAAGTCTGCATAAATGCGACGCTTTGACGTGCGAAGTCATAAAACGTCGGCAAGGCTTGCCGTACGATTTCGGCGGCGTGTCGGACGACGTGATCGCGGAGATCGAGTCGGAAATCGACGAGCTCGTTTCGGGCGGAATCCTTTTCAAAGAGGACGCTCCCGTCGTTCCGGCGAAGAGCAAATACGTAAAGGCGCTTTGTCTGCATATCTGCCACGACTGCAATCTTCGTTGCAAATATTGTTTTGCGGGAACGGGCGCGTTCAAAGGCGCTCGCTCGTTCATGAGCGAAGAGGTCGCGCTTAAGGCGATCGATTTTCTGATCGAAAATTCGGGCGACAGAAAGATTCTCGAAACCGACTTTTTCGGCGGCGAACCGCTTATGAATTTCGACGTCGTGAAAAAGACCGTCGAGTACGCTAACGCCCGTGCGAAAGAAAAGGGCAAAAAATTCCTTTTCACGATGACGACGAACGGCGTTTTGCTGAGCGGCGAGATCGCAGACTGGCTCAACGAGAACATGGAAAACGTCGTTTTGAGCCTTGACGGACGGAAAGAAGTGCATGACGCTGTGCGCAAAACGGTGAACGGAAAGGGCAGTTTCGACGTCGTTATCGAAAACTTCAAAAAGTTCGTCGCGAAGCGCGGCAACAAGTCCTATTACGTCCGCGGCACGTTCACGAACAAAAATCTCGATTTCGCGAAAGACGTTTTGTTTATGGCGGACAGCGGTTTCAAGGAAATTTCGCTTGAACCGGTCGTACTCGAAAAGGGGCACGAACTCGCGATTTCCGACGATATGATTCCGCAGATCAAAGAGGAATATAAAAAGCTCGCCCGCGAATACATAGAGCGCAGAAAGAACGGAAACGGCTTCCATTTTTTCCATTTCACGATCGATCTCGAGGGCGGACCGTGCCTGCAAAAGCGCGTGAACGCGTGCGGCGCGGGCAACGAATATTTCTCCGTCACGCCGAACGGCGACATTTTTCCTTGTCATCAGTTCGCGGACAAGCCCGAGTTCAGAATGGGCAACGTTTTCGATGGTAAAATCGACGAAACGATCAGGGATAAGTTCCGTTTGAGTTCGCTTTTCACCCGTAAAGGCTGCGAAAACTGCTTTGCGAAATATCATTGCAGCGGCGGTTGCGCGGCGAATAACTATGCGTTCAACGGCGATATCAATGTTCCATACAAGCCCACGTGCGAAATGCTCAAAGCCCGCACCGAATGCGCGATGCACATTCTTTCATGCGAAAAAGAGCGCAAAGAGAACGAATGATTTTTTGCAGGACTGAATTTCGGCGCGCAAAAGCGATTTTTCAAATCTGACAAAAATGGATAAAAAAATCGGACGGGAAATTCCCTGTCCGCTTTTTTATTTGCCCGACTTTAAGGACTAAATTTTCAAATTAGGTGAAGAAATTGCACTGTATTCGATAAAACCGTTAAGATTTTGATCGAGCCTCGTTTCTTCTAAAGTTTCAAGGCGGGCTGTTTTGCCTGAAAGGTATTCGTTAATTTCAATTCGGGCAGATTTGCATCGCGCCGCGACGCCCGCATACCGTACGTCGAGATTTATCCAACCGAACGGTTTATTGTTTCTTTTCCATGCAACTCTGTTTGCTTCGTGTACCGCAATGGTTTTCTTTTCTAAATCGGGTAAATATACGTCGCAGATCAAACGCAAGGTTTCTTTGTCGCCTCGCTGGTACGCAGGAACGAGATTTTCGGCAATTTTTGTCTTAAGCGCAAGATAGTCAAAAATCTTATAGGCAAGGTCGTATAAATAATACCGGTTTGAGCCGCTATATTTTTCGCCGTCGTATTTTTTCATAAACGCGGCGCACACGGCGATGAGCTGCGTTATTGCCGAAGATGAAAACGCAACGGATGTTTTCGTTGGTTGAACACGCAATAAATCGTTTCGTAATGCGGATTTTTTGTAAATTGCGCGGAAAATCTTTTAAAAGACCGAAAAAATCATTGACTAATCGTGCTAATCATTATATAATGTTAAAGTGCATAATCGGTTGTATACTATGCACGCGCGAAAAGTGGCGCAAGAACTTACTTTTAAATGCTTTTTCAAGCAGGAGGCAATATGAGCAAGAGGAAATCAATCGTAATCCTTACTCTTCTGACTATTGTCGTGGCGATTTTGGGCGTAATGTGCTTTGCGAGTTTCGAAATTCCCGGAACGACCAAGGACTTCAATTCCATTCTCGACACGGTCGGAAAGGGTATCGATTTATCCGGCGGTTACTACGTCGTTCTGGAACCGGAAGATTCTAACGGCGCGACCGGCGGCGACGTACTTAAGAGAGCGCAGGACGTTATCAGAACCAGACTTGACGATAAAGGTTATACCGAAGCCGTTATTTCCGTTCAGGACGGAAACAAAATCCGCGTTGAAATCCCGCAGGTGGACGACGACGGATCGGTTCTCGAAATAATCGGTCAGACCGGCGAACTTACGTTCAGAGACGGCGACGGAAAGATCTGGCTTAACGGCGAAGATCACATCAAGAGTGCGTACGTCGGTATGGACAACGGCGATTACGTCGTGGTTCTCAACTTCACCGCGAAAGGACAGGCGAGATTTACCGAAGCCACTTCCTATATCTATAACAAACTCGACGACAAGAAACTTTATATCTACCTCGGCGACACCAAGATTCAGGAACCGACCGTACAGGGCGAACTCAATCAGGCGTCGGCGCAGATCACCGGTTATTCTTCTTACGAGGACGCGCAGAATATCGCTACCGTTATCGACAGCGGTAAACTGCCCATCAAATACAAAGTTACAGAATCGAGAAGCATAAGCTCGAAACTCGGCGACAACGCCGTTTCGATGAGCGCGATCATGGGTGCGGTCGGTCTTGCGCTGATCTGCATTCTCCTTCTCGTCCGTTACAGAGGAATGGGGTTTGCTGCGGTATACTCGATGATCATTTACGTGCTTTTGTACGTTGTGTTCCTCGCGATCATCCCGAGCGTACAGCTCACTCTTCCCGGCATCGCAGGTATACTTCTTTCCATCGGTATGGCTGTTGACGCGAACATCGTTATTTTCGAAAGAATCCGCGAAGAATACGCGCTTAATAAGACGATCGAAGCTTCCATTAAGCAAGGTTTCAGACACGCGTCCGTCACCGTACTCGACTCCAACATCACCACCATACTTGCGGCGATCGTTCTTTGGATTATGTGCCCCGGTACGATAAAAGGCTTTGCGATCACCCTTCTCATCGGTATCGTTTTGTCGGTCTTTGCTTCCATTCTCGTTACGAGATGGATACTCAGGCTCGTGTTGCCCCTTTCTTCGAACGAAGAAAAATTCCTTAATCTTTCGAGAGAAGGAGGTAACGTATAATGAATAACGCGATGAAAAAAGACTATCACATAGTTGAAAAAACCAAATGGTTTGCGCTTATCTCGCTGGTTATCGTTCTCGTGGCTGCCGTTATGATGGTAGTCAGGGGGATGAACATCGGTATCGACTTCACCGGCGGCGCAACGATCGAATTCGAGCTCGACACTTTTGCCTAGGACAAGGATTTTCAAAAGAATTTCTACACCGAAATGCGCAAAATCCTCGAAGAAAACTATTCGATTTCCGACCATATGCAGGTTTCTCCAACGGGCGCCGGCTATAATTATTCTTACACACTTAATAAATATTTCACGGGTACCTATGGAGCCAATAATTATAA
>CAKQKN010000148.1 GCA_934249215.1 uncultured Clostridia bacterium
GCATTTTTGCGGAGAAGAAATCGCCGTCTTGCGGTACGGTTTTTGCAAGGCAAACGACCGAAATCGTACTTTAAGTACGTTGATGGGAGTTTAACACAGCAAAAACCGATTTATTCCCGCAAAAATATTTAGTGATGACGAATGGAATCCCTAAAGCAAAACTTTTTCTTGCGTTTGCAGCGCATAAACGGTAAAAACGCCGCAAACAAGCCTTAATAATCAATATCGATTCATTCAACGCATCGCTTCCGCGACGCGTTTTTTTATTTCTTTATTCTTTAAAATTCCGATCAAAAAGTCACCGTATAGGTCGTTTATCGCCACTTTCAGCCTTTCCCGAGCGGGAAAGGCAGCAAATCAAGTGGCTACACGAAGATTCGACGGATGAGGGCATCCTTACGTAATTTCTCCCGTCATCCCGAGCGTTGTTTCCTTGTCAAACCTCTTCCCGTCATCCCGAGCCGATTTTCTTGATCAACCGACGAGGGATCTAGGGGGCGCAAGCCCCCGCACTTCTGAACTCAGCTCATGTTTCGAGTGCGCGCGGAGTGCCTGGATCCTTCGAAAGCCGAGTAAATGAGCAAGGCTCAGGATGACGGGAAAGAGATAACGCGCGCGGCATGTATGAGCTTCTTTGTCCTCATCCGTCTTTTGCTCGTATTACTCGCAAAATCCACCCCGCTTACGCGCGGCGCGCCCCTGTTGTCGCTTACGCGACATTTCCCCCGTTTTGCGGGGAAATCGCCCCGAAGCGGAAGGTTTTTTGCCTTCTTCGATTTCGGCGAATCCGAAAAAAAACGACTTACAGACAGAAACCCGCCTATAAGTCGTTTATTCGCTATTTCGCGACTTTTCGCCGCTTAATTTTTAATCTCATCGAACCGCTTCACGGCTCGTTTTTTTTATTCTTCGTCGTCCGAAGCACCTTCGTCGGTCGGATTTTCACCCGCATCGACGCCCGTATCGGCGTTCGCTTCCGCACCCGATTCAACGGCGGAATTTTCAGAGACTTCGACGTCCTCTTTGATCGATTCGACCGCGTTTTCACCCGATTCGTCGCCCTCGCCGTCGGGTTGTTCTTCCGAATGCGGCACGACGGCAACCGACTTAACGACAGCCCCGCCGAGCTTCATAACGGTAACGCCCTTCGTATCTCTTCCGATCTTCGAAATACCCGTTGCGGCGGTACGAATTATAATGCCGTTGTCGGAAATGATCATAATATCTTCGTCGTCTTTAACGAGTTTCAGACATGCGAGGTTGCCCGTCTTTTCATTGAACACGCCCGCCTTGATACCCTTTCCGCCGCGCGACTGGAGCCTGTAGTCCTCAATATCGGAACGCTTGCCGAATCCGTGCTCACTGAGCGTAAGAACGTCATAGCCCGCCTTAATGACCGTCATATCGACGACAGCGTCGTCATCGCTTATCTGCATCGCCTTAACGCCCATCGTATCTCTGCCCATCGGTCTGACGTCCGTTTCGGAGAATCTGATGCACTTGCCTTCGTGCGAAGCGACGAGAATCTCGTCCTCGCCCGAGCTTACCTGAACGGAAATCAGCTCGTCGCCCTCGTTGAGATTGATCGCGATCTTACCCGTTTTACGGATATTATCGAATTCGGAAACGGCGGTTTTCTTGATGAGTCCGCGCTTGGTCGCAAGAACGATATACGCCGCCCCCGACACCGAAACTTCCGTTCCGTCCTCTGTAACCGCGTTTTCCGCGCCTTCAAAAACGGTTTCGCAGCCCTCGACGGTTATCGAAGCGTTTTCGACGCCTTCCGTTTCCTCGCTTTCAGCGACAGTCGACGTAGCGTTAAGCGGAATGATTGCCGACGGATGTTCGCCCGGCTCGAGCTGCAACAGATTGACGACCGCTCTTCCTCTTGCGGCTTTCATCGCTTCGGGAATCTCGTACCCCATCAGGCGATACACTTTTCCGAAATTGGTAAAGAACAGCAGTCTGTCGTGCGTGGACGACACGAACATATCCTCGACGAAATCTTCTTCCTTGGGCTTGTGCGCGGTAATACCTCTGCCGCCGCGCCGCTGGGATTTATATTCCTCAAGCGAAATACGCTTGATATACCCGAAGTGGGTAATGGAAATAACGACGTCCTCTTTCTTGACGAGGTCCGCAAGATCGATTTCGCTTTCGTCGTAAGAAAGCTCGGTCTTTCTGGGCGTCGGATATTTTTCTTTGAGCGAAATAAGGTCGTTCTTGATGATTGCGAGAATTCTTTCGGGCTTCGCGAGTATGTCGCGAAGATCTTCCATCTGCGCGTCGAGCGCAACGAGTTCTTCCTTGAGTTTTTCGACCTCGAGCGAAGTAAGTCTTTGCAAGCGCATATCGAGTATCGCGTTCGCCTGTTTTTCGTCGAGTTCGAACGCGCCGATAAGGTTGGCTTGTGCCTCCTGTCTGTCGCGCGATTTTTTGATGATCGCGATCACTTCGTCAATGCTTGCAAGCGCGATAACGAGCCCTTTAACGATATGCTCGCGCTCTTCGGTCTTTGCAAGGTCGTATTTGACGCTGCGCGTAACGACGTCGATCTGATGTCTGACGTAAGCCTCGAGAATCTGTTTGAGATTCATGATCTTCGGCTCGCCGTCGAGAAGCGCCAGCATTATGATACCGTCGCTCTTCTGCAAATCGGTGTGCTTATATAACGTATTGAGAACGACTTGCGGGTTCGCGTCTTTCTTCACGTCGATGACGATACGCATACCGTGTCTGTCGGACTCGTCGTTGATATCGGAAATACCCTCGATTCTCTTTTGCTTGACGAGATCGGCAATATATTCGATAAGTTTCTGTTTGTTTACCTGATACGGCAATTCGGTAACGACGATTCTGTGTCTGGTTCCGTTGGCAAAATCCTCGATCTCGCACTTACTGCGAAGAACGTAATTGCCTCTACCCGTCATAAACGCGTTCTTAATGCCCGCTCTGCCGAGAAGAGTCGCCCCGGTCGGGAAATCTGGTGCGGGGATATGCTCCATCAGTTCTTCGATCGTGATATCGGGGTTTTCGATAAGCGCGATCGTGCCGTCGATAACCTCGTTAAGGTTGTGCGGCGGGATATTCGTCGCCATACCGACGGCGATACCGTCCGAGCCGTTGACGAGAATATTCGGATATTTCGCAGGTAAAACGGTCGGCTGCATTCTCGTATCGTCGAAGTTGGGATAGAAATCAACCGTTTCTTTGTCTATATCGCGAAGCATTTCGAGCGCAAGCTTGCTCATTCTCGCTTCGGTATAACGGTAAGCGGCAGGCGGATCTCCGTCGACCGAACCGAAGTTTCCGTGTCCGTCGACGAGCGGCAGGTTGATCGAAAAGTCCTGCGCAAGACGAACCAACGCGTCGTAAACCGAGCTGTCGCCGTGCGGGTGATATTTACCGAGAACGTCACCGACGATCGCGGCACATTTCTTATACGCCTTTTCGGGGGTAAGCCCCATTTCGTTCATTGCGTACAAAATTCTTCTGTGAACGGGTTTAAGACCGTCGCGCACGTCGGGGATCGCGCGGGAAACGTTGACCGCCATAGCGTAAGCGATGAACGATTTTTTTAATTCCTGATCGACCTCTACGTTAATGACGTTGGTCATTTCAAGCTTTTGCTTAAATTCCGACGTAAGTTCGGCACTGAATTCTTTTTTTGCCATTATATTTCGCTACCTCCTGAATAGCGTTGAGGTGGTGTTGTAGAAATAATATTCGTTTTTGTTCGCAAAACTCTTTTAAAATTACGTTTTGCCGTTTTGCGCCGTAGTCGCGGCTTCGGAAAAACTCATCTTTGCCATTTTTGGGTGTCAGGCAAAGCAGAGCAAGGCTCGACGTAAGTTCGAGGGTACGATAGACCTCTGTGGTCATCGTAATCTCGGGCTTACGGCAGTAACGCCGCTATGCGAAGCATGACGCCGCAAAATCAGATGTCGAGATCCTTGACAAGCTTAGCATTTTCCTCTATGAACTTCCGTCTGAGATCCGGTTGATCGCCCATAAGCAGGCTGAAAGCGTTTTCGGCTTCTTGAGCGTCCTCGACGGAAACGCGGAGCAACGTACGCGTTTCGGGGTTCATAGTCGTTTCCCAAAGCTGTTTTGCGTTCATTTCGCCAAGACCTTTATAGCGCTGAACGTCGCACTTGCCGAGTTCGTCGAGATTCTTACGCAGTTCTTCGTCCGAATAGCAATATCTTTCGATTTTGCCTTTCGTAACTTTATAAAGCGGGGGTTGCGCGATATACACGTGTCCTTGCTCGACGAGCGGGCGCATATATCTGAAGAAGAAAGTGAGAAGAAGAATTCTGATATGGCTTCCGTCGACGTCGGCATCGCTCATGCAGATGATTCTGTCGTAACGGATCTTCGTCACGTCGAAGTCCTCCTGCATTCCGCCGCCGAACGCGGTGATCATAGCCTTGATTTCTTCGTTTTCGAGCGCTCTGTGCGGTCTTACCTTCTCCACGTTAAGGATTTTACCTCTGAGCGGCAAAATCGCCTGAAAACGTCTGTCGCGCCCTTGTTTTGCCGTTCCGCCTGCGGAATCTCCCTCGACGAGGAATATTTCGCAAAGTTCGGCGTTCTTTTCGGAGCAGTCCGCGAGTTTTCCGGGCAGCGCCGCGCTTTCGAACGCGCTCTTTCTGATCGCTTCGCGCGCCTTGCGGGCAGCCTCTCTCGCACGCTTCGCCGTAAGACACTTCAAAAGAAGTTCTTTCGCGAGCGCAGGATTTTCTTCGAGGAAGGAGCCGAAACATTCGGTAACTGCTTTCTGCGTAAGCCCTTTGACCTCGAGATTGCCGAGTTTGGTTTTGGTCTGACCTTCGAACTGCGGTTCGGGGAGTTTTACCGAAATGACCGCGGTAAGACCTTCGCGCGCGTCCTCGCCGGAGAGCGAGTCGTTTTCCTTAAGCACGTTGAGCCGTTTTCCCGCGTCGTTGATAAGTTTTGTGAGCGCAAGCTTGAATCCGTCGAGATGAGCTCCGCCTTCCTGCGTGTGAATGTTGTTCGCAAAAGTAAAAATCGTTTCGTCCACGCCGTCGTTATAAGTGAGCGCGAGTTCGATCGTTATATCCCCGAAAGTCTTTTCAAAATAAACGGGCTCGGGAAAAATGGTTTCTTTGTTTTTGTTGAGGTCTTCGACGAAGTGTCTGATTCCGCCTTCGTAATAGAACTCTTCCTTGATTTCCTGTCCCGCGCGCTTATCCTCGACGGTTATGCGCAGCCCCTTATTGAGATACGCGAGTTCGCGCAGTCTGACCTTGACCGTGTTATAATTGAAAACGGTGCTTTCGAAAATATCGGCGTCGGGCATAAAAGTAACCATCGTACCCGTTTTATCCGACGTGCCGATTATCTGAAGTTCGCGCTGCGGAACCCCTCTGTTATAAATTTGTTTATAGTGATTGCCGTTCTGAAAAACCTCGACCTCGAGCCATTCGGAAAGTGCGTTAACGACCGAAAGACCGACGCCGTGAAGTCCGCCGGAAATCTTATACCCGCCGCCGCCGAATTTGCCGCCCGCGTTCAATTTGGTAAGAACGACCTGAACGGCGGAAACGCCCTCGGTGTGGTGTATTCCGGTAGGAATGCCTCTCCCGTTGTCGAGAACGGTACACGATCCGTCGGCGTTAATGGTAACGGAGATGGTATCGCAATACCCCGCGAGCGCCTCGTCGATAGAGTTGTCGACGATTTCCTGAATGAGGTGGTGTAAGCCCCGAAGATCGGTCGTCCCGATATACATACCGGGGCGTTTTCTGACGTGTTCGAGTCCTTCGAGGACCTGTATCTGCCCTTCACCGTACTGACCGGTTACTTTGCCGACTTCTTTTTCGTCCATTTTTACCTGCCTTTACGCTTTTGATTAAAAGCGCGCAACGCGTTTATTTGCCACGTAACGAATGCCTTTTGTATCGGAACGAACCCGATACGCATGTGCGTGCTTACGCGCGCGTGTGCGTTTATATTTATTATAAATTATACAAATATAATTGTAAAGCATTTTCAGCAACTTCTTACTGCGATTTCAAGAATTTCCCGACCTCTTCCCTCAACCCGTCGCCATAAAATTGACCTTTTCCCTGAAATCTGTTATAATACCGCCTATGAAGATAGGTATAAACGGAGATTGCGTCGGTCTTACAGACGCCCGAAAAAACGTAAAAACGCTCGTCGAAAAAGGTTTCGAAGCCACTTTCATAATGGCGGAGGACGAACGGCTCGACGAATTTTGCCGCACCGCAAAGGAATACGCTCTGACCGTCGAAACACTGCACGGACCTTTTCTTTCGGACGGCGCGTGTTCGATAAACGACGTGTGGATGCCGGGCGAGCGCGGCGAAAAAATGCTCTGTCGAATGCTGAAATCCGCCGAAAACTGCGCAAAATACGGCATTCCGTATCTTATAACGCACTTATCGTCGGGCAACGACGCGCCGTTTGTCAACGAGTGCGGGCTCGAACGTTTCGGCGCGCTCGTAAAGCGTGCGAAAGAACTCGGGGTCGTCATCGCGTTCGAAAATTTGAGGAAAACGGGCAATTTCGCCTGCGCACTCGAATACTTTCCCGAGTCGGGCTTCTGTCTTGACGTCGGGCATCAATTCTGCTATGCGGGCGGAAAACAATTCCTGCCCTTTTTCGGCGACCGCCTCGTAACGATGCATATTCACGACAATTTCCTCACGGCCGGGCAGGATCTGCACCTTATTCCGTTCGACGGAAAGATCGATTATCGCTTACTCGCAAAGCAACTGCGCGATCTTAACTATGACGGAACGCTTATGCTCGAAGTTTTCCGCGGTTTCGGCAAAGAAGTCGCCGAAAGACCATACGCTTCGCTTTCGGACGAGCAATATATCGCTCGAGCGGCGGCTGCGGCGAAAAAACTTAAAAAACTCGTCGAAAACCCCGCAGAATAATTAAAGTTTCGGCCAGAAAAACGGCGCAGAAACGGCTCGCCGCACCGCACAATACGCCCACAAAAACCCACGTATAGGTCGATTATCCCGCAATTAAAAGTTAAAGCCGACGGACAAAAAATCCGTCGGCTTTTAATCGTTTTTGAAAAACTATTGAACGTTGATCGAGAGGAATTCCACCATATCTGTCGTTCCGTTGAGAACGAGACGGCGGCAGGATTCCGAAAGCTCGGTCATACCGTTTTCGATGGCGAGTTTTCTTATATCGTCCGATTTCATATCCGACGAAATATTCGCCTTTACGTGGTTGTCGAGATAGAGAATTTCGTGAATGGCGATTCGCCCTTTATATCCCGTC
This sequence comes from uncultured Clostridia bacterium, assembly GCA_934249215.1. Lineage (GTDB taxonomy): Bacteria > Bacillota > Clostridia > Christensenellales > Borkfalkiaceae > HGM11416. The sequence goes on from CAKQKN010000148.1 coordinate 7,288, forward strand.
TGGTTGCAGAACTGGCACCCCGCGCTTCTGAAAATGGTCGCAGGCTCGTCGATTCCGAGCAGTTTCATTTCCTCGTCGGTGGTTTTCGAACGTTTTTTGCAAACGGGGCAAAGCCGCTTGATAAGTCTTTGCGCGATAACGCCGATCAGCGCGTCTTTCGCAAGGTAATTGCTGACGCCCATATCGATAAGACGGGTGAACGCCCCGGGCGCGTCGTTCGTGTGGAGCGTGGAGAACACCAAGTGTCCGGTAATCGACGCTCTTATCGCTATATCCGCCGTTTCTTCGTCACGGATTTCCCCGATCATTATGACGTCCGGGTCCTGACGGAGTATGCTTCGAAGGGACGCGGCGAACGTAAGATTGGCTTTCGTGTTGACCTGAACCTGATTGACGCCGGGAAGCGTGTATTCGACAGGGTCCTCGACGGTAACGATGTTCACGTCGGGCGTGTTTTTTTCTTTAAGGAAGGAGTAAAGAGTGGTCGATTTTCCGCAACCGGTCGGGCCCGTCAAAAGGACGATTCCGTGCGGATGCGCGAGAATTTTATCGACGACGGCGTTTTCTTCGGGCGTAAACCCGAGTTCCGCGCGGGTAAATTTGAACGAAGTCTTGTCGAGAATACGGACAACGAACTTTTCGCCGTGCACGGTGGGAAGCGTCGACACACGGAAATCGTATTCCGTGCCGTTTATCATCATATTGATACGGCCGTCCTGCGGGATTCGGCGCTCGGCGATATTGAGCCCCGACAAAATTTTAAGACGCGCGCAAATGGCGGGATAAGACTCGATCGGGAAATCGGCGCGTTCCTGAAGATCGCCGTCGATACGATAACGGACTTTAACGACCTTTTCGAACGGCTCGATGTGAATATCGCTCGCGCGGAAAGGAATGGCTTCTTTGATGATTGAATCGACGAGCCTTACCGCGGGCGCATTTATAACGTCCTCGACGCTTTCGACGACGGTGTTACCCGTTTCCTTGGCGTCGCGAAGGAGTTGTTTGTCGCTTTCCGTCTGAAGCGTCTGGAGCGCGCTGGTCGTCGATCTGACCGCGGCGATCGAATCGAGAAGAACGTCGATCTGCGTCGGCGGTACGAGAATATACTCGATCTGCCCGGTATAAAAAGTCGCGCCCATCGACACGGCGTTATAATCGAGCGGTCTGCCGACAGCCATAAGAAGTATGCCGTCTTTGGTTTTCATAAGCGGCACCATCTTGATCTTTTTGAGGAACGCAAGATTATATTTGTCCGCGATATCCTCTTCGACGTCGAACATGTCCATCTCGGCATACGCCATATTATAGAATTCGCCGAGCGCGGGCAAAGCCTCCGCTTCCGAGCAATAATTCTTGACGAGCATATACTTTTCGACCGTCATATTGATACGAGCGCAGTCCTCGAGCGTCTTATCGCGAAGCTTTTTCTTGATTATTTTTTTATAAATGTAATAATTGATTATCTCGTAATTGATATTCAAAAATGTAACCTCCGTAGCTTTCCGAATAACAAAAAACAGGGCAATAGCACCGTTAATCGACGTTTAAGACGTTTTCGTCCCTCGTGCTTTATTCTTATTCAAACGTTTTTCTTGATTGAAAAGAACTTGATTTTTATCTCAAAGAAAAGAAATTCGTCGCGATTCTCGCGAGTTCTCTTACCGCGGGTTCAGCCGCGCCGTAATCCTGCTGCATTATCGCAAGCATCGGCGAGTACACCGCGATAAACAGAACGCCGATAACCCCGCCCATAAGACCGAGCATGATCGGCTGAATCGCGCTCGTCGTTTTGACGATCGACGTTTCCACCTGCTGATCGAAGAAGTTCTGCGATCTGATAAGCACTTCCTCGATGCCGCCCGTCTTTTCGCCGGTAGACAGCATCTGAATGAGCATTTGCGGGAAAATATTGTAATTTCCCATCGCGAAAGTAAGCGAAGCGCCGCGTCTGACGTCCTCGATAACGTTTTTGAACTGCTTTTGCGCGTATCTGTTGCCGAGCATGTTCTGAACGACGGCAAGCGCGTCCACGAGGTTCATACCGCTCGCGAGAAGCAAGCCCGTCGCTTTCGTGAACTTACTCGCGACCATATTGATCTGAACGTGTTTAATGAGCGGCAATCGATATTTGATAACGTCGAAAGCATACTTACCCTTTTCCGTCTGAAGCGCGAAGAACACGAGCGCGACGATGATAACGACGGCATATAAAAGATTAAGTCCGTTCGCCCTCGTCCAGTCGCTCGCCGCGAAAACGGCGACGGTAATCTTGTTCATATTCTCGAGATGCATCGATTCGAGCGTTCCCTCGAACATAGGAATAACGATGAGGAGGAACAACAAAATAACGCCGAGAAGAAGAACGCCCATCGCGATAGGATAGGCCAGCGCCCCCTTGACTTTCCGCGAAATTGCGACTTCTTTTTCATAATAGTCGGCAAGATTAGTCAGAACGAGTTCGAGATTACCCGAAATTTCGCCTACGAAAATCATACTGCGGAAGAATTCGGGGAAGATTTTGCTGTGTTTTTCCATCGCTTTGGAAAGGAGCACGCCGATTTTAACGTCGTCGTAAACCATACACAGAATTTTCTTGAAGAACCCCGAAAATTTCTGAACTTTAAGTTGTGCGAGGCTGTCGAGAATCGATATACCGGAATTCAGAAGAATGGCGAATTGCCGACAAAAGTTCGTAAGCTCGGGGATTTCCACCTTGCCCGTCAGCGAGAAGAACTGACTCGGCGAAGCGTCCGTCAGCGGCTTGCAGGAAATGAGAAACAGGTTCTGCTGTGCGAGCTGTTGCCTGAGATGATTCTCGTTTTCCGCAAAAAACGAACCCGTAAACTTCTTTTTCTCGATATTTACAGCCGTATATTTATATTTTCGCAATTTTACCTCCGTATTCGCGGTATGGTAACCGAATTAAACCCTCCGTCGCCCGAACGACCGAACGCACGAAGCGGCGATCGGGCACCATTCGTCAGTTAAAGATCGCAAGATATGCGTCGATGAGATAAGTTCCTATGAACAGCGCGATTATACACCCCGCCGCAAGAAAGGGCGCAAACGGATATTCGACGCCTTTTTCGTTTTTCTTCGCCGCCCTGATTCCCAGAACGACCGAAGCGACGACGGACGCGACGAGCGTCGCAAAGAACGCGCTCTTGATCCCGAGAACGAGCCCGGCCGCGATCATCAGTTTGACGTCGCCGAGCCCCAAAGCCTCTTTTTTAAACAGAAACCGCGCCGCGAGATAGAACCCGCCGAAGAACACGAGCGTGAATCCGAGCCCCAAAAGCCGTTCGCTCCAAACCACGTAGGTTTTATCGAAAAAGCAGGCTATAGCACCGATAACCGCCAAAAACACCGAAATGCCGTCGGGTATGTATCCGTGTCTGAAATCGATAAACGCGGCGGTCAGAAGCGCCGTCGCAGCGAGCGCGGAAACGATCGAATACGTATATCCGAAATATTTGGACAAATACGCGAACGCGCACCAAAGCACGGCATTCAGAAGTTCGACGATAAAAGCAGAAAAGGGAATTTTCGCCTTGCAGTATCTGCATTTTCCTCCGAGAACCACGTAAGAAACGAGCGGAATATTATCGTACGCCTTGATCGGCTTTCCGCAGGAATCGCAATGTGACGGCACCGTGGCGATATTCTCGCCTTCGGGAAGCCTTGCGATAAGAACGCCCGAAAAACTTCCGAAACATGCGCCGAGGATAAACGCCGTAACGCAGAACGCCAGGAAATAAAACTCTTCGACCGTCATACGGAACCTCCGTACAGCCATTTTATCACTTTACCCTCGAAAACTTCGACGTAAAGCACGACCGTGTTCCCCTTGTAAAGTGTAAGCGTCGCGTCGACCGTTCCGTCCATAACGTCCTCGACGTCGGCGTAAAAGCCCTCTTCCGCGGCAATGGAATAAACGTAGTAGTCTTTCACGTTATGCGCGAAATACTCGCCTATCTGGTCGATTCTCGCGCGCTCGTTGAATTGTCTTTCAAGCTTGACGTTGTTGACCGACGACGCGTTCACGAGCACCGTAATCGCCCCGATGAGCAGCGTTACGAAGGTCATCATTATCACAGAATACATGAGGATAAAACCTTTTTTCTTATTCAATTTTACCCTCCTTTTGCGTTAACCGCATAATTCGCAAAATGCATAAGCCGTGAGCAAATTTCCGCCCGCGAAAATCACATATCGAACCTACTGATATACGGATCGCGCAGATAATACACGTCCCTTTTAGACGCGGCTTCCTTGACGTAAGCCGTAAAAGACTTCTCGATAACGACGTACATAACGAACATCGCGTCGTCCGCCTTATCGCGGGGCAACTTGTTATAGTCCCCGTCGTAATAGATCACGTAAACGATTCCGTCGTCCGACTGCGAAAACACGAACATCGAATCGCCCGTCCCGAGATACAGATCCACGTTCTTTTTAAAATCCGCCGAACCGTGCATCTTATAGCATTCGAGATAATTTGACGTTTCCGCAATGAAATATTTGGTATTCATCACTCTTCGCCGCACTTTAAACGACGAAACGACGGCAGTCATCGCCATACCGAAACAGATTGCGATAAGCGAAAGCGCGATCACCGCTTCGAGCAAAGAATATCCTCTTTTCTTGTTCGATTTATTGTTCTTAATCATCGGAAAAATCCTTGCCCGAGAAAAGATAAACGATAGGCTGGCGGCAGCCCTCGTAAAGGATAGAAACCTTGATCACGTTGTCGCCGTAAACGTCGAACGTCATAAAATAGATAAGCGAGAAAGTGGGATACCCCCCGAAATCGTCGGAAACGAGCTTGCGATTGAGATCGTCGAAATAGATCGACGAAACGACTTCGCCGTCCTTATAAACGTTGACGCCCTCGTAACCGGACTCGAGATCGTTGACGAACTTATATTCCTCGCCGCCGCTCTCATACCCCGCGAAAGAATTGAACCAGGTGTAAAGCCCCTGTCTTGCAAGCAAAAGTTCGCTCGACAAGCCGTAATCCTTCGTCGAACGCTCGCTTTCCTTAAGCACCGCCGCCACGAGTGAAATTATCGATGACATAAGCACTATTGTAACGACCATAGCGATGGTCAGTTCGACCAGGCTATACCCGCGTTTCCTTTTGCTTTTTCCTTTCATTTTCTTTTAATAGCTTGCAGTCGCTCCGTACTCGGACGCGCCCGCCGCTCGCTTGATTTTATTGATTTATGCTCGGGCGCATTACGACCGCCCGCTTTAATTTTAATTTAGATTTCGGCTCACAGCCGCGCGGACTAAAAAGTATTGACCTTATTAACCGCCCCCGCAAATAAGGCTCCGTAAAGTTCCAGATTCGCGGTCAAAGAAACGTTCTTTTCCTTGGACGGGTCAAAATAACGGAATTCGATGCCGTTATCCTCTTCCTTGTTAATCTCGTCGATAACGTAGCCGAATTCTTCGGGCATATTGACGAGCACGAACGACGGCACGGGCAGATACCCGGACTGTTCGTTCTGCATTTTGACGAGCAAGCAACGCTTGACGAACGCGCGGAAGTTTTCGACGACGAACCCTTCGGGCGTTTCGGGCGTCGGCCTCTGCATAAACGCAGGCAAACGCTTAGTCTTTCTCACGTAAGTCTTAACCTTGGGCTTGGGCGGCTCTTTCGGCTCAACCGTTTCGGACACGGTCGCCGCTCCACCCGCAACAAGCGCCGCGGCGGCTTCGGCTTTAACCGCTTCGGCTTTGACCGTTTCGGCTTCCGAGCCGTCCCCAGTCTTAACTTCCGCAGTCGTAGCCCCGCCTGCAATTTCGGCGGCTTTTTCTTCCGTTTTTCCCGCGTCCGATCCGGCTTTCTCGGCTTCTTCGTCGGACACGCCTCCCGCCTCGGCATATTCCCTTTCGTCGGGCAGCTTGTCGGCGTTTATTTCGTTAAGAGTGATAGCGGCTTCCTCGATAACCGACTCGTCGTCATCCTCCATAACCGTCATTTTTTTCTTTTTCGCGAGCTCCGTCGCGTTGATAACGGCGATATTCGCGACGTCGTTATAAACCACGTTCGCCTCGATGAGAATCTTATCGCTCGACAGCATATTCAGCCCGAACGGAATCTCCACCCAGCCTATCGCCGAGCCATTTCCGCAAACGGTAATGCGCGCGCTTCTGTTCTTGATATCGAGGAACAAAAACGACTGCTTCCTCGTTTTCGGTCGAAGCGCGAAAACCGCGTCGAGCGCACCCGAAGCCGCATAAGTCGCGTTCTTAACGTAAAGTTTCGCCCCCGACAGCGCCTTATAAACGGAATTCAGAACGTCCTTATTCACCATAATCAGCTCGTACGTGGTGTTCGACTTGTTAGACGCGAGCATGATTTTGTTGAACTTATAGTTCGGCGCGAAAGTGTAAAGCTCCTCGATCTGCGACTGAAGCGCGTCCGCCATTTTCCCCGAAGAAAGAGTGGGAATGGTCAGAACGTCGGTCGAAACGAGCCGATCGGGCAGCATCAGATAGACCGCGAACGTCTTGTCAAAGTGCTGATTATCGATATATTCGGGCAGATATTCCGAAATAATCTGCGCCCATTCGCCGCACACGATGAGTTCCGGTCTGACGGAAATATAGTCCACTTTGCAAGTCGAAATATCGTTGCCGACGATCCGCATGACGGTGAGGCAATTATCGATCGTATCGAACCCGATTATAAGATTAAGTTGTTTGCTTCCGAATAACGCCATATTTTCCTTCTTATCGCGGAATCCCCCGCAACGTTGCAAAACAATGCGGAGAATACTATCCCCCACTATTGATTGTTAATTAACTATATTATAAATCAAAATCGACAAAAAATCAACGGATAACACAGTATAGTCGCATAATCGCAAAAATTCCTCTCCCATGCCTTCTCGTGCGTTTTTTTGCGCGGTTCATTGCACTGTGAGCTTTCCCCACGGGGCGATTTCTGATTGTAAGCTTTCCCCTAACGGGGCGATTCCCCCGTCAAACGGGGGAAATGTCGAGGAACGCGACAAAAGGGGTGCGCCGCGCGTGAGCGGAGTGGATTTTACGAGCAACGCGAGTAAAAGACGAGAGAGGTCTGCCCATGCATGCCGCACATTTCTTTTTCCCGTCATCCCGAGCCTTGCTCATTTACTCGACTTTCGAAGGATCTAGGCACAACGTGCCGCACTCGAAACACAATCTAACTTCCAAAAGTGCGGGGCATTCGCCCCTAGATGTTTCGACTGCGCTTCGCTCCGCTCAACATGACGAAAGAAAAAAATCATCATCCCGAGCCTTGCTTCCTTGACGAACTTCCGAGGGATCCAGGCGCGCAAGCGCCGCACTCGTAACGCAATCTAACTTCCAAAAGTGCGGGGCAATTCCGCATTTTCCGCTTTCCCCTTCGGGGAGAGTGGGTTTTGTCCGTTTTGCGGGCAAAACTCGAGAGAGGATTACTCTAAATTTAACGCGCCGCGCGTAAGCGGTGTGGGTTTTGTCCGTTTCACGGGCAAAACTCGAAAGAGGATTGCTCTAAGTTTAACGCGCCGCGCGTGAGCGGAGTGGCGCGTAGCGCCGAGAGAGGATCAGAAAGTCGGTGCTTTGATTGAACTTTGATATTTACATTATGCTTTTTTGCCCTCATCCGTCTTTTGCTCGTTTTACTCGCAAAATCCACCTTCCCCGCTTGGGGAAGGCGAAAAAAGCGAAGAGAACAGCAAGCAGAAAAACGGCAAAAGAAAAAACCGCGCCGAGAACGGAACGGTTTTCATTTTTTTTGTTAGTTTAGATTAAGCAGCTTTAAAGAAAGCAATAGCAACTTTATTGTTTATATAATAAAGTTTACTTGCTGCTTCCGTTGCTGCATTTTCCTTGATATCAGAATCATCAGAGGTTATCGTAATAGTTGTCGCAAGGGTAGGCTTCTTATCTGTAACTTCGGTAATAGTAAGATTGTCCGCAGTTTCAATCAACGTAATATTTTTGCTTGCGTCAATCTTGTATGCCCGCGTAGCAGTTCCGGTATAGGTTTTTTCGGCTTCGTCAGTACCAGCCTTAAGTCCACCGTCATAGTAAACAACGATAGCATAGTCAAAGCTGACTTTGGTCGCGTATTTGTCAAGAGCTTCCGTGAAACCGGAATCAGCCGCTTTCTGATAAGCCGTTTCGTTCGCGTTCGAGATGATATCGCCGAAAGTCGGGATAAGGATCGCCGAAAGGATAGCAATAACCGCAATAACGATTACGAGTTCGACAAGGGTAAACCCTTTCTTAGTGTTTTTCTTCATATTTTCTCCTTTTTTTCTTCTGCCGCGGTTTGTTTTTTTTAACGACAAAAGCAATTACCAAAACTTAAATAACGACATTCGGGACTGCAACAAACAAACTTATCGCAGCCCCGCGTCGAATTTTTAATTGTGTAAATTATGCCGCGTAGTCGAGGTTTACGTTTGCAACGATATTGGAGCAACCGATAATCTTGTTATCTCCGTCATACGCATAAACGGCAACATTTGCTTTTCCCATAGCGATCTTCTTGGCAAGCGTCGTTTCATTGTAAATAAGGTGATCGCCCACTTTTGAAACGAACGCGTTACCATATTCACCGAGTTCACCCGATTTTTCGGTCGAGAAAGTAATCTTCAAAAGCTTATCTCCGGTAAGAGCCGCTTTTGTATACTTCTGATAGAACAAGAAGTTACCGGAGTTCTTTCCGTCGATATAGTATATATTTCCTTGGCAAGCAACCTTGAAGTACGCAACGTCGGACGGAACATTGTTAAGCGTCATGGTAAGATCTTCCGCTACTGCGAGGCTCATAATCGTCAGACTTTCGTTGAGCGCTACCGTCGTATTTCCCGAAGAAACAACGTATGCGTCACCATTCCAAGATTCAAGGTGAGCGACGAAAGCATTGGTAGATTTACCCGTTGCGGTGGTTTTGATTATTTCACCCTCGTTCTTGCAGTTCGTAAATTTAATATTCGAATCTGATTTGTTTGATGCGGTAACGAATGCGGAGCATTGCTGCATTGCACCTTGGATGTTACCTTTGTTAATGCAGTTTTCAAAAACGATCTTGCACTCTGCTCTCTGAGTATTGGTGAATGCAGAAACGAAAGACTGCGCAGTCGCATTCTTTATATTAACTTCATTGGTACAATTCTTGAAAGTAACGTTGTGAGTGTTTCCACGCCCAACCTGAGCCATGAATATACCGACGGAAGTGTTTGCAAAGTTATTGCAGTCGATTTCGCCCTTGGTGGTTACGTTTTCGAAGAGAACGTCCTTATTAAGCGAGCCGCTGGTAGTAAGACCGGAAACGCAGTTTGCAGTTGTTCCGTTGAACTCGAAAGTAATGTTCTTAAGAGTGAATTTTCCGACAAGACCGAAGAGTTCGCCTCTCTTGGAAGTAGCATTTCCCTTTTCATCGGTAATAGCGTTAAGACCGGTAACTTCGTGATTATCGCCGTCGATAACCGCTTCGAAACACTTTCCTTCAGCTTTTCCGTGATCATAGAACATCGGCTGCTGAAGCGTATCGTCCGAGAAGTCGAGGTTGGAAGTAAGTTTATAATACTTATATCCGAGTTCAACGCCTTTCTGAAGCATATATTTGAACTGATCTTTCGTTGCGATTTCGAACGGAGAATACTGACCGCCGTCGCCGCCCGCAAAAGCTTTGTCTTTGCTCAGAACGTTGTAGGTGAAAGAAAGAGTGTAGTTACCGTATTTGATGGTAGCCGTTCTCTGACCAACGGTTGCAACCGAGAAGTTGTCAACGGTTATGCCGTTAGTTCCGTTAACGCCGTTGAAAGTGATTTCTTCCTTGGTATTAAGGTCTTTCAACGTGAAAGTCAGCTTTGCGTTAGCGTCGCCTTCGTAGAAAGTCTCGCTCGGTCTGACGGAGAACGCAATACGAGTTCCGTCATTCCAACCCTTGAAACAGCCGACAAACATCGACATGCTGACAACCATAACAGCCAGCAATGCCGTCAAAAGTACTTTTTTCTTCATAATAATCTCCTTACGTGCTTATTTATTACTCCCGCAAATCGGGAATTAAAGGATTCAATCTTTAAGCGCCTGCTTTACTATATACGTCGGAACCGGATTCGCTGCCGTGCTGATTCGTATAATACTTGACGAACAACACTTTACCGTCTTTCATTACGGTAACTTTGCGAAGTTCCGCAACGTTCTTAAATGAATATTGATTGCCGGTAAAACTACCGTGAGCTACACGAGTAAAGCTCGTTTTATCACTCGGAAGCGTAAAGCTAATCTGATCTTTACTTGTGAGTTCTACGTCTTTCACAAGATTCCACGCCGATCCGCTATACTTATAAGCTTCTTTACCGAACATATCCTCGCCCTTCTCATAATAACGGCTCGTTTCATAATAATCTACGTAAACTTTAAACCCTTCGTAGTTCACGAACGATTTCGCCGCACTCGGAACGACGATCTTGAAATCGCCGAAATCTGTCGCCGCAGTGCTCGAAGCAGACGTATATTTACTCGTTCCGCTCGAAATATAGTCAGAAACGTTGGTTATATAGCCGAATCTGGTGTCAAATCTGACGCCTTTCATCTTTGCAGTGTTGTTTTCGGTTACTTCGTAAGTCGCGACGAAGAAGAACGTTCTGTAGTCCGTTCCCGCCTGATCCTTAAAGTTAACGGTACGCAAAGAACTTTCGAGATTGTCTTTCGTAAGACCTACGAGAGACATAGCTTTTCCGAGGTCGATACTGAAAGTCGGAACGGCAAACTTCGCCGCAACGCCGCTTTCTTCGTTCAAAATCCAATTCTGTGCGTTGCTTCCGGCTGCACCCGTCGCGTCGGATATAAAGCCGTCTGCGGCTCTCGTGTAATATCTCGTATACGATTCTTCGAGCGTGAGCGAGCCTTTCATCTGATCGTAACCGATATAGCTGACGGGGGAAGTGGTACCGCCGCCCGTGGTGGAATCGCCGCGTTTGGTCGAAACGATCGTTACGCCTTTTTCTCCGCTGATTTTGCTGGTGTCGACTTCCGCTCTGACTATTATGGTAATACTCTCTTGGTTAGAGTCAAACGACCTTACGACTTCCGGTTCGATAGTCTTGACGGAAGCCGGTAATTCAAGCGGACATTCCATTTTCGGCGAAGCGTAAGAACCCGATTTGGGTTTTACGACCGTAATAAGCGTAGACGCCGAGTTACCCGACTCGTCTTTACAGAAAACGACGTTTTTAACGGTTTTTGTGCTATCGTTGATAGCGTTTGTGTACATATACCCGTCCGTCGTTACGTAAACCGTCGTATCGGGATCGAAATCTGCTCCATACTCGCCCGGAAAAGCAGAATCCGTGTCGTATAATCTTCCGAGCGCAGGTTTTATTTCTTGGTTAAGAGTATTTTTAATTTTGGTGAGTGCCGTATTGAGCGTACCCGCGTCAACGCCGCCTTCCGTGTAAACACTGTCAGCAATCGTATACATCTTGTCGATTATGTACGAAATCTTGGCGTTAGGCGTATAAAGCACGAGTTCGTTCTTATCCGCGGAAAGCGCTTCCGGTCTGCGCGGCAGACGGTCAACGCCCGTAAAGTCAATCGAGCCGCCGTCGGCTTTAACCGTTTTGATTCCCGCTTCGTCGAACCCGCCGACGGAAGCGGACGAACCGCTGAACACGTCTGCGTCCTTTTTAAGCGTAAGGTTACACGTTTTCTGGTTATACCAGACCGAATAACCCTCGGGAATATCTTCCGCTTTATAATTCTTCTCTTCGAGTATTCCGCGAACCGCGTCGGGCGTATAATACGTAATATTATCAATCAACGCACGCGAAAGAAGATCGGAATTGAGCGAATTCAGCGTTTTGTTCATCGCCGTGACTTTTGCATTGCTCAAGATTCCGCCGAACGTCGGAATCAGAACGGCGGACAAAACCGCGATTACCGCAATTACGATAACCAGCTCCACGAGCGTGAAGCCCTTTTTCACGGCTTTTCCAAACCTTTTCATATCGTCTCCTCCTCACAAATGAATTGTTTATTTTCGATCGGGAAGTTCTGCGTCGTTTCGTCCTCCTTGATTACGTTCAATCGACAACAATCTCGCACGGTACGAACGAACGCCGCATTTTCTTTCCGAACTCTTTCGGTTTATTTTTTTGTTTGGGTTTTTGTTTTCCGTTTGGCGCACTTTCTGCGCATTTCTGCGCTTTGTTCTCTTCTTTCTTTCGCGCCTGTTTTCTTGCCCCGTTTAAGGGCTCCTTCTTTTTTCAGTAAAATTTATCTTGCTTTTTACAGAGAAACGAATTTTCCGTCTCCGAGTAGTTCAGCCTTTTTTAGCCTTCCCAAATTCGGGGAAGGTGGCAAATCAAGCGGCTTTCGCGAAGATTTGACGGATGAGGGCAATGAGTGCAATATACATATATCAAAGCCCAATCAAAGCAGCGACTTTCTGATCCTCTCTCGGCGCTACGCGCCACTCTCCCCGAAGGGGAAAGCTTACAGTGCTTTTTCGCAAGCCCCGCACGAGAACAACGAACGCTTTTCATTCCTGAACACGGGGAACGCCATTTCGACGTAATTCACCTTTTGATTTAACACTATTTTATGCGCGCGAGAGACATTTGTCAAGCAAAATTTAATAAAAAATGCCATTTTACAAACATTCGTTAATTTTTTGTGAAATTTTTCCGCCCGTTTCCCCCTCGTTTTTTACGTTTTTTCGCTCCTCCTCGTCATCCCGCGTCCTGCCTCTTGCCCGACTTCTTTCGTCATCCCGAGCCGCTCTTCCCTGTTCTGCTTCCGAAGGATCCGGGGGCGCAAGCCCCGCACACGCCTCTCGTCATCCCGAGCCGACATACCTGACCGACATCTAATTCGTCATCCTGAACCGCGCTTCCCTGCTCTGCTTCCGAAGGATCCGGGGGCGCAAGCCCCGCATTTTCAAAAAACACGTCAACCGTGCGGCACTCCGTGCCTGGATTCCTCGGAAGCCCGTCAAGCAAGCCAATCTCGGAATGACGAAAGAATAATGCTATTCCTCTTTCATAAGGTCACGCCACTCGGGATTCACCGATTCGATAAGCTCAATCTTTTTTGCACGCGACCAGCCCTTTATCTGCTTTTCTCTCGCAATAGCCGATTCGGTAGAACTTGTTTCTTCGAAATAAACCAGTTTAAAGGCATTATATTTCTCGGCAAAGCCGTCCACTTGTTTCGTGCGGTGTTCGTACGTTCGCCTTACTATGTCGTTGGTAACACCCGTATACAACACACGATTTTTGCGGTTCGTCAATATGTATACCCACATTTTACATTCACTCCTTTCTCTTTCGTTATCCCGCGCCGACCTACTCGACCGACTTCTTTCCGTCATCCTGAGCCGCGCTTCCCTGTTCTGCTTCCGAAGGATCCAGGGGCGCAAGCCCCGCATTTTCAAAAAACCACGTCAACCGTGCGGCACTTCGTGCCCAGATTCCTCGGAAGCCCGTCAAGCAAGCCAATCTCGGAATGACGGAAAATGAAACATACTCTAACTCGTCATCCCGAACCGACCTACTCAACCGACCTCTTTTCGTCATCCTGAGCCACGCTTCCCTGTTCTGCTTCCGAAGGATTTAGGGGCGCAAGCCCCGCACCTATATAATCTAACCGATCGACAAGTTATATATAACATTATTATATACGATTATATACGGCACGCTCACAAACCACGGTACAACGAAACAATTCCCGAACGCTTTCCGACAGCTTTTCAAGAACGACCGCCAAAAAAACATTATAATTATATTACACTCTCGCAAAAAAGATAACCTCGCCAAAAAACTTTCGCCGAAAAGAAGTCGAACGGGCAAAACCGGGAAAACTTCGCGAACGCAACAAAAAAACACCCGAATCGCTCGTGCGGTTCGGGATATTCGGGCAAAATAGTGATTATTTCGAGAGTTCCTTGACGGCGCGCTTGTAAATCACGCTCATTTTCATAAGGTTTTCGAGCGTTATATACTCGTTCGGCTGATGAACGGGTGCGTCCTCGCCGGGAAATTCCGGACCGAACGCAACGCCGTTTTTGAGCGCGCGAGCGTAAGTTCCGCCGCCGATCGCGATCGGCTGTTCGGTCTTTCCCGTTTCCTCGTTATAAATCGAAAGAAGCGTTTGCGTCAAAAATCCGTTTTTGTCGCTGTAAAGCGGTTTCTGATGCTTGCCGACAAGTGTATACGGCGCGACGAGCGCGGCAAGTTCTTCCATTTTTTCGGGTGCCATCGTGGCGGGGTATCTGAAATCGACGACGATTTCGACTTTGCCGTCTTTCGCCGCGATAACGTCGGGCGACATGGTAAGGTTGCCCGTTTCGTCGCTATGCTTTTTCAGACCGTGAATATCCTCGAAAAGCGACCTATAGACCGACTTATCGATCATTTCGAGTTCTCCGAGAACGAGCAAAAGCGGGGCGATCGCGTTCTTTCCCAAGTCGGGCGTCGAGCCGTGCGCCGCAAGTCCTTTGCTCTCGATTTTTCCGTTTTCGAACTTCAATCCGTGTTTTTCGCATTCGCGTTTCGCGGCTGCGGCAAGCGTTTCTTCGGTCAGAAAACGCGGCGAATACGCTTCGGCATAGTCGCACACCATATTCGCCATTTCGCCGCCCGAAATCGTCAGCGTTTCGTCCGCTTTAAATTCGAATTTCGCGTGCATAATGCCTTTTTCGGCGTAAATCACGGGGAAGTTGCCGTCGGGAGAAAATCCGACCTCGGGCATTTTCGCCACTTCGTTATAGTGATCGATGCACCCCCAGCCCGTTTCCTCGTTGCAGCCGAGAATGAATTTTATCGTTTTCGCGGGAACAAAACCCTCGTCTTTGAGTTCTTTCATCACGTAAAGAATGCTGACCGCGGGGCCTTTGTCGTCGAGCGTGCCGCGCGCGTAAATTTTTCCGTCCTTTTCGACGGGCGAAAACGGCGGATTTTTCCAGTCGGAAAGCCGCCCCGCTTTTACCACGTCGAGATGGCAAAGAATCGCGATTTCCTCGTCGCCCGTTCCGCGCCAGACGATTTCGCCGACGTAACCGTCGTAATTATGAGTTTCGAACCCGAACGAATCGCCGAGCGAAAGAAAATATTCGAGCGCGCGATAAACTTCCGCGCCGAACGGCTTGCCCGGTTCCGCTTCACCCTGGACGCTCGGAATCGCGCACAATTTTTTGAGAGTTTCTTTCATTTCGTCAAAATTATTAATCATATCGTTTCACCGACCTCTTTGAATTTTTCGCTTGAAAGATTTCCGTCGTTTTTCGCCTTGACGGCGCAAGCCGCCTTTTAACCGATATAAACGCAAATTTTTTACATACGCAAGTCGAAAATAAGCTCAAAAACCGCAAACGAACGTTATCTTTTAAAAAATATCGTTTTTTTGCTTGATTTTATTATACACTTTTTTTTTATTATGGTAAAATGATTATCGTCGATTTTACTTTTTTCCGTCTTAATTCGCGCCGCGCCGAAAAAAACTGCGCCGCGAACGCGTAAGGCGGTCGTTTCGGAGATTTTATGCACGAAGGACACAGACAACGGATGATCGATAAGCTTCTTTCGGATAATTCCGTGCTTTCCGATCACGAACTTCTCGAAATTCTTTTGTTTTACGCCATTCCGCGCAAAAACGTGAACGAAACCGCACATAAACTTCTCGACATGTTCGGCACGCTCGAAAACGTTATGAACGCCACCGAAACGATGCTCGAGGAGGTTGACGGGATCGGGAAAAGTTCCGCCGCGTTCTTCGTCGTCGTCAACGAGATTTATAAGCGAATCAAGGACAAACCGTCGAAAATTCCGCATCTTATAAGTTACGACGTTTGCAGAAGTTATCTCATCGACACTTTCCGCGGGCTTAACGAAGAAAAGTTCATCGCGCTTTTTCTCAACAAACAAGGCTATCTCGTGATGAGAAAAATCTTTTGTTCTCACTCGGAATACTCGGTCAATATCGATCTCACCGAACTTCAGAAAGGGCTCGCCGCAAAACACCCGCACAGCGTCGTGATCGCTCACAATCACTTGTCAGGCAACCCGCAACCGTCCGAATTCGACGACGACACGACCGAAAAACTCACCGCTATTCTGAAACTTAACCACGTCATTCTCGACGACCATATTATTGTCGCGGGAGATCAGACTTACAGCTATCGCACTGCGGGCAAACTCGACAGATATAAGCGCACTGCCGGAATGTATTTCGACAAACGCTGAATTTGTCTTTTTCATTGCTACCGTCACTATCACCCGCTATCATCCGCTATCACCCGCTATCATCCGCTATCGCCGCCGAGGCTTGCGGATGTGACGAAAATACCGCGTTTTATCGTGAAACAGTGAGTTTTTTAAATAAAAAACGTACGATAATCGACCTATAGACCGACTTTTGTTAAATTTCGAAATCGTGAAACAATCACGTTGTTTTATTTCGAAACGTGCGATAATCGACCTATAGAGCGCTTTTTCGTGAAACGACGAGGCAAAAACAAACAATAGTGATTCCAATCGTTATCACTAACGACAAAATCGGTTTTGTTTCAATAAGCATTTCAATATAATAAGCATTTCAGTATATAAAAAACGTTTCGGAAGCCCGCAAAAACCGTTATTTGCTTTTGCGGCTTCAAAGAAATTTCGGAGGAAATTATGGAAAAAATCAGAACGAGATTCGCACCGAGCCCCACGGGGTTTATGCACCTCGGCGGGCTCAGAACCGCGCTTTATTCCTATCTGTTCGCCAAACAACACGGCGGCGACTTCATTCTGCGCATCGAGGACACCGATCAGGAGCGTTTCGTCGAGGGCGCGATCGACGTCATCTATTCGTCGCTCAAGGAGTCCGGATTGACTTATGACGAGGGTCCGGACATCGGCGGTCCGTACGGTCCGTACGTTCAGAGCGAGCGCAAAGCCATTTATATGGAATATGCGAAAAAGCTGATCGAACTCGGCGGCGCGTATTATTGCTTCTGCTCGAAAGAGCGGCTCGAATCGCTCACCGACGAAAACGGCAACCGCAAATACGACAAGCACTGCCTGCACTTGACCAAGGAAGAGGTTCAGGCGAAACTCGAAGCGGGCGAACCGTTCGTCATCAGACAAAACATTCCCACCGAAGGCACTTCGTCCTATGACGACCTCGTTTACGGCACGATCCACGTCGATTATTCCGAACTCGAGGATAACATTCTGATCAAAAGCGACGGCATGCCGACTTATAATTTCGCGAACGTCGTCGACGATCATCTTATGCACATAACGCATGTCGTGCGCGGGACCGAATATCTTTCTTCGACGCCGAAATACAATCTCATGTACGACACTTTCGGATGGGAAAGACCGAAATATATCCACTTGCCGACGATCATGAAGGACGCGACGCGCAAACTTTCCAAACGCTACGGCGACGCTAATTTCGACGATTTCGTGAACAAAGGTTATCTGCCCGAGGCGATCGTCAACTACGTCGCGCTGCTCGGCTGTAGCCCGAAAGCCAACGTCGAAAAAATGACGATGCAACAGATGATCGAGCTGTTCTCGCTCGACGGCGTTTCCAAATCTCCGTCCATTTTCGACGACGTGAAACTCCGCTGGCTCAACGGCGAATATCTCAAAGAACTTTCCGACGAGCGCTTCGAAGAACTCGCCGAACCGTTCTTTAAAAAATCGAAAGTTTACGGCAAATACGACCTTAAAAAGTTGTCCGCGCTGATGAAATCGCGCGTCGAAATTCTCGACGAGATTCCCGCAAAAATCAACTTCCTCGAGGAGTTCGGCGAGTACGATCCAGCGCTGTTCATTCATAAGAAAATGAAAACCAACGAGGAAACTTCACTCGAAGTGCTCCCCGCAATCAGAAATCTCATCGCGACGACCGAGCCGTACGATCACGACACTCTTCACGACGCGTTTATGAAACTTGCCGCCGATATGCAACTCAAAAACGGACAGATTCTTTGGC
>CAKQKN010000149.1 GCA_934249215.1 uncultured Clostridia bacterium
CGGTCATTTCTTTCTCGGTCGCCGTAAGGCTCGAAAACAACGCGATTTACGACACGATAAACGACCTTTCTTCGGCGTCCGAATAGAAGGACAGTGAATTTTCAAAACCGATATATGACGGAACGGCGTTCCGTATCGGATAAATGACGTAATCAACGGGCAAATCCGCAGCAAGCGGAATTGCTCGTTTTTTGTATAACGGGCTGTTTTCTGCTCATAATATTTTTGCTTGCGTACGGTCGTATACGTTATTCGGGCATATGTTCGAAAAAAATATCGGGGGAGAAATATGATGAAAGGTCGCGTCGGTAAGTCGCTTTTAGTCTTGTTTTTAATAATAATCATGTTCGGAAGCGTCGGCGCGTCGAGTGTCTTTGCGGCATCGAACGAGGTATATCTCGGGGGATTTCCTTTGGGATTCGACCTTTCGAGCGAGGGCGCGTTGATTGCGGGACTATCCGAAGTTGTTTGCGAAGACGGTTTGCGTATTCCGGCAAAAGAATCCGGGCTGAAGAGTGGAGATTACATTTTGTCGCTGAACGGCAAAAAAATTACCAAAGCGGAAGATATCGACGAGGTTCTGATCAACTACGACGGTAATCCGATTATCGCCGAAATCAAGACGGAAAACGGCAAAGAAATCAAAAATCTTACCCCAGTTAAAGATATAAGCGGCAAATATAAACTCGGAGTTCTGATCCGAGATTATTTGTCCGGCCTTGGCACTGTCACGTTCGTTGCGCAAAGCGGGAAGTTCGTTTCGCTCGGTCATCCGATTACCGACGACGAGGGGAATCTTCTTACCGTTGCGGGCGGGCTTGTTTATCGGTGCGAAATAACGTCCGTCGAAAAAGGTTCGAGAGGGCATGCGGGCGAACTTAAAGGGCAGGTTTTAAGAAATAAAGTTATCGGAACCGTAGCGGCAAACACGGCGGTCGGGCTTTCCGGCGAATTTACCGACAAAAACGTATATATCGGTTTAACGAAAATGCAGATCGATTCGCCAAAGCAAGGTCCCGCGGAAATCTATGCGACGGTAAGCGGGCAAAAACCGACCAAATATTCCGCGGCGATAATCAAAACGGATTTAGGAGATAAACAAAATAAGAATATCGTCATAAAAATAACGGACGAACGACTTATCGAAGCTGCCGGAGGTATCGTTCGCGGAATGAGCGGAAGCCCAATCGTGCAGGACGGGAAAATAGTCGGCGCCGTAACCCATGTTTTTCTTAACGATTCGACGCGCGGCTACGGAATAAGCATTGCGAAAATGGCGTCCGTGATATAAAGCATAAAAATATCCATTCTCTCATAAAACAATTTATGGGAGTTTTTTTATGCCTTTAAATCCGGCAAAAATTCTTGCGCAAATACGGGAAAGAAAAGAATTGTTTATAATCGGAATAATAACTTATTCTTCGGGCATCGTTTTATCGTTGTTTTTTACGATTCCCGAAGAGGGCGTGTTTTCCGACTGCGGTAAAATATGCGACGTTCTGATTTGCGGTTCGTTTCCGCTGAAATATTACCTGTTACGAATCGTTTGCGAATGCTTGCTCGTTGCCGTATCTTTTCTTTGCGGAATGTCGGTTTTTTCTCTGCCGATTGCATATTTGTTGACGACAACGCGGGCTTTTCTGACCGGGCTTACGATAAAAGTAATCATATGTTCATATTCTGTAATGGGGCTTACGATCGGTATTCTCGTTGTGTTTCCCGCGTCGGTAATTGCCTTTTTCGGAAATCTATGCGCCGCCGTTTTTTCTTTCAGTCGTTTCTATTCGGGAAGATGCCCCGCGAAAAAAAACGTCGCAGATATTCCGTGCATCTTTTTGTTTACTTTCCTGATCGCCGTCGCTTCCGTGCTTTACGTAATCCTTATTTCTTTGCTGATAATAAGACCTCTTCATTACGGCTTATAACACGAGCAATAAATATGTAATAATTATACGACGTTTGCAAATACTATGTGCGGAGGTTATGATATGATAAGAAAAATGACCGCCGTAACCTGTTTTATTGCAGCAGTTACGTCGATTTTTATTACAAGTCAGATAATTAAAACGCGTGCTTATCACGGGCAGTTTTGCGACGAAATCCATTCTGAAGGATATGTCGTGAATTACGACGTTGACCAAACCGATTCGGCGGACGATGCAGAATCCGGGGCAGAGTGCGTAAAAACCGATGGTGAATCGTTGGAACTTGCCGCGCCTTGCATATATCTTTGCGATTACGGCACGGGCACTCTGATTTACGCAAAAAACGAAAACGACAGAAGACCTATCGCGAGTATGACAAAAATAATGCTTCTCATTCTCGCATTCGAACAAGAAGAAGCGGGAACGTTGTCATTTGACGAAACGATAAAAGTCAGCGCGAACGCGAGCGGAATGGGCGGTTCGCAGGTGTTTCTCGAAACGGACGGGGAATACAGAGCGGGCGAGCTTATTAAGAGCATCATCGTTTCTTCCGCGAACGACGCAAGCGTCGCGATTGCCGAAAGGCTCTTCGGGAGCGAAAAATGCGCGGTAAACGAAATGAACGCGAAAGCGGAAGCAATGGGGCTTAAAAATACGCTCTTTTCAAATTGCACGGGGCTTATGAAGCCGACGCAATATTCGTCCGCAAAAGACGTCGCGGCGATGCTTTCGGAACTTATAAAACACGAAAAATATTTCGATTACAGCAGAATATATCTCGACGAAATAACGCATTCGAACGATAGAAAAACAATGATTACGAATACCAACAAACTGGTTAAGTATTATAACGGGTGCGACGGCGGTAAAACGGGATTTACGAACGAAGCGGGGTTCTGTCTTGCGGCAACGGCAAAAAGAGGCGCGACGCGTCTTGTGTCTGTCGTCATCGGTGAAAAGGACGGTAAGCAACGTTTTGCCGATTCGGCGGCATTGTTTAATTACGGCTTCGATAACTATTCGTCAAAAATGGTTCTTTCGACGGAATCGCAGGAATATCAGGTAGAAGTTAAAAACGGAAAGCAGGAATACGTCTTTGCCGTGCCCGAGAACGACTTATACGTCTTTGGTCACAACAACGTTAAAGAAAACGTTCAGATAGTTTTCGAACCCGCCGATAACGTAAAAGCACCTATCGCTCGCGGTGACAAAGTAGGGAAGTTCGTTCTGTTTAAAGACGATATAAAAATAGGTGAATACAAAGCGACGAGTTTTTCGTCCGTTGGTAGATTAAGCTATAAGGATTATCTTGAAC
>CAKQKN010000150.1 GCA_934249215.1 uncultured Clostridia bacterium
GACACGGGCAGAATGGGCAGATGCTCTTCATGTCCCGCAATGTTAATCGTATAAAAATTATTTTCCATGTTCTCTCCTTAAGAAACGGACTTACCGCGGATTTAATTTAGATCGCGCGCAACATTTAAAGCGCACATACACCGAAAACCATTTCACTATGCTATTATATCATACCGAAAATAAAATGCAACCCGATTTCACCGATAACGCAAATATTTATCGAAAAAAAGACATATAGTATAGGGATTTCAATCAATTTATCCTGTGTTTTATTCGGTCGGTGAAATATGCATTTTTATCTTGAAAAACTTGAAGACGTCTACAATCGCGAAAAATTTTCTTACGGCGGACTCGATTCGTTAAAAGTGAAATCTATGCGCGAACGGTACGGAAAGAACGTTCTTACGAAGAAAAAGAAAGACGGGCTTTTCAGGCGTATTTTTAACGCTCTGCGTGAGCCTATGGTTCTTATTCTCGTTTTTGCGTTTTTGATTACGCTTGCCGTCAACGTAGGGAATCTGATCGGGGGCGGCGAAGTCGATCCTTTCGAATGCATCGGCATTTTTACTTCCATTTGTATTTCCGTCGGTCTGACTGTAATTATGGAAAGAAAATCCGAAAAGGCGTTCGAGGCGTTAAAATCGTTTACCGATAACCTTTCGGTGTATTGTCTGCGCGACGGTGAAAAGCGAATCGTCGGAACGGACGACGTGTGCGTCGGCGACGTGGTTTTTTATGAAACGGGCGAAAAAGTCGTCGCGGATTGTCTTTTGATCGAGAGCGTAGGGCTCGAAGTCGACGAATCTATGCTCACGGGCGAATCCGTAGGCGTTTCCAAAACTGCGTTTGCGGGCGGTCGGTTCAGGGATGAAAATATACTGAATTCCGGTACTTACGTAAAAGGGGGAAATGCGAAAGCGCTCGTGCTTGCCGTCGGCGATTCGGCTCGGATCGGAAGCATTGCGAGCGGGCTTTCGGAAGAGAACGATATTTCCGCGCCTCTTGCGGCAAAACTCACCTCGCTATCGAAAAAGATTTCCGTATTCGGTGCCGTCGCGTCCGTTATAGTCTTTTGTCTTACCGTATGCAGAATGTTCGTTGCGGGCAATTTTTCTTTCGTCGGACTGAAGGACGCTTTTCTTTCGGCAATAGTGCTGATCGTTGCGGCGGTGCCGGAAGGGCTTCCGACGACGGTGGCGATTTCGCTCGCGTTGAGCGTCGTAAGGCTTGCCAAGTCGAACGCGGTCATAAAAAAACTCGTTGCCGCCGAAACGGTCGGTTGCGTAAGCGTTATATGCTCGGATAAAACGGGAACGCTGACTTTCGGCGTTATGGAAGTTGATTGTTTCGTTTCGGGCGGTGCAAAAATATCTCCGAAGAGCGCGAAGTTTAATTGTTTTTACGAAAATATAGCGTACAATTCCACCGCCGCATTCGTAAACGACGGGAACAAATCGTTTATCGCGGGCAATTCGACCGAACGAGCGCTTCTTAACTACGTGTTTAAGGATAACCGCGAACAGCTCGAAAAAATGCGTAATGCGGCAACGATCGAATCCCGCGTGCCTTTTTCTTCCGAGCGTAAATATATGAGTACGTCGATTTATCTTAACGGGAGCAAAACGACGTATTACAAGGGCGGAATCGAGGTTATATGCGATATTTGCGGGTTTGACGACGCAACGCGCAGAAGAATCATATCTGGTGCGGAAGCGTATGAAAACGCCGCAGAACGAGTGCTGGCTTTTGCTCGCGAGATTGACGGGACGTTCGTTTTCGACGGATTCTGCGCCGTTACCGATAAAGTCCGTCCGGAAGTCGCCATGTCCGTTCGCAAATGCAGGCAGGCGGGAATCGACGTGAAGATACTGACCGGCGACAACAGAGAAACCGCCGTTGCCGTTGCAAAAAAACTCGGTATTGCCGTGTCGGAAGAGAATTGTCTGACTGGCAAGGAAATATCCGAAATGACCGATGCGGAACTCGGCGCGGCGCTCGGCGAAATATCCGTTGTTGCAAGGTGTTTGCCGGAAACGAAACTTCGGATCGTATCCGTTCTTAAGAAAAACGGCGAGGTCGTTGCGGTGACCGGTGACGGCGTAAACGATGCTCCGGCTGTCAAAAACGCGGATATCGGCATAGCGATGGGCGACGGGAGTGAGATAACGAAAGAAGCGTCGGATATAATTCTTCTCGACAATTCGTTTTCGGTAATCGTAAAAGCGGTTTCGTTCGGTCGGAACATTTACAAAAATTTCCAAAGTTTTCTGTTCTTTCAACTGACGGTAAATTTTTCGGCCGTAGGGATGATTCTCGCGTTTTTGATTATGGGTTTTGCTCCGCCGTTTTCGGCGCTTCAACTCCTTTGGATAAACGTCATCATGGACGGACCGCTCGCGCTTTCTCTCGGACTTGAAAAAAGATCGGACGAATTCCTCGAAGCAAAGCCCGTCAAGCGCACCGACGAAATCGTGCCGAAAAGGACTTTTTTCAGGATAATTCTGCATAGTCTGTATTCCGTCGTGATTCTCGTGATGCAGAAAAAATATAATTTTCTCGGCGTCGAGGTCGGACAATCGGGGACCGCGGTATTTTGCCTGTTTGTTCTCATCCAGATGTTCAATGCGATAAACGCGCGCGAACTCAGCCGAAAAAGCATACTCGGAGGTATCGGAAAGAATAAACTATTCGGAATTCTTTTAATTTTGACGGTGGTTTTTCAGGTGGTAATGACCCAGTTTTGCGTAAATCTCTTCGACACGACGGCATTGAGCCTTTCCGTGTGGCTGAAAATATTCCTCGTTTCATGCTCGGTGATAGTACTTTCGGAAGCCTATAAAACCGTTTATAGAATGCTTTCGTGTAAAAAAACTCCGAAAATAAGTAAAAGGAGAAAGTTTGCTTAAACTATTGCAGTATGAACGTGTTGCGAATAAGCGAAGAAATTGAAAACGTCAACAATCTGAACTATATTTCCGACGGCATTCCGGAGGTAGTCGTCGATCGGGATTCCAGATCGGTCGAAAGCACGAAAAAGCGCGTAATTCTCGATCTGAATCTCAAAGACGAGTCGGACGACGACAAAATGAAAATTTTAAAAAGGGAACTGTTCGACAAAATATCGGACGTCATCTGCATTGCCTATAAATATCAGGCATTCAACGGCAAAATCAAGGCGATGGGGCTGACTCCGAACGAGCGCGAGATTCTTATCGCGTCAATCATTTCGGCTGATCTCGAGGACGACAAGCGTTACGTCAGATCGAGAATCGGGTTCGGTTACGAATATGCGATTGACGGGCTTTATAATTTCAAACTCCAACCGCTGAAATGCAAATGGGAGGAAATAGCCGCGTATATTCCCGATTACTTTACGCCGGAAGAACTCAAAGAGTTCGTGTCTTATCTTATCGGCGAAAAGAAAGGTCGGAAGATTTATATAGACGGTGAAACCGTTTACGACGGAAAATGCCGAAAACTCGAAAGAAGTCGGCTTATTCCGGGCGGTTCGAGCAGAAAAATCGTCAAAGAGGCGCTTTTATCGGGCGCGGGGGAAATATGCGTGATAGGAAAACTTACCGAATGCGATGTCGAGGGGCTACGTAAATATTTCGGCGATAAAATTTTATTATCGCGCGGATAATCGGTTGACTTATACCGAAAAAGATGTATAATAAAGATAATTCACGTCCGACAAGGGACAAGTAAGCTGTTTTTTGCGATTTACAGAGAGCGACGATTGCTGAGATGTCGCGTTCGCGATTACAGACGAAACCACCCGAAAAACGAAAGCAAGTAGTTTAAACGTCGGAATCGCCTTAAATGGCAAAGAGTGGTCGCATTGCGACAAATAAGGTGGAACCGCGGTACTATTATCGTCCTTATGCAATCATTGCATAAGGATTTTTTTATGGAGGAATATTTATGTTTGTAACGTTGAACGACGGGTCGAAAATGGAATTCGATCGTGGAACGACCGTTGCCAAAGTTGCCGAAGCGATAAGCGAAGGACTGTTTCGCAACGCCGTATGCGGCAAAGTCGACGGAAAACTCGTCGATCTTTCCTATAGCATCGATCACGACTGCGCTGTCGAGATCGTAACCCTTAAAGACAAGGAAGGGCTTGACGTGTATCGTCATACTTGCGCGCACGTTCTGGCGCAAGCGGTTAAATCGATTTTCCCGACTTGCCGTCTTGCAATAGGTCCCGTGATCGAGAACGGTTTCTATTACGATTTCGATTTTACGACACCGCTTACTCAAACCGATCTTGCGAAAATCGAAGAAGAAATGAAGAAAATCATAAAAAGCGATCTGCCGATAGAGAGATTCGAACTCTCGAGAAAAGAGGCTGTTAAACTTTTTAAAGGTTTCAAGGAAAACTATAAAATCGAACTCATCGAGGACATTCCCGACGATCAGCCTATTTCTTGCTATAAGCAGGGTGCTTTCGTCGATCTGTGCCGCGGACCGCATCTTCCGTCTACCGGAAAGATCAAAGCGTTCAAGCTTACTTCGATAACGGGTGCTTACTGGCGCGGAAACGAAAACAACAAAATGCTTACCCGTATTTACGGCACGGCGTTTCCGAAAAAAGCCGAACTCGACGATTATCTCGTCGCTCTCGAGGAAGCGAAAAAGCGCGATCATAACAAACTCGGAAGGGAACTCGGTTTATTTATGACCGAAGAAACGATCGGGCAGGGTCTGCCGATCCTTATGCCGAAAGGTGCAAAGATATTCCAGATCTTGAGCCGTTTCGTCGAGGACGAGGAAGAAAGACGCGGCTTTATGCTTACCAAAACGCCGTATATGGCAAAGAGCGATCTTTATAAGATTTCCGGACACTGGTATCATTACAGAGATAAAATGTTCGTGCTCGGCGACGAGGAAAAGGACGACGAAGTGCTTGCTCTTCGTCCTATGACTTGCCCGTTCCAGTATCAGATTTACAAAAACGGACTCAAGAGTTATCGCGATCTTCCTTGCAGATATGCGGAAACTGCGACTTTGTTCCGTAAGGAAGCGAGCGGCGAAATGCACGGTCTTATAAGGGTTCGTCAGTTTACGCTCGCGGACGGTCATATCATTTGTACGCCGGAGCAGGTGGAAGAGGAATTCAGAAAATGTCTTGAAATTTGTCTGTATTGCCTTAAAGCGCTCGGTATGGAAAACGACGTAACGTACAGATTCTCGAAGCGCGGCAACAATAAAGAGAAATATATCGATAACGATGCGGCTTGGGAAGAAACTCAGGCACTCATGAAACAAATTCTCGACCACCTCAAAGTCAATTACGTCGAGGCCGACGACGAAGCCGCTTTCTACGGCCCGAAACTCGATATTCAGGCGAAGAACGTATTCGGCAAGGAAGACACGATAATGACCTTGCAGCTCGACTTTGCGGCCGGACATTCTTTCGATATGAGTTATATCGATCAGAACGGGGAGAAGAAAGTTCCGTTCGTAATTCACAGAAGTTCGATCGGGTGCTACGAAAGAACGATCGCAATGCTCACCGAAAAATACGCGGGCGCGTTCCCGCTCTGGATTTCGCCCGTACAGGTCAAACTCTTGTCTGTAACTGACAGAAGCGTCGAATATACGAAGTCGGTTGCGGAAAAACTTACTTACGCCGGCATCAGGGTAGAAACGGATTTCAGATCTGAAAAGATCGGAAGAAAAATCCGCGACGCACAGCTCGAAAAAGTTCCTTACATGCTTATTCTCGGCGATAAGGAAGTCGAAAACGGAAGCACGGTTTCCGTCCGCGAGAGATCGGGCGAAAGTTACGAGATGACGACCGAAGATTTCATTTCCAAGGTCGTTACGGAAGATAAAAACAAAGTAATCAGATAATTCTATGAAACGAAAAAAGACTGCCGCATAAATGTGGCAGTCTTTTTTACGTTTAACGTAATAATTTTAAAAATTTCAGATAAAATACCGAATTTTCAACGTAATTTCAAGTGAAAGAGAATGTGTTATTGTCCGTTATCTTAAGAAACCCGATTATTCTTTTGCTGAAAAGAACGAAGTCAAAGCCTTTACCATAACGCCGTAATCGCTTATCGCAAACGTTTCCGCAGCAGAGTGCATTGCGAGTTGCGCGATGCCGATGTCGACGCTTTTAATCGAAATGTGAGAAGAACTGATTGCGCCGAGCGTTCCGCCGCACGGCAGATCGGAGCGCATATAGAAATCGCGATAGGGAATCTCTGCGTCGCGCAGAATCTTTTTGAAGTATGCCGAACTAACTCCGTCGGTGGTGTAGTTCATGTTGGCGTGATGTTTAATTACCACTCCGCAACCGAGAACAACTTCGTTTGCTCCGTCTGCAAGTTGAGCGTGGCAAGGGTGCGTCGCGTGGGCGTTGTCGCAGGAAACCATAAAACTTTCGTCGAGCACCGTATATATCGAGCAACTTTCCGTCGCGAGCGTAATTCTGTTTAACACGTCAAACAAAAACGACGAGCCGGCGCCTTGTTTCGTGCGACTGCCGACTTCTTCGTTATCGGCAAGATACGCAACTTGTGTGAACGACGTATCTCGATCGGCTGAAACGAGCGCTTCGATCGAAGAAAAGCAACTCGTCAGATTGTCGACGCGGGGAGAGCAAAGAAGTTCGTCGGTTCTGCCCGCAAAAAACGGTTTTTCGTCGCATACGAGATAAAGATCGCAGTCGAGAAGTTCGCCGTCAAAGTTTGCTTTGAGATCGTTGATAAGGGCGGCGGCATCGCAATCGAGCGAATAGATGGGTTGGCAATCCGTCTGTGCGTTGAAAGGGATTCCGTCGTTCGCCGATCTGTTGTAGTGAATGGCAAGCGAGGGGATAACGAATTTCTTTTCAGACTCATACAATACGCTCATGAGTTTCCCGTCTTTCTCGCCGCAAAGTCTGCCGCAAAGTTTGAGCGGGCGGTCAAACCAGGTGTACCTCAGTCCTCCGCCGTATTGCTCGACCGAAAGAGTCGTGCAGCCCGCCGCGGTCGGGTTTTTACCGAGTTTCACTTTAAAACAGGGTGAATCGGTGTGCGATGCGACGATGCGGAATCCCTTTTGTTGTTCGGTTGAAACGACGAAAGCGATGAGTGCCGAATCGTTTCTCGTCACGTAGTATTTTCCGCCGTTTTTCAAGATAAAATCTTGATTTTCGAAAAGTTTTTCGAAACCGTTTTCATTGAGAATTTCTTCGGCTTTTCTTACTGCGTGGAAACTTGTTTTCGAATAATCCAATAATTGATCGATGGTCTGCATATTACTTCACTATTATGT
>CAKQKN010000151.1 GCA_934249215.1 uncultured Clostridia bacterium
GCCCAACATTTGACATTGAGCCGGAAAAATCACTTTCTGCTACTTTTTAAGTGCGAAACGTGTTCTTTTATGGCGGCAAACGATTCGTCGCTGACGTCGTGCTCCATTTTGCAGGCGTCACGCCGTGCGATCTCCTCGTTGACGCCGATCAGCGTCAGAAACTCGCAAAGAACGTTGTGTCGCTCGTAAATTTTCGTTGCGATCTCGTGCCCGGACTCGGTGAGAGCGATATAGCCCTTTTTGTCGATAAGGATATATCCTGCGGAGTGAAGAATGGTCATCGCGCGGCTCACGCTCGGTTTGGAATAGCCCATATATTCGCTCACGTCGATCGAGCGAACGAAATTTATTTTTTTCGAAAGGATGAGTATCGTTTCGAGATACATTTCCCCCGATTCCTGAATTTTAGCCATATTTCCCCTTAATGACGCAGAATTGAACGTCCGTCGTCAAGATTTTCTTGCATTTTACCACTATTTATTAAAAAATGCAACCGTTTTACCGTATAATTGCACGTAAAAATGTAGTTAGTTTCAAGTAACTGCGGTTTTTTGCATCGAATCGAAGTCGATTTTTTCGGAAAGCGTGTGTGTGGGCGGCGTTAGTCGAGGGTAATATATAATACGTCGCGACGTAACTTAGTCGCCGCTCGCCCTTGTTTTCGCGCTTTTTCGATAAATACCGTTAAAAAACCGTAAAAAAATTATTTTTAAAAAAATCGGAATATCGCCAAAAAACGTTTGACATTATTTCAGATTAGTTTTATACTCGTGCGTGGTTAGCGAGGGCTAACCTTATAACTTACGGTTCGGTTTGCTTCGGCTAACCGAAAACGGCGCAAAAACGATTGATACCGGTCGATTTTTAAAATCGGCGCCGACCGAAAAAGATAAAGACGAGGCATTAAAAAGACGAGGCGTAAAAAATGATTCCTTTGGTATTTGCGGAAGTCGGAAGCGACACTGTGATAAAGAAGGTCGGCGGGAATCCCGAACTCAAAAGACATCTCGAGGATATGGGGATAGTCGCGGGGAGTACCGTGGGCGTCGTTTCCCAGACTGCGGGAAACGTAATTCTTAACGTAAAAGACGTCAGGGTGGCGATAAGCCGCGAAATGGCGATGAAAATAATGATTTAACGGAGATGTAACAATGAAAACTTTGAAGCAGGTCAAAATCGGAGAAACCGTGAAAGTGGTCAGACTTAACGGCGAAGGCGCCGTCAAGCGCAGAATCATGGACATGGGCATAACGAAAGGCACGGAAATTTACGTGAGAAAGGTGGCTCCGCTCGGCGATCCCGTAGAGGTTACCGTAAGAGGATACGAACTTTCGCTTCGTAAAGCCGACGCCGAATTTATAGAAGTGGAATAAAAGGAGAACTAAAATGGAAAACGGCAATAAAATTACGATTGCTCTTGCCGGCAATCCTAACTGCGGTAAAACGACGCTGTTCAACGAACTGACCGGTTCGAATCAGTTCGTCGGCAACTGGCCGGGCGTTACCGTGGAGAAGAAAGAAGGCAAGCTGAAAAAGCACGAAGGCGTTACCGTAACCGACCTTCCCGGTATTTATTCGCTCTCGCCGTACACGCTCGAAGAAGTCGTCGCGAGAAAATATCTTATCGGCGACAACGAGGAAAAGAAACGCCCCGACGTCATTCTTAACGTCATCGACGCGACCAACCTCGAAAGAAACCTGTACCTTACGACGCAGCTTGTCGAACTCGGAATCCCCGTGGTCGTCGCGCTCAACATGATCGACGTCGTAAAGAAAAACGGCGACGTTATCAAGACGAAGGAACTCGAAAACAGACTGGGCTGCAAGGTCGTCGAAATCTCCGCTCTTAAAAAGACGGGTCTTACCGAAGCCGCCGAAGAAGCGGTCAAAGCCGCGCTCAAGTCGGCTCCCGTACCGCAACATTCTTTCTCGGGCGTCGTAGAACACGCGCTTGCTCATATCGAAGAAGCCGCCGTTCATGAAATGCCGGAAGAACAGCAACGCTGGTACGCAATCAAGGTTTTCGAACGCGACGACAAAGTTCTGAACTCGCTCAACTTGTCGGAATCGGTTAAAGAACACATCGAAGCGGACATCAAAGCCGCCGAAAAAGAACTCGACGACGACGCGGAAAGTATCATCACGAACGAACGTTACGTTTACATAGCGGAACTTCTCAAAACCTGCTATAAAAAGAAAAAAGCGGGCGAACTCAGCACGTCGGACAAAATCGACCGCGTGGTGACGAACCGCTGGGCGGCTCTCCCGATCTTCGCCGCGATTATGTTCCTCGTATACTTCATTTCGGTCACAACCGTAGGCGGTTGGGTAACCGACTGGACGAACGACGGACTGTTCGGCGACGGCTGGCACCTGTTCGGTATGGAAACGACCGACGGCAAGAGCTATAGCAAAGAAGCCGAAACGTTCGGCGACGCAAGTACTGTCGTAAACGGATATATCGACTATGCCGAAAGCAAAGGTTTCGACGTCGAAGCTCTCAGAAACGCTCTCGATACCGAAGCCGACGATTTCTCGGCAGAAACGGCAAAGACGGAACTCGAAGCGTTCTATAACGCGATTAAAGACGACGCGACTTACGCGAAAGCGACTTACGAGGTCACCGACGAAGAAACCATGGTTTCCGAGAAACAGACCTCCACGATAGCCGATCTCAGAAAACAAATCACCGTTCTTGCCGACGATTACGCGTTTGCGGAACCCGATCCCGCGGATTTCGGCGTTTGGATACCCGGTATTCCGGTTCTCGTCGGCAACGGACTCGAAGCGATAAACTGCCCGCAGTGGCTCCATGATCTTATCGTAAACGGAATCATCGGCGGCGTCGGTGCCGTGCTCGGTTTCGTTCCGCAGATCTTCGTATTGTTCATCTTCCTTGCTTTCCTTGAAAGCTGCGGATATATGGCGAGAATCGCATTCGTTCTTGACAGAATATTCAGAAAATTCGGTTTGTCCGGTAAATCGTTCATTCCTATGCTCATCGGTACAGGTTGCGGTATCCCGGGTATCATGGCTTCGAGAACGATCGAAAACGAAAGAGATCGTCGTATGACGATTATGACAACGACGTTTATGCCGTGCGGCGCGAAAGTTCCGTTCATCGCAATGATAGCGGGCGTTATCTTCGGCGGTGCATGGTGGGTTGCTCCCTCTGCTTACTTCGTAGGTATGGCTGCGATCATCATCTCCGGTATCATTCTTAAAAAGACGAAAATGTTCGCAGGCGATCCCGCTCCGTTCGTAATGGAACTTCCCGCATATCGTCTGCCGACCGTCGGAAACGTGCTTCGCAGCATGTGGGAAAGGGGTTGGTCTTTCATCAAGAAAGCCGGTACCATCATCTTCCTTTCGACGATCGTAATCTGGTTCCTCAGCAGCTTCGGCGTTAGCGACGGTTCGTTCGGACTTCTCGCCGAAGAAGAAATGAATAAGAGTATCCTCGCGTTCATCGGTAACTGCTT
The DNA here is from genome assembly GCA_934249215.1 of uncultured Clostridia bacterium. Lineage (GTDB taxonomy): Bacteria > Bacillota > Clostridia > Christensenellales > Borkfalkiaceae > HGM11416. Next base: position 3,483 of record CAKQKN010000151.1, read on the forward strand.
CGCCTGGTTGTTCGCTCCTCTCGGATTCGGCAACTGGCAGGCGACCGTCGCATCGATCACAGGTATCGTCGCAAAAGAAAACATCGTCGGTACGATGTCTATCCTTTACGGTTCGAGCTCCGCTATCGGCGCTGCGTTCACTAAAGTAACCGGTTACTCCTTCCTCGTATTCAACCTGCTTTGCGCTCCTTGCTTCGCTGCTATCGGCGCAATCAGAAGAGAAATGAACAACAAAAAGTGGACTTGGTTCGCCATCGGTTGGCAGTGCGGTCTTGCTTACGTCGCAGCGTTCGTCGTCAACGTATTCGGAAGCCTGTTCACGGGCGTTCTGTTCAAGAGCATATTCCTCGGAATTCTCGAACTTCTCATCGCGCTTGCTCTCGTTGCCGGTATCGTATACTTGCTCGTAAGACCGTATAAGGAAGCCACGAGTCTTGATGCGAAGAAAGTCAAAGGTTAATAAAAATCAGGCTATAAGCCCGTTATCGTGCATTTAAAAACGTATGATCGGAAAGCGGATTGCACATAATCCGCTTGGACCGATCGCATAAAGGAGGCGATTTTATGGAATGGCTGAAAGCAAATATCGGCGGAATCGTCGTCGGCTTGGTGCTCGTCGCAATCGTGACGCTCGTAGTCGTCAAGATAGTCAAAGATAAACGCAAAGGAAAATCTTCCTGCGGTTGCGGCTGTGGTTGTTCTGCTTGCGCTTTGTGCCGCAAATGCAATTCTTTGCCCGATAAAAAGAACGTCGCCGAAAAGAAATAGTAACACGTCGCGGGTAACCGCCGACGATTTCGAAAAGGCGCAAACAAACACACACAAATGATGCCATCGTCATTTTTAAAAGACCGCGGAAAGTCTGCGGTCTTTTATTTTGCCCGGATATTTTATTCGGGTATTTTGCCCGAATTTTTTGTCTGAATTTTTTGCCCGAATCTCCGCGCCGGGCTAAAAGGGCAGCGAGCGGTTTCGGTGGTTTGGAGGCGGCTTTTTTGCCAATTAGTGCAAACTATACAATCATCGAGCCGAGAAATTGAGCAATTTGCCCATTGTAAAAAAAATGCATATGGTGTACAATAATAAGGTAAAAAGAATTTTCCTCGGAGGAAATTATGGCAAGTCTTGACCTCAAACACATTTACAAAGTTTATCCGTCCGGCGTTACCGCCGTTACCGACTTTTCGCTTGCGATCGACGATAAGGAATTCATCGTTTTCGTAGGTCCTTCCGGTTGCGGTAAATCGACGACTCTCCGTATGATCGCGGGTCTCGAAGAAATCACCGACGGCGAACTCTATATCGACGGGAAGCTCGTTAACGACGTTCAGCCGAAAGACAGAGATATAGCAATGGTTTTCCAGAACTACGCTCTGTATCCGCATATGACTGTTTACGACAACATGGCGTTCGGTCTTAAGCTCCGCAAAATGCCCAAGGACGAAATCGACGCAAGAGTTAAAGAAGCGGCGAGAATCCTCGGCCTCGAAGTTTATCTTCAGAGAAAGCCGAAGGCGTTATCCGGCGGTCAGAAACAAAGGGTTGCGCTCGGGAGAGCAATCGTTCGCGAACCGAAAGTATTCCTTCTCGACGAACCTCTGTCCAACCTCGACGCGAAGCTCCGCGCCCAGATGAGAACGGAGATCACCAAACTGCATCATCGTCTTGCGACCACTTTTATTTACGTTACGCACGACCAGGTCGAAGCTATGACCATGGGTACCCGTATCGTCGTTATGAAAGACGGTTTCATTCAGCAAGTAGACGCGCCGCAGAAACTTTACGATTTCCCCGCCAACAAGTTCGTTGCGGGCTTCATCGGAACGCCGCAGATGAACTTCTTCGACGCCAAACTTACCGGCACGAAGGACAGAGTTTGCGTTGAATTCGAGGGCAACACCGTCGTTCTTCCCAAGGCTAAATCGGAAAAGATTCCCGAGCTCGATAAATATCTCAACACCGGAAAGGAAGTCGTATTCGGCGTTCGTCCGGAAGATATGCACGACGAAGCAAGCTTCATTTCTTCTTCGAAAGATTCCGTCGTCAACGTAGTCGTCGACGTCGTCGAAAAACTCGGTGCGGAAACCCAGCTTTACTGCGTATTCGACAAAGGACAGACGGAAGAAGAAACCGGCAAAATCAAGAGCCTTGTCGACAACGAAACCCAGATGATCGCGCGCGTCGATTCGAGAACCACGACCGAAAGAGGTCAGAAGATCGAACTCGCAATCGACATTATGCACTGCCATCTGTTCGACAAAGAAACCGAACTTACTATTCTCGACGGCGAAGGTACCAAGGCTTACGTTCCCGAGAAAGAGCTTGAAAGACTTGCTGCCGGCGAAGCCGTTCCCGGCGCTCCCGTCGTAAAGGAAAAGAAACCTCTCTTCGGATTCCTCAAAAAGAAAAAAACGGAGGAAAAACCCGCTGAGGAAACCACGGAAGAAAATAAATCCGAGGACAATAAGTAATTAAATTCCCCGAAAGAAAAACGAAGGCACTGCAGAAGCGGTGCCTTTTATGTTTTCTCGCCGTGAACGGGGGTGTGTCGGGCGTGAAACGGGCAAAGCGGTTCTTTCGTTCGTTGTTCGCGATAAAGAATAGGTTTCGGAAGTTTCGTTTGTCATTTGCACAACAGAATTAAAGATTTTTTGTCTAAACGCACGTTTTGTCTTGCAAAAAATTTTCGAATGGGATATAATCATCCTTGACACATGAAAACAAACATCGGAGTATGACATGAGAACCAGAAACGAAGCACTTTATGCTGAGAAGAAAAAACAAATAATGGAAGCTTGCTATGATTGCTATGCGAAAAACGGTCTGCACGGAACTGGAATTTCCGCGCTTGCCGAGGCTTGCGGCGTGTCCAAAGCAACGCTTTATACTTATTTTGCCGATCTCGACGATCTGATCGTTCAATCAACCGAGTATTGCATGACTAAGGTCGAGGATGAGTTTATGGAAAAGCATCCGCGCACACCGGAGGAAATTTTTAAGTTTATCGACGAGATTCCTTACTGGACGGCGGAGCGCCACGGCGCGAAGTACAGACTTATGTATCAGGTCTATACTCACCCGAAATATGAGGAATACGGCAAAAAGTTTTTTGAGGGCGTGAACAAGCGTTATACCGAATACGCGGGGCAACTCGAAGCCGAACTGGGCGTTTCAAAGGATATCTTGATCTCGCTCACGTTCAACTTGATCCGCGCGTGCGTTCACTACGCAATGTTCCGCGACGAGTTTTATCTCAAATCGCAGACGTCGCTTTTAAAGAGCGTCATCGCCGCAAAGATCGAAGAAATCTCCGCGAAGAAATAATTTCGGGCGATTGTTGAAAACGTAAAAGAACGGCTATAAGTCGATTATCCGATATTTTATCGGGCGACTCACAGCCGTTTTTGTTTTATTCGGGATTTGTTATAGATAAATAGTAAAAGCGACTTTTCATTCTTTTTCCGCTTCCGTTCGGGCAGCGTTTTTCAGTGCGCTTCCGTTTTGAACATATATAAGAGGTTTTTGCTCATATATTTCGTTCCGTCTTTTTCTTCCGTTACGGTGAAACCGAGCTTTTTCATAAAGGCGAAAGCGATCTCGTCGTGCGCGTCGATTTTGGCGATAAGTCGCGTTATAAGTCGATTAACGGCGCGTTGGAACACCGCGACGACGAGCAACGTTCCGTTCTCGTCTCTGCGGCAGGACTTTCCGACGTATACGTAATCGAGGGATTCCGTGGTTACGACGTCGGTGAAAGTGGTTTTGCAAACGCCGAGTATTTCGTCGTTTTCGTCAAGGCAAACGAGTATTTCTTCGCGATTCGACGGATTTTTTATGCAGTGCGAAAGTTCGTTTAACCGTTCGTCGTTTTCGTTTTTCAAGAAAGCGGCGAATTTTTCGGCGTATTCGTTTTTAAAAACAATTATTCTGACAATAATTAAACCGGTTGACTTTTTCCTTTTAGTCCATTATAATTAAGGTGGCGATAAAAGTCAAATGCTTTTTCTCTCGAATTTCACCGCTCGTCGGCGAGAGGGGAAAAGTAAAATATAAAATAAGGGAGTTAAAATTATGGTAAAAAGGTTTGTACTTAACGAAACGAGTTATCACGGATGGGGCGCGGTCAAGGAAATTCCGACCGAGATCAAAGCCCGCGGCTTCAAAAAGGTCTTTTTATGCTCCGATCCCGATCTCGTCAAATTCAACGTAACGAAAAAAGTTACGACCGTTCTCGAAGATGCGGGCATAGAATATGAACTCTATACGAATATTAAACCCAACCCGACGATCGGGAACGTTCAGCACGGCGTCGATTGCTTCAAAAAGAGCGGTGCGGATTGCCTCGTTGCCGTCGGCGGCGGTTCGTCGATCGACACGGCGAAAGCGATCGGAATCATTATCGCCAACCCCGAGTTTTACGACGTGCGCTCGCTCGAGGGCGTCGCTCCCACGAAGAATAAGAGTATTCCCGTGATCGCGGTTCCGACGACTGCCGGTACGGCGGCGGAAGTTACGATCAACTACGTTATCACCGACGATGAAAAAGACAGAAAAATGGTTTGCGTTGACGTTCACGACATCCCCGTCGTTGCAGTCGTCGATCCCGATATGATGAGTTCGATGCCTAAAGGGCTTACCGCAGCGACCGGAATGGACGCTTTGACCCACGCGATCGAGGGGTATATCACGCTCGGCGCATGGGATCTTTCCGATATGTTCCATATTACCGCAATCGCGATGATTTCAAAGAACCTGCGTGCTGCCGTTGCCAACGAAACTGACGGAAGAGAGGGTATGGCTCTTGCGCAGTACGTTGCCGGAATGGGCTTTTCCAACGTAGGGCTCGGGCTCGTTCACTCGATGGCTCACCCGCTCGGCGCGCTTTACGACACGCCGCACGGAATCGCGAACGCTATCATTCTTCCGACCGTTATGAAATATAACGCTCCCAACACGGGCGATAAGTACAGAGCGATTGCCGTCGCTATGGGCGTCGAAGGCGTGGACAAAATGTCCCTCGAAGAAGCCCGCGAAGCCGCCGTTGCCGCCGTCGAAAAACTCGCGCGCGACGTCGGAATCCCCGCAGACCTTAAGGATATCGTAAAACGCGAGGACCTCGACTTCCTCGCGCAGTCCGCATATGACGACGCTTGCCGTCCCGGGAACCCGCGCGAAACGAGCATCGAGGAGATCAGGAAACTTTATGAAAGCCTGATCTGATTTTGATTAAACGGCTTTTACCGAGACTGAAACAAAGTCCGTTATCGACACAAGAATGCCGATAACGGACTTATAGACGAACATATAAAAAATCCACGCTCTTGTTCTGGCGTGGATTTGTTTTTGTCGTTTCGTTAAAGCTGCGGTTTAGTCGGGATAGCCGTCGGGGTTTTTCATCTGCCAGTTAAGCTGATCTCTGCACATATCGTCGAGCGTCTTGGTCGCTTCGAATCCGAGATATTCTTTTGCAAGGCGGGTGTCGGCGTAGCAAGTGTCGATATCGCCCGGGCGACGGGGAACGATTTCATAAGGAATGGGTTTGCCGAGCGCTTTCGAGAATCCCTGAATCATTTCGAGAACGCTGTAGCCTCTTCCCGTGCCGAGGTTGACGACGTAAAGTCCGCTTCCGGTGAGCAGTTTATTGACCGCGAGAACGTGTCCTTTCGCAAGGTCTACCACGTGAATGTAATCGCGAACGCCCGTTCCGTCCGGCGTGTCGTAATCGTTGCCGAACACGCGAACTTTGGGAAGTTTTCCGACCGCGACTTTCGTGATATAGGGGCAGAGGTTGTTCGGAATGCCGTTCGGGTCTTCGCCGATGAGCCCGCTCGAATGCGCTCCGACCGGGTTGAAATAACGAAGAATCGCGATATTCCAGCTCGGGTCCGCTTTGAATATATCTTTAAGGATATATTCGATGAAGAGTTTTGTTGAGCCGTAAGGATTGGTGGTGGAAAGGGGGAAGTCCTCGGTGATGGGGACGGACGCGGGCTTGCCGTAAACGGTTGCAGACGAAGAGAAAACGAGGTTTTTGCAGCCTGCATCTCTCATCGCTTCGACGAGGACGAGCAATCCCGTGATATTGTTGTGGTAATATTCGACGGGCTTTGCGACCGATTCGCCGACCGCTTTAAGTCCCGCGAAATTGATTACCGCGTCGATTTTGTGCTCGGCAAAGATTTTGTCGAGCGCCGCGCGGTCGAGAATATCGTTTTTATAGAAAGGAATTTTCTTTCCGACGATCTGTTCGACGCGCTCCATCGCCGCGGGCTTGCTGTTTGACAAATTATCCACGACGACCACGTCGTAGCCTGCTTCGATGAGTTCAATGCAGGTATGCGTGCCGATATATCCGGCACCACCCGTAACGAGTATTGTTTTCATATTTTGCCTCCGCAAAAAAATTATTCGATTCTAATATATCAAACGGAAAACGTTGCCGCAAAAGTTCCGCGTTTTTTGCAAAAATGCGTCGATAATCGACTTATATCCCCGTTTTTCGTTCTTTTGCTTGTGTCGGTCGAATTAAAATCTCATTTGACTTTTCCGCCGACGAAAGCACTTACGTTCAGTCTGCGTTATAATATTTGTCGACGATTTCGTTCATTTCGTCGAACGCTTTTTCCATATCGTCCACGAGTTTGAATTGCGTTCTCGTGCGGTCGAGGTTGTGTCCTTCGCGCTTAACTCTGAAATAGACGTCGCCTTCGAGATAGTCGGTCAAAAATCTTATTCCGCACTCGTAGGTCATCATGATCGCGCCGAGCGCAAGATTTTTCGCTTCCGCGACGGTCATCGACGGTCTGAGCGCCGACATATATCCTTTGACGTACTGTTCGAAGAGCCCGATATCGAAATTGACTTTCGAAAGGTTGCGTTCGTCCTCGGCGGCGGGGTTGCATCCGAAGCGGATGGAATCGCCGAAATCGTAAACGATGGTGCCGGGCATAATCGTATCAAGGTCGATTACCGCGACGGCTTTGTCCGTCTTGTTATCGATGAGAACGTTGTTGAGTTTTGTGTCGTTATGCGTTACCTTGCAGGGGATAATGCCTTTTTCCAGCTGATAAACGATTTTTCCGACGATCTTTTCGTGTGCGAGTGCAAATTCGATTTCGGGTTTAACCGAGTCGAGCCGCCCCGCTTTGTTGTTCTCGATCGCCTTTTTAAGGTTTTCGAAGCGAACGACGGTGTTGTGGAAATTCGGCAGCGGTTCATAGAGTCTGGACGCGTCGAACTCCGCGAGCAGATTCGCGAAATTGCCGAAAGCAACCGCGCTCTGATAAAAATGTTCGGGTTTTTCGACGACCTGATACGCCGTCGCGCCGTCGATGAAAAGATATACTCTGAAGTAGTTCGTGCCGTCGAAGTGGTAAAGTTTTCCGTCCTTGGTCTTTACGACGGTGAGCGATTCTCTGTCGGGATCGCCGCCGCGTTCGACGATTTTTTTGCGCGCGAACTCGGTCACGAAATAAATGTTGTCCATAAGGCGCGGGACGTCCTTGAACAAGACGGAATTTACGCGCTGAAGTATGTATTTGCGGATTTTTCCGTCCGCTTCTTTCGTTCTGAGAAGAAAAGTCTGGTTAATATGACCTTCCCCGTAAGGAACGCAGTCCTCGAAGGCGCCGGATACGTTAAAATTTTCGCAAATGCTTTTAAAATTGTATTCCATATGTACTCCGTAGCGGAAACGAAAGCGATATTCCGCCTTTTTTCATGGCTACATTATATTACTTTTTTTCGGATATGTAAACGCATTTTTTGTTTTTTTACGCGATGAACGTCGTTTTTTACTTTTTTGTGTCCTTTTGTTTAACGCGCGACCTGATTTTAAAACACGCGCGCGGGCGCACGCATGTGCTTGCGTGCCTTGTCGAAAGTGCGTAAAATCGACCTATAGGCGGGCTTTTTACTTTTTTTTGTTGCATTTTTTCCTTTTTCCCGGGCGAAAAAAGGGTGGGTATTCGTTCGTCTGCCGTTTTCTTTTGTGTTTTTTACGGCGAAGAACGGGCGAGCCCGACGTAAATAATGTGCGAGATAGAAGTAAATAATGTGCGGCAAAGAAAAAATTAAATAGATTATCGATTGACTTTTGACGGGAAATAATATAAAATAAGATACGGTAGAATTATACGTGGCGGCAAAACGTGCGCGCGGCCTTTTGCCGACGACCTTTTTCGAAGAGGAAAAGGCGGGCTATAGCGTCGTTATCGCATAATTGCGGCCTGATATACTTTTATACACAACTTAGGGAGATAGACAATGATAACAATCGGACTCGGCTCCCTGTTTCTTATTCCGACGGGGGTAGTTGCGGCAATCGTTGCCGTCGTTGCTCTTGCCGCCGGCGTTGCCGCGGGAATTCTTGTCGGCAGCAAAATGCTTCAGAAAAAGCGTGAACAAAAGATCGGCACGGCGGAAGCCGTCGTTGCAAAGATGAAAGAGGACGCGGAAACGGAATGTAAGCGTCTGAAAAAAGAAGCTATACTCGAGGCACAGGAACAGGACCTGAAACTGCGTAACGAATTCGAGCGCGAATCGAGAGATAAACGTTCGGAATTGCAGAAAATGGAACAAAGACTCGTCCAGAAAGACGAAATTCTTAACAAGAAAGACGCCAACCTTCTCAAAAAGAACGAGGAAGTCGAAGAACAGAAACGCAACCTTGAAAAGAAAGCGAACGAAATGAACGCTTTGAAAGAAAAGGTCGAAAAACAGCACGAACTGATGATCGCCGAACTCGAAAAAGTGGCGCAGCTCACCAAAGAGGAAGCGAAAAGTCAGATTATGGAATCCGTTCAGGACGAAGCCAGACGCGACAGTGCCGTGACGGTACGCCGTATCGAAGAGGAAGCGAAAGAAGAAGCCGATAAAAAGGCGAAAGAAATAATCAGCCTTGCGATTCAGCGTTGCTGCACCGATCACGCTTCGGAAATCACCGTTTCCGTCGTGCCGCTGCCCAACGACGATATGAAAGCGCGTATCATCGGGCGCGAGGGAAGAAACATTCGCGCGCTTGAAAACGCGACCGGTGTCGAGGTTGTCGTCGACGACACGCCCGAGGTCGTAATACTTTCCGGATTCGATCCCGTGCGCCGCGAGGTCGCGAGATTGTCGCTCGAAAAACTTATTTCCGACGGCAGAATTCACCCCGCACGTATCGAAGAAACGGTTGAAAAGACTTCGAAAGAACTTGATCAGAAGATCAAGGAAGCCGGCGAAGCCGCAATGTTCGATTGCGGACTGTTCGGAATTCACCCGGAACTTATCAAACTTCTCGGCAGACTTAAATACAGAACCAGTTACGGTCAGAACGTTCTGCAACACTCCATCGAGGTGTCTTATCTCGCGGGGCTTATGGCGCAGGAACTCGGCGTGGACGTCAACCTCGCAAAGCGCGGCGGTCTGCTTCACGATATAGGTAAAGCGGTCGACCATGAAGTCGAGGGCACGCATATCCAGATCGGTACCGATCTTGCGAAGAAATACAAAGAAAACAAGAACGTCGTAAACTGCATACAGGCGCACCACGGCGACGTCGAACCCAAAACGATCGAAGCAGTTCTCGTTGCGGCGGCGGATGCTATCTCGGGCGCGCGCCCGGGCGCAAGACGCGAAACGAGCACGAACTACGTAAAACGTCTTGAATCGCTCGAAAGCATCGGTTTGAGCTTCAACGGCGTCGATAAGTGCTATGCGATTCAGGCGGGAAGGGAAATCAGAGTTATCGTCAAGCCCGAACAGATTGACGACGTGAAAGCGATGTACCTCGCCAAAGACATTGCGAAGAAGATCGAAAGCGAACTCGAATATCCGGGGCAGATCAAGGTCAACGTAATCAGAGAATCGCGCGCGGTCGAGTATGCAAAGTAAGAAATAAGAGCATAAAGGGGGATTGAATCCCCGTGAACGAATCGGGACGTTTTTCGCCGTAACAATGCGAACTCGTCCCTTTTTTGATAGCGGCTGCGGGAAGAGGAAAAAGGTTTCAAAGAAAAATATGAGAGCGGATCTTGAAAGCAAAATCAGATTGTTGCCGACGAATCCCGGCGTTTACGTGATGCTGGGCGCGGACGGGGAGATAATCTACGTCGGAAAGGCGAAAAATCTGAAAAATCGTGTAACTCAATATTTTTATGACAGCGTAAAGACGGAAAAAGTTATGGCGATGGTCGCGAACATTGCCGATTTTTACTATATCATAACGCAGTCGGAAGCCGACGCTCTTTCGCTCGAAAACAACCTTATCAAAAAGAACAAGCCGAAATATAACATTCTTTTAAAGGACGACAAGACCTATCCGTCCATTCGCATCGATCTGAAAAAGGATTTCCCTTATTTCGAGGTCGTGCGCAGAATCCGCAAGGACGGGGCGCGGTATTTCGGTCCCTTCATGGGCGGGGTGAACGCCGCCGAGATCGTGGACATAATAAACTGCACGTTTTTGCTTCGCAGTTGCACGATGCCGATAACCGAGAGCACGAGAAAGCGCGAATGCCTCGAATATCACATTAAAAGATGCCTTGCACCCTGCAACGGTTTGTGTACGAAAGAGGAATATCGCAAAAAAGTGGACGCGGCGCTCGATTTCTTGTCGGGCAACGACGACGAGGCGGAACGCATTCTGGCCGAAAAAATGAACTTGTTCGCCGAAAACGAAGAGTTCGAACTCGCCATTGCATACAGAGAAAAAATAAAGAGCCTTAAAAAAGTCACCGAAAAGAAAATTACTTCGCTCAATCGTTTCATCTCTTGCGACGTGATAGCGCTTGCGACCGACAACATTCATTCGGCGATAAACGTGATCGTTACGCGCGGCGGAAG
>CAKQKN010000152.1 GCA_934249215.1 uncultured Clostridia bacterium
TGCGGTAAAAAAAGCGACTGCGATTACTATAATAAACGAATGAAAGGCGACCTATAGGTCGATTATCGACCGAAAAGGCAATCGGTCAAAGGTGTTAAAATGTTTGTCGACAAAGAAAGTATAATCATAAAAGCGGGTGACGGCGGTGACGGATGCACTTCGTTCATCAGATATAAAGGCGTTCCCGACGGCGGCCCCGACGGCGGCGACGGCGGGCGCGGCGGCAACGTAATATTCGTCGGTGACAGGCATAAAGCAAGCCTTCTCGACTTCCAGTTCCGCCATAAATTTTTTGCCGAAAACGGTCAGAAAGGCGACACGAAAAACTGTACGGGGCGTTGCGGCGAGGATATCGTCATTCCCGTTCCGCTCGGAACGGTGATACGCGACAAGGAAACGGGCGCGGTCATCTGCGACGTTTTTTACGACGGTCAGCGCGAAATCGTTTTGAAAGGCGGAAGCGGCGGCAAGGGTAACAAACGCTTCTGCACGAGTACCCGTCATGCCCCGCATTTTGCACAAAAAGGCGAAAAAACGGAAATCAAGCGCATAATTCTCGAACTGAAAGTGATTGCGGACGTCGGGCTCGTAGGCTTCCCGAACGTCGGAAAATCGACGCTTCTTTCCAAAATATCGGGCGCAAAACCGAAAATCGCGAACTATCATTTCACGACTTTGACTCCAAATCTCGGTGTCGTAAGACATCACGAAAGCGATTTCGTCGTTGCCGACATTCCGGGGCTTATCGAAGGTGCGGCGCAGGGCGCGGGGCTCGGACACGAATTTCTCCGCCACATAGAGCGTACGCGTTTGCTCGTTCACGTCGTTGACGCGTCGGGTGTTGAGGGGCGCGATCCTCTCGACGATTTCGAAAAGATCAATGAAGAACTGAAAGGTTACAGCGAAAAACTCGCGTCGCTCAAACAAATCGTCGCGCTTAACAAAACGGATATTTACGGTGCCGACGAAAACGTCAAGCGTTTCAAAAAGAAATACGGAAAGAAATACGATATTTTCCTTACTTCGGCAAGCGAATCCAAGGGGCTTGAGGAACTTCTCGACAAAGTTTCGTCTGAACTTGCGATTCTTCCCGAGCAGAAACCGCTCGAATTCGTTCCGTTCACGTACGAAAACGAAAAGGACGATTCTTTCGAGATCGAGCGCGACGACGACGGCGCGTTTGTTGTAATTGGGCCGCTCGTCGATCTTCTCGAGCGCAACGTCGTGCTCAACGACTTCGATTCGATGGCGTATTTCCAGAAAATGCTCCGCGACAAGGGAGTGATTTCCGCGCTCAGAAAAAAAGGCGCGGTGCACGGAAGCGTCGTCGTGATCGGCGAGATCGAATTCGATTTCGTCGACTAATTCCTGAATTGACCGCCAAGCCGTTCTGAAACGCTGAATCCGATGTAATTATTGCTATTTGGCGGGTGTAATACGTTTATATAATGTAGTTTTATAAAAAATTATAAAAGCCGTCGTTGTGCGACGGTGGAGAAAAATATGTTTACTTCAAAAGAAAGAAGCAATTTGCGCACGATGGCGCAGAACATAAAGCCGATAACACAGGTAGGAAAGGGCGGAATTTCTGATGCTCTCGTCGATTCGCTGTCGAAAGCGCTCGAGGCTCGCGAACTCATAAAGATCAGCGTGCTCAATAATGCGGACGACGATGCGAAAGAGATCGCGGAAGAACTCGCAACGCAACTTTCCGCCGAAGTCGTTTCGGTTATCGGAAAGAAAATTATCTTATATCGCAGAAGTTCGAAAAAAGATTTCGATCACATCGTTTTCTGATTTTCGCGCTTTTCGATTATCGTCGGAGTGCTTTCGCGACCGCTTCTCGCGGTTAAAGCGGTAACGACGATTCGTCGCTGCGTTTGGCGAATATTCTGATTCCGGTAATTATCGCCGAAAGGATAAGAAGAATCAGCCCCGTCAGAACGTACCATTTCGGAAAGAACGAGAATTTCGAAAACAAAATTATACCCGTGCCGGACAACGCAAGCGTAAGCGCGCGCTTAAAATCCGCTCGTCGGGCAAAGTAATCTCTGACTTTCGACAGGGCGCGTCCTGCAATGGATTTTTTGGCTGTTTCGTCTTTTTCGTCGTCGTAAACGGGGAACGTGATTCCGTACTTTTTTTCGAGCAGGGGAATAACGTTTTTGTCTTTGACGACGAGTTTTCTTCCGAGGCGGTCACATAAATCGCGACAATCGTCGTCCGGTGTGTTGCAAAAATAGACGACTTTTTTCCCGTTTGCGCTCCTGATTGCCTGAACGATTTTTTCTCGCTTCGTTTTTGCCGAAAAATCGAAAACGTACGAGCAGTCGTCCGTTTCGATCTTGTTCGCAAAGAAGTAATACTCCGTTCCGCTTTTGTCAAAAATCGACGAAAACAAGGCTATAAGTTGATTATCGGGCATTAGTTCGAGATTTAAAAGTACTGATTCGATTCTTTTCCGATCGTCGTTTTTAAGCGTCGAAACCTGATTTCTCTTTTTGAGAAAAGAAAAAACGAGAAGCAAGACGCATACGGCAAAGACGGCGGATAAAGAATAGAGTGCGAGGTCGGAACCGATTTTTGGGCGCAGAATCACGCTCGCAAAAATGAACGTGATGAATCCTGAAAGTATCGTGTCCGAAGCAATCGGCAAAGTAATGTTTTTCATAGTATAATTATTGACGGAAACGACAAACGATATTCATGTGACAAATTAAGGAAATTATCTGATGAAAAAAATCGGTTTATTCGGCGGATCGTTCGATCCGGTGCATGTCGATCACGTGAACATGTGCAAAGAATTTAAAAAATCGCTTTTATTGGACGAAGTAATCGTCGTGCCCGCTCGGCTTTCCCCGTTTAAAACCGAGAGCGGCGCGAGTGCTTCGGATCGCTTCGAAATGCTCCGTATCGCGTTCGGCGGAATCGACGGCGCGACTGTCAGTGATTATGAAATCGGCTCCGACGGAATTAACTATTCCTATAAAACGGTTGAGTTTTTTAAAGAAAAATTCCCGAATGACGAACTGTTTTTTTTGATCGGCGCGGACAGTCTTGAATCGTTTCCGCACTGGACGAAACCTGACGTTATTGCGACGAACGCAAAAATCTGCGTTGCCGGTCGCTGGGGGTTGAACGTCGAAAAAAGTTCGGATGAATTTGAGAAAAAGTTCGGCTATAAGCCCGTTATCCTCGATTTCGATGGGTTTTGTTCGAGTACCGAAATAAGGGAAAGACTCGAACTCGGCTTAAAAACGGACGCATATTTACCGAAAGGCGTATGCGAATATATAACGAAAAAAGGTCTTTACGAACCCGATAAATATCATTCGTTCATGCGTTTGCATTCAACCGAAAAACGGCTTAACCACACTGTCGGGGTAATGCTCACCGCGATTCGCTATGCCGAAGCGACGGGCGCCGACAAGGATAAAGCGAAACTTGCCGCGCTGTTGCATGACTGCGCGAAATATCTTTCGCCGCTCGATTATCCCGAATTTTCGATCGATTCAGACGTCCCGAAACCTGTCGTTCATCAGTATCTCGGCGCGTACGTCGCAAAGAACGTGCTTGGCGTAAACGACGAGGAAATTTTGAGCGCGATCGCATGCCACACGACGGGCAAGCCCGAAATGTCGCTTTTGGACAAAATCATTCTCACGGCGGATCTTCTCGAGCCCGCGCGTTCGTTCGACGGAGTGGAGGAACTCCGAGCCGCGGTTGATGCCGATTTCGAATCGGGTTTCCGCCTTTGCGTGCACAGACTTTTGCAGTTTTTGAACGAATCGGGTGAACCTGTCTATCGCTTGACGGAAATGACCGATAAATATTATAATTCGTGAATTATTGCGGTTCGCGAATCGCTCCTCGCAATCGATTCGCCGGAAATGCCTAAAATAATAATACGCAAGGAAAAAATAAGGAAAACGATTATGGATTCTGAAAAATTAACTAATGAAATCTGCAATGTTCTCGTTGCGAAAAAGGCTTACGACATAGTCAAAATCAACGTTGGGAAAAAGAGTACGCTTGCCGACTACTTCGTCATTGCGAGCGGGCGTTCTTCCACGCAGGTAAAAGCCCTTGCCGAATACGTCGACGAAGCGATGAGCAAAATCGGCATCGAGGTCAAGCGCCGCGAAGGTGAAAGCGAAGGTCGCTGGGCGGTTCTCGATTACGGCGATTGCATCGTCCATATTTTCGACGACGAAAACAGATTATTCTATCATCTCGAAAAACTTTGGGAAGACGGCGACAATTTCGAGCGCATTACCGACGATAATCAATAATTTTAATTCGGACTTGTCCGTTTTGCGCGACCTTCGATCGGGAAATTTGTCGACGAAATTGCTTCATTTTTCGGAAGCGGAAACGCTTTCGTTCGTGTTTACGAGCTTGCCTTTTATCGTAATCATTCGGCTTGCGTTCTTTTTGCGGCGTCTGCGCCTGACCGTCCTTTCGATGCAGAAAAAGCGGTCGTCGTCCGGCTCTGGTTCGGACTCGGGCATTCTGCGTTTTCCGTATAAAACGGCGACGAGAAACGACACGATAAGACAGAAGAAATAGGTGGATACGATGATCGCAATGCAAAAAAACGGATTCGGCATTCGTCCCCCTTCGAAAGAACAATCGCCGTCGTGGCGCATCTTTCGCTTTTCGATGAATTCATTATAAGCGATTGCGTCGCGCGTCGTATGGCTTATTCCGACGAAACTTCGCGTTTTTTGTCGGAAACGAAAAAAGCCGCGCTTTATAACCGAAGCCGAGGAACTTTAAAAATTTTTATTTGTTTTTGTCTGTTCTTTGTGTTATAAAAAATTATAAAACAGTACATCATTATTATAAAAATAAAATCGTTGAAGCAATGATCGAACTGATAAAAAAATTCAAATAGGCTCGTCGTTGCTCACTGGAGGACTAAAATGACCGACGGTTATGAAAACGAAAGAAAAACTTTGAACACCGATGATATCGGATACACCGATGCAAAAATCGACGGCGCTTACGCTTGCGACGAAAGCAGTATACCCGAATGCGGTGCGGAATGCGGAGATAAAGCGGCGGGTTCGGACTCGGGCGTGTCCGATTTTAAAACCGCACACGACAGAATTTGCTCGGATTTCGAAAGCAAGGAAGGACTTGAATCGTCCGAAGCCAAAGAGTTTGGAAGCGAAGAACTGTCCGACGGAGCGGAAATATCCGACGGGGAATCGTCAGTCGATCCCGAGTCGCCTGTCGATGCTGCGCCCGAATCGGCGGAAGTCGAATCGCATGCCGAAATCGGCGCCGATTTTGAACCTTTGACCGAAGAAAGCAAAGAATCGACTGATTCGGTTGCCGACGAAATAACCGAAATATTCGAAAGCGACTCTATCGACGCGGCGAGCGGATCATCCGAAAAAACGCTCGATGCGGGCGGTTCAACATCCGAAACGTCCGACGGAGAGATAAAAACTTCGGAAGCCGAGAAAACGGCCGAACACGCGGAAGCGACGGACTCCGATCGTTCGACGGATGAAAAACTCGAAGAGCAATTCAAGCAGGTTATGTTTTCGAATCTCGTTTCGAAAATCGACTATGACTGCACTTTGCCCACGATAACTTCTGCGGAGATTGCCGACGAGGCGGGTAAAGCGGTCGAGTTCGGGTTCGGAAGCGTATGCATTCTCGCAAGTCGGATGAAAACGTACAAAAAACAATCGAAAACCCAAAGATTTTGCGCCGGGTTAGCGTATCCGTCGGGCGAAATGACCGAAAAATCAAAGATTTGCGAAATAAAGGAAGCGACGTTCGGCGGCGCTGCGGAAATCGACGTGTTTTTCAGAATATCCGCGCTTAAAGACGAAAAACGCCGTCTTATCGTCCGTTCTCTCGTCAAATACGGCAAGGTGATAGGCAGAAAGCGCATATATAAACTTTCGATCGACAGCACGATGGTTTCAAAAGAGGAAGCCCAGTTTATCGTTCAGGCGGCAGCCGAGGCGAAAGTCGATTATCTCGTGGTCAGAAACTGTGATTTTGCCGACACCAGGACGCAACTTTTCTATGCAAAGCTTTGTGCGGGGAAATGCAAACTCGAGTTTGCTCACAACGTCAGCGACCTCTCGTCGATGACGAAACTTACAGATATCGGCACGGAACGTTTCTTGCTCGCGAACGCGACGGAAGTCGCAACTCGTCTGCGCGAAGAACTTAACGACAAATAAAACTCAATAGGGATTCCGTTCTGGCGATTTCTAATTTCAAATCCGAGCGATAAATTCAAATGCGGCGTCTTCGTCGCATTTTTTCGTTACGTTTTACTGCTTTTGCGGGCTTTTTGGAAAATGAATTGCTTTTTTGCTTGACATTGTTTTTTTAAAGTGGTATAAATCATAAGCTGTATAAAACAAGTGTTATAAAACGGTCGTTTTTAATCTTTCGCTTCGTCTGAAAAAATGAAAGAACGAGATGAAAACGAAAAAAGAGTAAGGAGAAAATCAAATGCTTGAAATCAGAAATCTGACGAAAAGATATAAGGGCGGGAAACTCGCGGTCGACAATCTTTCGCTCACGGTCGAGTCCGGTGATATTTTTGCGTTCATCGGGCATAACGGCGCGGGAAAATCCACGACGATAAAGTCTGTCGTCGGAATACTCGAGTTCGATTCGGGCGACGTGCTTATCGACGGTTGCTCGATCAAAACCCAACCGCTCGAATGCAAAAAGAAACTTGCTTACATACCGGATAACCCCGACATATACGAGCATATGACGGGCATACAATATCTGAACTTTGTTGCCGACGTGTTCGGCGTGGACTCGGCGGTGCGGACGGCGAAAATCGACGACTACGCCACTCGATTCGAAATCAAAAACAATCTCGGCGACATGATCGGTTCATACTCGCACGGAATGAAACAAAAACTCGTGCTGATTTCCGCGTTTTTACATTCGCCGAAACTTCTCGTAATGGACGAACCGTTCGTCGGGCTCGATCCGAAAGCGGGATTCGAAGTTAAACAAATAATGCGCGAAATGTGTAGTGATGGCACGGCGATTTTCTTTTCGACGCACGTTCTCGAGGTTGCGGAAAAACTTTGTAACAAGGTCGCGATAATAAAAGACGGCAAGCTCGTAGTTTGCGGCGATATCGAATCGATAGTTGCGGGCGGCTCCCTCGAAAGCGTATTCCTGAACAGCGAAGAGGTGCAATCTTGAAGATTTTTCTGACCCTTTTAAAAGTTGATCTGATGCGCCTTTTCGGGCTGAACAAGGCGATTCGTTCGGGAAAGGGCGGACGGAGAATTCTGATGCTTGCCGCCGTCGCGGTTCTGATCGGGCTTCTCGTCGTCGTTGAATCCGCGGCGATGACTGCCGTGATTGCCTCGTTTTTCGAGCAAGGCTCGCGCTATAAAGCATTGTCTTTGTCGCTTTGCGTATATTTTATCGTCATGCTTTTTCTCACGATAGGCACTTCGCGCGTGCTTTTCGGCTGTTCGGATTACGATTTGCTGATGTCGCTCCCTGTTAAGCCCTCGGCTGTCGTGCTTTCGAAAATCGCATACGTATACATAGTGGACTTTTTGTTCGCCGTCGCGTTTCTGATCCCCGCCGCCGTCATATGCGGTATTGCCGACGCTCGCTTGATTCCGTATTGCGTTTGCGCCGTGCCCGCGTGTTTGGTTCTTCCGATTTTGCCGATGTCGGTCGGTATCGGTATAGGAACGCTTGTGTCCTACGTTATGACGAAGATAAAAAACAAAACGGTGTCCGGCATAATCGCGTCGGTCGTGTTCATCGCGCTGTATCTTCTTTTCGTGTTCGGAACGCAAACTTCCGACGATAACGAGATTGCCGCGTTTTTCGCCTCGTCTGCGTTCGCGCCCGTCTGGTTCG
>CAKQKN010000153.1 GCA_934249215.1 uncultured Clostridia bacterium
TAGCCGAACTCGACTTGACGATCATATAGATTTTCGTCGTATTTACCGCAGTTTTCAGTTCGATATTGGTTTTGTTTGCATGAATAACGCCGTTTTCGTCCTTGGTCGCGTTTGCGTTAGTATCCCAGGAAGCCGCCGCAAGTTCATAAGAAAGCGCGGTCTTGCCGTCTGCTTTTGCCAGAATTTCGGAAGGCACTACGTCCTCGCTAACGGGATCGGTATAAATTCCATACACCGTGAACGAGTCGGGACAACCCTTATAAAAATGAATATGGAAGCCGCCGATCTTTGCGGTTTTGTCGCCGGTGTAGTTTGCGAACTCGGTCAGATTAAGTTCGACGAGCGAATATCCCGCTTCGAAAGTGGGTTCGGCAGTATATCTTACCGAAGTCTGCATATTATTAAGGACATCAACCCAACCGCTCTTACCCTCGATCGCGAATCTCACCATAGCGGTGACATTTGCGCTCGATTTCACGAGCATATAGACCTTTTTCGAATTTACGGAAGCGAGGAACTCGAGGTTTACGCCCTCTGCAACGACGACGCCGTTTTCCGTGTATACGTTTTCGTTGTTCGTCATATAGCTTGCCGCAGCGAGCGTATATTCGAGCGCGACTTTGCCTTCAACCCCGCTCATAACCGATTCGGGAACGTCGTCCGCCGAAACGGGTTCGGTATGATAGAAACCGCAAATTTCGATCTCGCCGTCGAACATAACGTGAACGCCGGTGATCGCTTCGGTAGTTTCGCCGGTATAATCGGGCGACAACTCGAAAGCGACGGGAAGAATGGAATAGCCCTCGGGAACGGACAACGCCTTGAAATACTTATATCCGCTTGCAGGTTCGTTCACGATTTTTTCGTAAGTGTTGTTGCCTTTGACGGCGAAACGCAGATACATATTCGTCGCGGTCGAACTCTTCACGACGACGTAAGTGCGCGCGTGAACGAGATCGTCGCTTTCGATCATTATATAATCGCCGTTTGCGGAAATAACGCCCGCGGGCGAAAGTTTGACGTTTGCGGTGTTGGTTTTGTAGCCCGCGCTTTCTGTAAGCGTGAATTCGTTCACTCTCACAAGCCCGTTTGCTTTCGCCACGATCGCTTCGGGAACGCCGTAGAGCGGATCGTCGGTTACGATCGAGAAATCATAAGTCTCTCTGTTACCGTAATAGTTGCGGGTTGTAGCAACGACGGCGGTCGCTCTGTATTTGCCGACTTCTTCGGGCGCTTCGGCGCTCTCTTCATAATCGGTTCCGTCGAGCCCGACGTAGGTGTAAGACACCGCTCCGCCGCTCACGTTCTTTTCCACAACGGGCGCGATCGTTCCCTGTCCTACGATAATGTCCGCGACCGTGAACGAAAACTCGTTCGCCGCTTTTTCGATCTCGAGTTCGACCGTCTTTTCGAAAGCGTTGAACTTGCTGTCCGCCGCGTAAGAAAGTTTCGCGACGTAAGTTCCCGCATCTGCGGGCGCAGTCGCGCTTTCGGCGTATTCGGTTTCGCCGCTGCCCGTATAAGTAACAGTCAAAGCGGCTTCCGTGCCCTCGTAAGCGACGGTAAGCGGACTTCCGTCATAAGTCTTTTTGATTTTTCCGTCCTGCTCGCCCGTGATCGTAACGGCAATATCCGACGGTTTGTCGGGGTAATCGGATATGCAGGCAACGGAAACGCATGCGGCAACGATCGTAAGCATTATGCAAACGAAGATTTTTGCCAATTTGGTTTTCATAATTCCCTCCTTTAAACTTTCGGGCTTTCGCCCGTTTTTATTTCGAGCAGATTTCTCTGCCGATTCTCTCGATTTCTTTTTCGAGCGTCACCCAATGCTCGTCGCCGGGATATTTCCCGAGAAGATGCTCGAGCGCGATATTCCCTATCTGTTCGGTTTCGGACTTCGCGACGCTATAGCTGTAACACATAAGCCCGCCGGGGTTCTTCTCTTTTTTCAGAAGTTCGTATAGTCCGTTTAAATGATCGACTGCGTGCTGTTCCTTTTTATCCCCGCGATAGTTCATAATGCAGGGCGTCTGCCAGATGCGCACGTCGTCGCGGTTGCCGAGCCGCTTTTTCATCTGCTCGGTAATGTAAGCGTATTTTTCGTCGAACGCGTGATACATGTCGAACCCCGCGTCGGTAATGAAACGCCCCGCTTTTTCGTCGATGACGGGAACGCCGTCCATCGTCCATATATCTGGCGCGACGCCCGCCACCGAAAAGCATACGTAAATCCGCTTGCCGAAAAGCGCGGTCAGAAAACGCGTCACCTCTTCGAAATCGTCGAGCGCGACTCCGCACAGGAACGGCTCGTCGATATAAAACCCGTCGATCGCCTCGTAAAACGGCTTATCTTTAAGCCCGTCCTTGAGTTTCACGAAGTTTTCTCTCCAGCCCTTTTTAAGAACGGTTTTCGGGCCTTCCGCAAAACTTTCGCCGACGTCTACGATCCCCTGACCGTCAACGCGCTCGAAAGCGAGCTGATAAAAATAAAGAAAACAGGTCTTTTTCGCGTTCGCGATAAGATTGAAACACTCGGTCGCTTCTTTCGAAAAATAATCGTCGTTATACACGAGGAAGGTGTTCACGTAGTCGCAACCGACGAACTTTTTGAAAGTGTCCTTGGTTTTTTCCGAATAATGTACTCCGAATAATCCGAACTGCATATTGACTCCTTATAACGTGATCAGATAAATATCGTCCATATAAAAGCTTGCGGGCTTCTGGGTCGTGAACGTGAGCATGATGACCGATTCGAGTTTGACGTCGTTCGCCATATCCCCGAGGTCGAAAACGAGTTTCGTCCAGTTGTGGGCTTTCGCACTGCAAACGGTGTTGCTCGCGTTGCCCGCCCAGTCGCGGGCGGAGAACGAAAGGCGAATGTCGTCGATGTCCTCTTCGGCATAAATCCAGGCTTCGAGGTATTTCGCGTCAACCATATCGGGGCTTGCGCCGAGTTCGCACGTGTTGGTATAGAAGAAATAACGATATCCGTCGTCCGCCTTAGTGCCGGTTTTCGTTCCGTCGATATACGCCGACTGATTGCCCGAATGTTTCTTGTTCCCCGCGATCACGAAGTGCGACCAGTTGTCAGCTTTTTCGTTTTCGAAAAGGAAAAGCGCCTTTTCTTTATACGTCGCTATCGGCACGATAAACGGCGATTTGTCGCCCTCTTTGAAATAAACGCAATAGGGATGCTCACTTCTCACGACGAGATTCGTAACGTCGATCTCGAAATTCTTCTCATACGGCTGATAGTTCACGCCGTCGAGCGAATAACTAAGCCCGCTCTGCGCGACCGAAATATAACTGTGCGCGGGCGAATAGACTTTCTTTATCCTCGCTTCGGAAATGAGCGTTTTCGTCGAGGGCACGATCTCGAAATCGGCGGAAATCGTCTTTTCCGCGCGATATTTACTTGCGGGAAGAGTCGCTTCCATGCGATATTTGCCGACCGCCGAGGGCGCAACCGCGCTCACGATCTGCGTGTCTTTCTCGATGAATTTGTAGTTATATTTAAGATAGCTCGGATAAACCGCGGGATATTGCTCTCCGCTGTTATATTCGAACACGCGGTTTTCGTCGACCGAAAGCTCGGTATCGATAAGCCCCGCGTTTTCGGCGTTGCGCGCTTTTATGTCGCTCCCGACTTTCCCGATCGTGTCGAGAAGTTTCGTCCAGGGTTTATACCCGCCGTTTATGGGGTTGTCGTTCTCGTCGTAAAACTTTGCGTAAGCAAGCGACCACGGTTTCTTTCTGCTCTTCCAGGTCTTGAATTCCTCGACGCTCACCGTCATATCGAGAAAACCGATATTGCCGAGCTGTTCGAGATCCCACGAAAAGGTGTTCGCGGTGTAAAGGAGCATTCCGCAACCGCCGTCCGTCTTTTTCATGAGCTCGTAAAACTTTTCGATATGCTCTATGCACTGATCCTCGGTCGAGCTCAGAACGTAAAACATACACATCGGGATCGTCCAGAAATATTTGTTTTCGCCCTTAAACATTTCCACCATGTTCTCGTACGTTTCGAGAATGGTGTCGTTAAGCTGACCGTAAAGGTCGAACGACACGTCGGTGATATACTTGCCCGCTTCGCGCGTCATTCTCGGCTGAATCGACGGAATGTCCTCGTTGAACGCAAACCCCGCGAAGTTGACGTAAAATCTCTTTTCGGGAAACACGAAATTAAAGGCTTTCGAGCCGTTTTCGAGATCTTCGAGCGACATTCCCGCAAGCAACGGTTCATCGATATGGAACCCGAGCATCGCGTCGTACCAGGTTTTGCCCGCACAGCGCGCGCGGACGTCGTTAAGCCGCTTATACGCGTCTTTTCTCATAACGTAACCCGTGCCGGAGTAAGTCCACACGACGTCCATCGCGTAAAACCAGAATTTCTTGCCCTTTTCGTAAACGGCGTTGCAATATCTGTCGAGATCGCTTTCGTCCGAATAGATCGGGAAGAGGAAAACGTTATAGTTATCGCTGCCCAGCGCGTCGTAAAACCGCTGAACGTTGACGGGGTCCTGATCGGGCGAAATGCCGAACAGCCCGAGATATAAATTGTCGTCCTCGCGCTCCGAAACGGGCGTTACGTTTCCGCCGCCCGACGAGCTTCCCGAGGAATTTCCCGAGTCTGCCGGGGTTTTGCAAGCCGCCGAAAACGCGAACGACAGAGAAAGAACCAGAAGCAACAATAAGCTTATCGTCTTTTTCATCTTATTTTCCTCCTCAATAGCCGAGCGTTATGTCGTCGATATAGACGTTCACGCCCTTTCTTATTGCGCCGTTGTCGACGCTCATCACCGAGAACATCGTGATATAGTCGTTGTTCTGCGCCGCCCACAGCGAGCCGCCGAGATTTACGGTATACCCCGCAAAAATCACGCCGCCGAGCACGGTTTCATAGTCCTCTCTTTCAATACGTACTTCCACCCAGCGATTGCTTTCGACACGCTGACTAAGACTGCCCGTAACGAACGATTTGTCCCTTTCGTCGATCCAGTCGGCATACTGCGTCTTTTTGATATAGAACTGCGTCGATTCTTTCTCGTCCTCGATATAAATTCTGAACGAGAAATATTTGCTCTTCGAAATGTCGTCCGCAAGACTGTCGGCGGTGAGTCCGAATTTGAGTTCTCTCGTCCCGTCGTTGACGTTGGAGAAAACCGCCGAATACTTGCCCGAATAAGCGAACTTGTCGGAAAGCGAGAAGTCGGACACTTCGCCGTAATAATACGTCGTGGACTGCATCATCGAGATATCCTTGTCCTCGAAATCGGCGACGACGCCGATCTTGCCTTTCGGATAGACGATGAGCGTACATTCGTACATCGCGTTCGAACTCGTCTGCTCGTCGTTCACGAGAAAAATGATTCCGTATTTTCCGCTCGCGGACGGAACGAATTCGTCCTTACCCTCGACGACGAGTTTACCAGAGGGATCGTTTACGTAAATATACGGCTTGACGGAAGAGTCCTTCACCCCGTGATTCCATATCTCGGGAAGCATGTCGAAGCGGTAAGTCGTGCCGACTTCGCCGGGACTCAACAAGAATTTCGAGTTCGGCGAAATGAGAATCTGCTCGGTCACGTTTATCGTTCTTTCCGAAGTACAGAGAACGTTTCCGTTTTTATACCTCAAAGTCACCGTGTGAATACCCGGAAGCACGGGAACGAAATACCGTCCGTCCGTGACCTTGACCGTTCTGTTTCTCTTGTCCTTGACCGAAACGACTTCCGCTTTCTCCGCAAGGCGGTTCGAATCGAAATCGTAAAGCGCAAGGTCTATTTCGTAAGTAGTGTTCGCGGCGTACATAACGCCCTCGCCGGTCGCGGAATCATATTCGTTTTCGCAAACCGTGGGCGCGAACACGACCTCTTCTTCGTCGCCCTCACCGATAAGACGGATATCGTCGATGAAGAAATCGCAGTTGAGTTTGGAATGGGTTTCGAAATCATAGAAGAGAAGATCGCTATGCGCGAAATCGCCTATGAAATCCTCGGCGCGGAAAACGCACTGATTCCAGCAAAGGGGCGAAAGAGCGACCGTTTTTCCGCAAGAGGTGAGTTCCGCCGTCACGACGGCGTTCGAACCGTTGTATATCCACATCGACAGATATTTCTTGCCGTCCGCGTTTCTGAACGGGAAACTGTCGGTAAGCGATATCGCCACGGTGTTGACGCCCGACGAGGTGACCTTATACGCGCCCTTGTTGCCGTTTTCGGCGGGTTTATATCTGTCCGTACTCATTCCGACGAATATTCCGGAAGCGCCCGG
The DNA here is from genome assembly GCA_934249215.1 of uncultured Clostridia bacterium. GTDB lineage: Bacteria > Bacillota > Clostridia > Christensenellales > Borkfalkiaceae > HGM11416. The sequence goes on from CAKQKN010000153.1 coordinate 6,277, forward strand.
GCTCAATTCGAACAAACCGCTCTGATCGGTCGAGAAGTCCGCGATCAGCCCCGCCACCGCGTTGGAATAAAGATTCTTTTCGACGACGAGCAAGTTTTTCACGCCGCCGGAAGTAAGAGTGAATTCATACGTTATCTTATATTCGCCGACCGCCGACGGAATAAACTTCAGGTCGGTCACGGCGCATGCGTTCCCGCTCGGATCTTCGACGGATACAGCACAGTCCGCCTCCGCGACGAGTTCGTCGGAGCCGACCTTTTTAAGTTCGGGAACGGTTATTTCATACTCACGCCCGACCGTCGCCACGCCGAGATAAAATTCCTCGCATTCGCCGAACGCGACCGTGAATTCCTTGCGCAGAACGTTGACGATCCCGTCGTAAACGTATTCGCATTCGTAAACGTATTTTCCGCAGACCGAAACGTTCATAACGCCGTCGCTTACGGACACGGCCTTTCCGTTTTCGTCCGTAACGCGTTTAGCGCAGTTTTCGTTCGCCCCCGCGATTCTGTACCCCGCGGGCGAGAAAACGCAGACGTCCGGGAGCCTGTAATCTTTTCCGACCTCGACCGTCGGCATTTTGTCGATAATTATCGAATCGACCTCGAGCGCCATTTCGCATTCGCCCTTTCCGCCCTCTTTATAAAGGCGGATATCGTCGATATACGCGTCGTAGTTCACGACCGCGCCGAAATCCTTGCCCGTCGCCATAAGGACGAACTTGTTGAACGAAAGATTATACTGAATGACGCCGAAAGCGTCCGAGCCTTTTAAAATTTTGACCTGCGTCCATTCGCCTTTCGAAATTCCGCCGCAAATAATTTCGCCCTTGCCGTCCGAATATACCGCGGTATTCGTGAGCGCGAGCGTGCCGTCGAAATCGGAATACAGCCAAAAACTCAGGAAATCGTAATCGGTAATCACTTTTTCCTTTATGTTTTCGCTGAACCCGAACTCGGCGCTTGCAAAGCGGGAAACGGACAATTTAAGCGAGCCGTTGCCCGTGCGCACGTATTTCTTTTCGGCATTCATCGAAAGTTCGACGCCGTTGCCGCTTTCGATCACGTACGCGGAATCTTCGTCCTCGAATCCCGTGATCGCGCTGACGGAAATCGTCGGGGCGGTCGAGGAACTCGAATTTCCGTTTCCTCCGGATCCGGACGACGAATCGTCGGATGATTTTTTACACGCGACGAATAACGACAGAGAAACTATCGTAACGACGCTTAAAACGATCGTAATTAACCTTTTTATCATGATCTCCCTTTCCTTTTTCGTTATTTTCTTCCGTATCCCGCGTTGACGAGCATCTGCGGCCATCTGTTCTGGAAATAAGTAAGTTCATCGTCATAAATCTTCTGCGCCGTGGCCGTACCTTTGAAAATGAGGTTTTCGAAGCCTTTGGTCGCGCTCGTCATCGAAGTATGCGCGGTGAAATCGAGCCCCGACTTATACGCCATCGGGTATCTCGTGCCGGGAATTAAAAGCACTGTGTTGTCCTTATTTAAAATATCGAACATGGAGCGGCTGAACTCGGTGAAAGATTCTTCCGTTTCCGAAGTATAGCCAAACGCGCTCATAATGCCGTGTTTGATGAGAATTTCCTGCGCTTCGTCGCTCGCATAGAAAAGCATAAACTGATACGCTTCTTCCTTTTCGGTCGTATACGCGGGGATAACCGCTTTGTTCTGGTTGGTAAGAATGGAACCGACGATTCCGCGCGCTTCGGAAACCCTTGCGAGAATTTCGTCCGCCTCCGCCGCGGTCTTACCCTCGAAAGAGGGCTTTTCGTCCGTCTTCTTGTCCGCATAGTCGATTGCCGCGCGAAGTTCTTCTTCGCTTATGCCGAGTTTTTCGCCGAGCCTGCTCGTCACGGGAACTTTCATCATAACGAAGGATACGTCCGCGCCCTCTTTGTAAAAGTCCTGCGCCGTTTCCGTTTCGATCCATGCCCCCGACGGAATGAACGCCGCTTTGCCGTCGAGGAAGTCAACCTGCGACTGAAGGTGATCTCTGTTTTCGCAAGCGGGATCCATATATCCGTTCGCATTATTCAAAAAGCGATAGGTTTCTTCGATCGCGACGAGTTTACCCTCCTGATCGAGCGCTTTCCAGTCGGGAACGTAAGGTTCGGTCGCTCCCTCGGGACGAGCGGCAAAATACGTGTCGATGCACTCGACTCCGCCGTACTGCGCCCACCAAGTCGGCCAGATGAATCCCCAATACGCCGAGTTGTTCGCGCAGGTTATTCCACCCGCAACTCTGTCCGCGGGCATAACGGGTTTTCCGTCAGTCGTTTTTCCCGACTTTATGAGGTCGAGGAGTTCTTCGAATTCGTCCGTCGTGCGCGGAAGTTCGGTTATGCCGTATTTCGCGAGCGCTTTTTTGTTGGCGATGAATCCCTCGAGCGAGGACGTCCAGGGCACGATATACGATTTGCCCGGCGTTCCGTCGATGTTATACGTCAGGTTCGCTTCGTAAAGGTCCTGCCGAACGATTTCTTTGAGCTTTTTACCTTTTCCGGGAACTTCCATTTCATAAAGATCGGAAAGATCCATAAACAGGTTTTCATAGCCGCCTTTATTTTTATACGAATCAATGAGCGGAAAACAGCTTACCATCGTGAAGAATATGTCGGTCGTATTCTTTTTAACCGTCGATATCCGACCTATAGCCGAGTTTGTCGCGTTATCGTCGGTTGTATATTCCACCTTTATGCCCGTTTTTTTCGTGAACGCGTCGATGAGTTCGGGAATATACGCTTCGCCGTAGCCGGCTATCGTAAAGTTGATTTCGAGCGTTCCTTTTTCTGTCTGCTTTTTGCAAGCGATCGAAGTGAACGTCAAAAGAAGCGTCAAAAGAAAGATCATTGCTCTTTTCATCTTTTTTTCTCCTCAAAATTATATATTTGTGGTATTGTAGTGTGTTTATTTACAATCGGCCTTTTCTCGCCTCCAAGCGCCGAAAAACCGATCAATTTTCAAAAAAGTCAAGCTATAAGCCGATTATCGACTTTTTCGTCCGTTTCAGCCTTTAAGTCCGCCTGCAACGGTGTTCGTCATGATCGTTTCCTGAAAACAAGTATAGAGAACGACGATCGGAACGGTCGCGATGAGAATACTTGCGTAATACAGCGGATAGTTCGAGCGGATGCTGGGAACGAACTGAAACAGGTAAAGTCCCGAAGCGAGCGTAGGATAGTCGCGCAGAAACAACAGCGGCGTCATATAATCGTTCCAAAGTCCGATGAACTGCACTATCGCAAGAGCGACGAACATCGGCATCGACTGCGGAAGCATTATCCTGAAGAAAATCGAATAATGCCCGCCGCCGTCCACGAACGCGGCTTCCGCAAAACTCCATGACAGATTTTTATAAAACCCGTACATAAGCAGGAAATTGAACCCGAGCCCCGAAGCGTAAGTAACGAGATAAAGCGGCGAATCGAGAAGATTGAGATTCCCGAGAAGTTCATAGGTCGCGGGGAGCGCGCCTACGACCGAGATAAGCATCGTGAAGATCGCCACGTTATAAATGGCGTTGCGCCCGTAAAAGCGGTACTTCGCGACGCAATACGCGGTTACGTTCGTCGTAAAAACGTTGATTATCGTGGCAAATCCCGCAAACCAGACGGAGTTGAATATCAGGTTAAACAGGTTGTTTCCGTCTATCTGCAAGACCTTGAACGCCTCTACGTAGTTGGAAAAATGCAGTTTGTCGGGCAGAGCGAACGGCTCACGGATAAAGGTGAGTTTGTCGCGCAGAGAGGTTACGAACGCCCACAGGAAAGTAAAAACGTAAGTTAACGAATAGAGGAAGAAAAACACCCCGACGACGGCAAACACGATCTTGCGTTTTTTCGTGTAGTTCTTTTCTTTAAGCGATTTTTTTGTATCGGTCATTTCGTCGCCTCTCAATAATAAATATCCGGAAACACCTTTTCCGTAAGGCGTTTCACGATAAGCACGATCGGAAAAGCGATCAGCGTACAGCACATAGCGACCGTGGACGGATAGTAAATCGACAGTTCGTTTTTGGTCGTAATGTAAATCCAGTAAGAAATCGACGCGGTATCCTTGTCGCCGCCCGTCAGAAGCAGAACCGCGCCCGATGCGGTGAAAATGTTCGCCACGTTCGTAACGATGATCGTCGAAAGCGTCGCCCACATCATCGGGAACAGAATGTAAATAAATTCCTGCGTCATCGTAACGCCGTCGAGTTCGGACGCCTCGATGACTTCTTTCGGCACGCGCTCCATCGCCCCGTTGAAGATTATGAGGTTAACCGAAAATCCCGTCCAGACCGAATAAAGCACGACCAGCCATTTCGCCCACTTCTCGTCGAGAAGTAAGTTTTTCGCCGGGTTTCCGCTGAAAAATTCCATAATTTTCGGAATTATTCCGCCGACCGACGGATTGAGCATAAACTTATACAACGTCGCGAGAACCGCCCCCGAAATAATGTTCGGAAGGAAGAATATCACGCGGTAATACTTATAAAGTCTGATTTTCTTGTAAAGAAAGTACGCAAGGACCAGCGACAACGGCAAAACGACGAACATTCCCGTCGAAAAATACAGAAGCGTGTTTTTCAGAAGTCCGCCGAGGTTCGCGTTCAGATTCGCCCCGAGCAAATCTTTCCACATAAATTCCCAGTTGATAAGGGAGAATTTGATTTCGCCGTATTCCTCGATTCTGAACGCGTTCAGAAAGGACTCGAAGTTGACGTATAACCAGAAAATGAGAAAATTCAGCACGGGAACGGCAAGCATCGGTATGACGAACCAAAGTTTGCCCTGCTCCATGGGATTCGCTTTTCTTTTTTTACGATCGCGCACGGCGATCTTTTGCACGGCATTTTCCGCCATAAACAACTACCCCCTTTCAGCCGATTATTTCGAGGACGCACGCCCGACGGCGGCTTTTGAAATATACGACGAGTTTGTCGCCGTCTTTGATTTGAGTTTTAACTTCGCTGCTTGCGGGATACCCGACCTTGACGCTTTTAATCGGGAACCCGACGTCTATCGTCCGCTCGGTCTTGCCTCCAAGGTTCCAGACCGCAAGATAACGTTTGTTCCCCGCCGCCAGTCCGCCGGCGACGAAATCGTCGTTCCACACGGGGAACCCGCACGGAAAATACGGACGGGAAGTCGCTTTGTCCTTGCTCATCGCGCGGTAATAAGCGATTCCTTCTTTAAGCAGTTCTTCCGTCTTTCCGCCGAGAAGTTCGATATGCCCCGCAAGGTGCATTCTTCCGAGCAGACAGTTGACCACGTTTATCACGACGTCGTCCTCCGTTATCTCGGAAATATCGGGCACGGGCGGTTTTTCGCCGCTCACTATGCACCGTTCATATTCCTCGGGCGTGAGTTTTCCTCGCACAGGATAGCACCAGACGGCGGACTGTTCGGGGCAAACCGCGCTCGACGCCCCCGCCGCTATGTACGGATATTTGAGATAACACAGCTGATCGGAAGTGGACTGAATGCTGTGAAGAGAAAGCATCGAATAGTCCATACGGCACCCGCCGCTCGCGCAGTTTTCCACGACGAGATCGGGATAACGCTCATAAATCTTTTCAAACCACTCTTTAAGCGCGCGGCAATGTTCGAGCAAGCCGTCCGCCGCGGACTTTCTTCCGAAATCGTCCGTACCGACGCCCGCGTCCGCGTTATAGTCTGTCTTTATATAGTCCGCGCCGTAAGAAACGATTCTGTCCACCACTTCGTCGGCGTATTTTCTCGTTTTTTCCTTGGTAAAATCGAGGAAATATCTGTCGTTTACCATAACGGGCTTGCCGTTACGAGTGAAAAAACAGTCTTTAAGATATTCGACCGCGCCGCTCTTTCTTCCGACGCACTCGATCTCGAGCCACAGCCCGACTTTCATTCCCTTGCTTTTTACGTAATCGATCGTCTTTCCGAGCCCTTCGGGAAACCTCGTCTTGCTGACCTTCCATTCCCCTATCGCGGACCACCACTCGAGTTCGTCGTGCCAGCCCGCGTCGATGCAGAAATATTCCATACCGAGCCCCGCGGCTTTGTCGATAAGCGGCTTTAACCCGTCGAACGACGGATAGTCCCAAAGACAGTGCATGTACGAATTATAGATCGCGGGGAGACTCACGTTATCGGAATTTTTGCGGCGTATCGCGCGGCGATAATCTGTAATTTCGCCGAGCACTCCGTCGATTTCGGAGCCGAAAGCGAACGCCACGGTAACGCCCGTAAAACTTTCCCCCTTCCCGAGTTTTTTCTCCCAGGAATTTTCGATATAATCCGGACCGCCGGCGTTAAGATAAATTTTCCCGCCCGTTTCGCCCAGCTCGTAATTCCAGCTGCCGTTGCTCTCTATCTGCCACAGCATGCAAAAATTCTCTTTCCCGCTATGCAAAATCCCCATCGGCAGATATTCTTTCGTCGACCACGAGCCCGTATTCTTGATCGAAACGCGCTTCATCGAAGTGTTTCCGTTGCCCGAATACAGCCCTCTTTCTTCAAGCGACGCGCCCTTCCACTGCGCCTCGCAATGCCAGGAATTATGCGGAACGTAAAGAACGTAATCGGAATAATTTTCGTTCGCCTCGCACGCGGGCGTAAATAAAAGTATTCCGTTCACTTCTTCAAGCCACACGTCCCCGCACGAAATATTTCTGACGGTATTGAAAACCGAAAAAACTTTAATTCCGTCGAAAAAGCGCAAATGCGTAAAAACTTCGACCTTTTTGCTTTTCTGCCCTATGACGTACTCGACGAACTTTTCGCCGACGATTTTTTCCGTACCGATATAGACGAGTTCCGAGCTTTCGCTCGCGCCGATTCTCTTGATCCCGTTATGCCCGCTCGTCACGTTTCCGCCGGAAAGATGCACCTGCGCGAAATTTTCCGCGGCGTCGACCTTGACGGGGCGCTCCGCAAGCCCGTATTCTCTTATGTTAAGGACGCCGTTTTCGATTGTGAATGCGAGCGTAAGTCCGTTTTCGTTAATTGCGTAGTGTTCCATAGCGATATCAATTTATCATATAGTGCAGCTTAATTCAAGAGCGTTTTTAAATATTGTTAACTTTTTTTTAATCATAATCAAAAAAAGTAAATTTTTTCTTGACTGACGAAAAATTCGGGCGTATTATATCAAGGGGATTACGATCGCCGACGAGTACCGTCCCCGCAATCAAGGAGCAACTATGCTGATCGACACGAAACTCATAACGCGGATAAAGCCATGTCTGTATTATAACCAGATTTACGACGATTCTTTCGTTATGAGCATACACAAGCACAACACGCTCGAAATCATGTACGTCGCGAGCGGGCTTATGTCTTTCGAATACCTTTCGGGCGACGAAAAGAAAAACGTAGATCTGAATCAGAACAATTTCATCATCGTAAAGCCCAACGTGCCGCACCGCATATACTTTACGAACGAAGCGCATATCTACAACGTGGAGTTCGAATCGCAGCACCCGTTGCAAAAGATCGACGATCTGTTCTTCGACAACTCGGTCGCGAGCGCCTTCCCGTCGATGATCGCATACCGGAAGAAATTCACCGACGTTCTCATCTTCGATGACGGAAACGAGGTATTCAGGACGCTCAAAAAACTTCAACTATTTCTGTCGAAAAAAACGACGGATACCGAGTTCGAACTGTCGTTCACTCTGCTTTTGAGCCAACTGCTCGCCGACATAGCGGGAAGCACTCTCGCGCAGACGGGGAACGAATACGGCAACATATACCTTCGCAAAGCCGTGTCTTTCATCAACAAAAACGTATCCGACCCGATCACCGTGGCGGACGTTTGCGAAGCGACGGGCGTAAGCAAAGTTTACGTCGAAAAACTCTTCCGCGACGCTTTCGGAATGACGGTAAAAAAGAAAATCGAACACATTCGGATCGAACGCGCCCGAAAAATGCTCGGAATATCCGACGCGCCGTCGTCCGAAATCGGGCGCAGTCTGGGTTACGAGAACAATCAGTCGTTCATCAACAACTTCAAAGCCGTGACCGGTATGACGCCCACCGAGTTCAGACGGAAAAACAACCTCGAATACCACCATATCCGCGCCTATGAAAAAGCGTATTTCGACGAACGCTTCAAGAAGTTTTATTCATACGGAAAGGGCGTCATGATAATCGACCCCACGCGAAAAATTCCGCTGTCCGACGAGCGGTTCGACACTCGCCTGTTAAGGAGCGAGGATATTTTGTCGGAAAGAATAAACGAACTTCTGATCGCGCGGAAATTCTTTTTTCTCGAAGCGCCCGACGGCAAAACGCGCTCGCTTCACGCGCTCCTTTCATACGTGAACGACCTCGGCATTCAGGATCTTTTCCTCGGCTTTTTCGTGCGCGCGGAGGACGTGAGCGAAAGAACGCTCGGCGAAGTCCACAGAACCGAACCGACGAGAAGAATACTCGTTTTCTTCGACAAACCGCCTATCGACTATTCGAAACTTTTTTCTTCGCTCGTCACCGACGTCGCCCTTTCCTACGACGACTACGGCGCGGCTGCAACTCTGCCCACGGGCATAAACGCATGGTTTTACAAAGATCTCACCGACGAACAGGACAAAGACACGAACGTAACGCCGATGCTTCTGCCCAACTACGGCGGGCTTATTTACGTAAATCGCAAAAAAACGGTATAATCGCGCCGAAAACTTGACAAACCCGAACGGGCACCGTTATAATATCGCCGACTTATATTTCTTGACGGAGGGAAAAATGATTAAACACACGCCACCTATGGGCTGGAACACCTGGAACACTTTCGGTCAGAACATCGACGAAAGCCTTATCATGAAAAGTGCGGACGTACTCGTCGAATCGGGTCTTAAAGACGCGGGCTACGAATACGTCGTCATCGACGATTGCTGGAGTTTAAAAGAACGCGACGCAAACGGCAGACTGGTCGCCGATCCCGAAAAATTTCCCCACGGAATGAAATACGTCGCCGACTACGTTCACTCCAAAGGTCTTAAATTCGGAATGTATTCGTGCGCGGGCGCGGTAACTTGCGCTATGTACCCCGGTTCTTACGAACACGAGTTCACGGACGCGCAAACGTTCGCCGAATGGGGCGTGGACTTCCTTAAATACGACTACTGCTACCGCTCGATGTCGACTCCCGGCGACCTTTTATACAAAAGAATGGGCATTGCGCTCGCAAACTGCGGTCGGGATATTTTCTTCAGCGCTTGCTCTTGGGGTGCGGACGACACGCGCGTGTGGATCAAGGAAACGGGAGCGAACAGCTGGCGCTCGACGGGCGATATTTTCGACAACTGGGTATCCGTCCGCGAAATCATACGCGACCAACTGCGCTACACCGAATATAACGGTCAGGGTTGCTTCAACGACCTCGATATGCTTATTATCGGCATGAACGGCAACGGAAACTGCGGAAGAAACGACGGCGGTTGCACTCTCGACGAATCGCTGACGCACTTCGCGTTCTGGTGCTTGTTCGGCTCCCCTCTTATGCTCGGCTCGGATATAAGAAACATGAGCGAGGACGTCAAAAAAATCGTCACCAACAAAACGCTTTTAAGAATCGATCAGGACGAAAAATATTGTCAGCCGTTCCTGGTCGAACAGACGTATTATAACTTCAGACGAGTAAAAAATCACAAATTGAGCGAAGAAAACGACTGTTACTACGCCGATTACAATCCCAACACCCCGATCGTCGCAAAATATCTCGACGACGGAACGATAGCCGTCGGAATATTCAACCTGACCGACGATAAGATGGGCGCAAACGCGATGACTTTCCTTACCGAATCGCTCGGCGTTCCCGAATCGAGCGGAAAACGCCTGAAATTCACGAACGCCGTCGACGGAACGTCTTTCTACTCCAAAAACGGAATATTCGTCGGTCCTGCCCCGCTGAACGCACATTGCTCCGCGGTCTATATCGCGGAAGTCGTGGACAATGAGTAAATGTAAAGATTGCGACGCGGAACTCTCGTCCGATGACGTCGGGCTGACGAAACTCCTCGTAAACCGCGGTTCGACGACGTTTTTCTGCAAAAAATGCCTTATGAAAAAATATAGTCTGACCGAAAAATACGTCGACGAACTCATCGAATACAAGAAAAAACACGGTTGCTCGCTCTTCTCGTGAAATACA
>CAKQKN010000154.1 GCA_934249215.1 uncultured Clostridia bacterium
TCCATAGCGGTGACGATAGCATTGAGGATCCACCTGTTCTCATTCCGAACACAGTAGTTAAGCTCAATCACGCCCAAAGTACTTGGCTGGACACGGCCCGGGAGGATAGGTAGTTGCCGCTTCCATTAAAAGCCTGTGCGTATTTAATCGACGTGCAGGCTTTTGCTATGCCGAAAAATCGGTGTGCGGGGTGTATCTGAATATTTGTGAGCGCCGCAATACGAGTAAAAGACGAGAGAGGACTGCTCATAAACGCGCACACTTCATCTTTTATCTCGTCATCCTGAGCCTTGCTTTTTAACTCGGCTTCCGAAGGATCTAGGCGCTTTAGTGCCGCACTCGAAATATATTCTAACATTCAAAAGTGCGTGGCTTAACGCCCATTGATCCCTCGGCAGTTCGTCTGGTGAGCAAGGCTCGGGATGACGAAGTGAAAACGAACAAGAGGTTAAGCCTCGGGATGACGGGAAAAAGGTCAAGCAAGGAAGCACGGCGCGGGATGACGAAGAGAGGAGCCGCGTAAGAGAGAGGTTCGGAATAATGGGAGAAAACCCGGTTGGTTAATCGATTTGTGGTATGTGATTAAACGGTTTTTGTGCTTTTTCGCTTAAAAAATGCAATAGATGGCTAAAAATATTATACTGAAACTGCCATATAGTTTAATAATCATCAAAGACAGACTTTTTGAGTCGGAATAATATACACTTTTCGCGTTACAAAATATCCGGACTTAAAATTGATCTATAACCATTGGTATCCCAATTATTAAATTGTGTGGCAACAAGAGTGAGAGTGTACATTTTTACGGTGTCGCTTTCAATCTTGACGGCGACACTTTTTTTATGTCAGAAAAGGTGGAAGGATATGAAAAAGACTGTTCTGGCAATTATTATCGCAATGCTTACCGTTTCGGTGCTTGGATTTATCGGTTGCACCCTTCACAAGCATTCATTCTCGAACAAAGTTACGACGAAAGCATACTTATGCTCTTCGGCAACATGCACGGAAAAAGCGAAATATTATTTTTCCTGTAAGTGCGGAGAAAAATCAAGCGATACTTTTGAATACGGTGATCCAATCGGTCACAGTTTTACGAATTACGTTTCGGACAACAATGGGTCACTTGGAAAAAATGGTACAAAAACGGCGCATTGTGACCACAAGGGTTGTACAGCAACTGATACAATCCTTGACGATGGCTCGAAATCTGAAAGCAAAATATCTTTTAAAACTCTTTCTGTCGGAGAGAAAAAAGATGACGGAAGTATTCTTGTTTACGGCAAAGTGAGCAACGACACAAAATCTTTTTCATTTATCAACGAAATGGAAACGGTGGGAGTTATCAAATACGTCGTATCCTTGGACATTTACGGCAGTCAGCAAGTCGCGACAAAGACGATTCCCTTAAATAGTGGCGACAACGTCGTTTACGTCATAGAAATGTTGGACGGCGAACCTCAATCGGTATATGAAGTAACCATTCGCCGCAGACCTATTTATACGGTGAGTTTCGACACGAGAAACGGGACAAAAATACCAAACCAGCAAATAGAGGAAGATTCGATCATCACAGAGCCCGTTACGACGAGAGCCGGTTATACATTTGTAAATTGGGATTACGATTTTTCTCAACCGATAACCCAAGACGTGACCATAACGGCAAGTTGGACGGCAAACACGGATACGGCATATAAGGTTGAATATTATTTCGGGAGTAAGGATTATAACTACACGTTATGCGAGACCGTCAATTTACAAGGAACTAGCGGGTCTGTCGTAACTGCGTAAATAAAAACATACAATCACTTCACCTTAAATAGAAGAGAAAGCGTGTTGAGCGGAAACGTTGCAGGTGACGGAAGCCTTGTCCTGAAAGTCTATTATGCGAGAAACGTTTACACGCTGTCGAACGAAAACACTTCTTACGGGGAAATAACGAACGCAACAACCAAAAAATACGGTAGCGATAAAATAGAAAGCGTCGTAACTGCGGAGTATTTAGGTTGTGAATTTATCGGTTGGTACAATGGCGAAGAATTGCTTTCAACCGCAAAGGACTATACCTTTACGATCGAATTTAACGTAACCGCGAAGTTTAAAGTAAAAGACGAAATGTCAAACTTTAACTTTAATTCTTTCGTCAATGATTGTACTATAACCGATGTAAAGGATAAAACAGTTTCCGAAATCGTGATTCCAGATTACGTAACTTTAATCGGTGATGAAGCGTTTGTTTAACCTCGCACGAACACTTTTTAGTAGTAAAAGCCATAGTTTTATCCTCTGATTTCAATAAAAACAGGTAATTTTTGAGTTTTCTTGAATGTGAGTTTATTTCGTCAGAACAATTAAATAAATAGCTTGCAAAGTCCGATCTCGAACGGTTTGAGAGCTTTGCTATTTTGGAATACTCTTAAACATGGGCTATGACGCAAAAATAAGTAAAGGAGTTTGAGAGCTTTATTGTTTTGTGTAGATACAGTAGGAAAAAATACGCAAATGATAAAAGAATATATATCAAATCAATTAAAACGAGATAAAGAGTCTGATCAATTGAGTATTTTTGATCCGAGAGACCCGTTTACGGGTAGCAAGTAAAACAACACCTGACTGGCAGGTCAACAAAAGACGCACTTGTGCGCTGCTAAAAATTATAGGGTTATACCCGAAAAAGAAAAGCCACCCGCTATGCGGGTGGATATTTACTTGACCGAAGCCGTTTTTAGACTTTTCGGGAGAGCTGGACATAAAAAAAGATATTTCGGTTGTTTTTGGAGCGCATAAATATGGCAAAAGCGGGCCGATTTTAGAAACCAACAATCATGACGTTTTGTCGATTGGTATATTTTAATCGTTGAATTAGAACACCGATCGTCTGTATTCGGACGGGGAAAGCCCCGTCTTTTTTTTGAAGAAAAGGGAAAATTGACTGTAATATTGAAATCCGCATTTTTCCGCGACGCGTTCGAGCGGAATCGTTGGATCGGCGAGGAAAAGTTTGGCGTTTTTCAATCTTTCGTTTAAAACGAATTCTTTCGGCGAAAGCCTGGTTTTCGCTTTAAAAAGCGCTCTGAAATGGTCTACGCAATACCCCGAGTTTTTAGAAAGGGCCCTGATGTCTATGTCCGCCATAAAATACTCTTTCAGGTAAGAGATTACGTAGTCGAACGAAGTGAGTTTTTTCGTGGGCGCGGGTTGAGTCATACGAAACAGTTCGATCATGAGTTCGTTTAAAATGCTTTCGATATATTCGATATGGTGCATGGCTTTCGCTTTGAACTCATGTCTGATTTTTTGAATAAGGTCGAAAATGACCGATTTTTCGTCCAACAGATAGATGAAATCGGGCGAATAAAAATAGTCTTTGAGCGAAAACCCTACCGCGATCATTCCCGTCAGTTCTTTATGCGTTTCTCCGTGTTGAACATTGGGCGGAATAAGCACGCACGTTCCCGACGAATAGCCGTAAGTTTTTTCGTCGTATTCGGCTGTTCCCGTTCCTTTTATATAATAGACGAATTCATAACATTCGTGCGAGTGCAGTGCAATCGTCCGCGTTGTTTCGTAGTTTCGGATCCATACGTATTCAAGTTTTATCATTTAAAAAAGTCCTTTATTTTTCGAAGCGATTTCGTTTTTTATTATTTTACATTTTACCAAAAAACGATTTTTATGTCAAGAATAAATCTCTCTTTTGCGTTTTATACCTAATTATCAAAGATAAAAGCGTTTATTTTTGCCGATTTTTGTGCTTGACATTTTTTTAATCTCGTTTTTTTATAAATATTCCCGTGTTTTTGTTATTGACTTGTAACGTAGGCGATTGTATAATTTAGTCGAAAAAACACAGTAGCGAAAATCTCCGTTTCAGGAAACGGAGCAGAAGATGTTTCGTCAGTGACGATGAGTATGTCGTAAAGGGAAAAACATGGATAAATCATGCTTGATAAAAACCAATAAACAAAAGAAAAAATGGGATTCGAGGAACATAACCGTGTTCGTCGTGGCGACGATCGGGCTTGCGGTGGTGATTCTTTTCCATTATGTGCCTATGTTCGGGTTGGTGCTTGCGTTTAAGGATGCGGACTATACATCGAACCTTCTCAAGGGGCTTTTAATGGGCGAATCGGTCGGGTTCAGAAATTTCGAACTGTTCTTAAAGGACGTCGATTTCTGGAACGTGATGACGAACACGGTTGCGCTCAACGTGATAATGCTCGCCATAAACTTCCCCGCACCCATCATTTTCGCGCTTCTCATCAACGAGGTAATGCATTCGTTTTTCAAAAAAGCGGTTCATATCATTTCCACTTTTCCGCACTTTATTTCATGGGCGATTTACGGCGGGATAGTGATCGCGCTGACCGATCAGACGACGGGCATAATAAACCCGATACTTGAACTTTTCAGGCTATCGTCGGTAAGCAATCCGGCTTATCTGATGGGTGAAAAGCATATATGGACGATAATAGTTTTGTCGTCGATCATAAAAAGTGTGGGGTGGGGGTCGATTATATACCTTGCCGCAATATCCGCGATCGACGTTCAGCTTTACGAGGCGGCTGAACTCGACGGGATAAACAGATTCCAAAAAGCGGTATATATCACGCTTCCGTCCATTGCGTCCACGATAACGGTTTTTCTTCTGCTCAACATTTCAAGACTGCTTGGCAACTCGTTCGAACAGTTCAACTCTTTGCAAAACGCCGTGAACCTCAACAAAAGCGAAGTGTTGGCGACCTACGTTTACCGAATGAGTTTCACTTCCCGTCGTTATTCTTACGCAATGGCGATAAGTTTGTTTGAGTCGTGCGTGAGTTTGTTCCTCCTTATCGCAAGCAACTTCATCAGCAAAAAAACAACTGGCAGGGGGCTTTTCTGATATGATCGAAAACAACGTTTCTGTCGAAAAACAAAAGAAAAAGAGAAAACACAGGAAAATGACCGCGATAGATTGGGTTATTTACGTTTTTCTTGCATTGTTCGCGTTTGCCACGTTTTATCAGATATGGTATGTGATTATCGGTTCGTTTTCCAACGGGCAGTCCTATGCCGGCGGCGGCGTGTTCATCTTTCCGAAAGATTTTACATTCAAGAACTATCTCGCCATTTTCGACGACAATTCGTTTTGGATAGCCTATAGAAACACCTTTTTTCGAACGGTAATCGGCGTTTCCACCGCGCTTATTTTCACTTCGCTCGTCGCTTACGCCATGACTTCCCGCCACCTCAAATGCCGCAAAGCGTACTACTGGATATTCATTTTCACAATGTTCTTTTCGGGCGGAATCATTCCGATGTATCTGCTCATAAGAATTCTGAATCTGTACGATTCGTTTTGGGTTTATATTCTGCCCGCCGTGTTTTCGGTTTATAACATGATTATAATCTCAAACTTCTATAACGGAATTCCGGAAAGTCTTTACGAGGCGGCTGAACTCGACGGCGCGGGTGAATTGCAGATCTGGGCGATAATCTATATGCCGCTTTCCAAGCCCGTTCTGGCGACGGTTGCGTTGTGGCTCGCGGTTAACCATTGGAACAGCTATATGGGCACGATGCTTTATACCGACGCGAACGCGGCTTCGGTAAAGGCGAGTGATTTCACCATCACTTTGCAGTTTTATCTCAAACACTTGATCAACAACGCGTCTGGCAGTTCTTCGTCGGAATATGCGGACTTCGTGTCGGCGAAAACCATATCCTATGCCGCTATCATAGTCGCGCTTATCCCGATTATGGCGTTTTTCCCGACAATACAAAAGCATTTCAACAAAGGCATAATGGTAGGTTCGTTAAAGGGCTGATTTTTGCAAGTATCGTAAAAACGCGCTTTTGTCGCGGCGAGCGCCCTTAAGGGCGGCGAAACGCCAGAAACAGAGGCAAAAGCTTGAGGCGCAGGCCTATAACAAAATATAAGAAGGGAGGACTCAATGATTAAGAAAGTTTTATGTATTCTCGTTGCGACCGCGACCGTGCTTTTTTCAGTCGGTTGCAAGTCATGCAACAACAAAATGTTCGATTTCGGCGAATATAATTATCCCGATTATCCGCTCGCGAGCAAGGATGACACAAAAAACTCGTGGGAGCAAAAGGATGATTCGATTATCGAAATCGACTGGTTTATCGACAACACGTCGTACTATCTGCCGAAAGACAACACCGTCGTCACAAACGAGATTTTAAAACAGACGGGCGTGAAGATCAATTTCAAAAAAGCGACCACGAGCGACGGAAGCGAACTCACGACGATGATTGCGGGAAATGATCTTCCCGATATTCTGTCCGTAACCTCGGGCATGTACGACCTCATAAATGACAAAAAGATTTTTCCGATAAACGGGCTTGCCGAGCGCTGGGCGCCTTCGCTCAACCGCCGCTTGAAAGAAGATCCTGAGATGAAGGATACGTATACTAACCCTGCGGACGATAATCTGTATTTTTTGATGAATAACTTCTATTCGTCGAAGCAGCTCGACGAGTATGCCGAAGTCGACGGGCATATACTTCCCAACGACGGAATCGTCGTCAGAAAGGATTATCTCAAGGCGTATATCGAACACATGAAAGGCGAAAAGTCCGCCTGGACGGATGCGGACATGACCAATCCCGACGGCATTTTTGACTTTCTCTCGTGGGTTAAAAAGGAGTATAAACTCACAAACGAAAATCATTCGGTCTTGCTTTCGGCTTTCGACAGCGCTGAAGAATACGCAAGCCGCGGACTCCGCGTTCTCGCCGAGTATTTCGGATGTAAGGAAGAAAACTCCGACGGAACTTACGCTTATCCGATGGCGGACAAGAACTATACTGAAATGATAAAGTGGCTGAACAAGCTGTATAAAGCAGGGCTTCTGACCGAAGGGTGCCTTGGCGCGACTCAGGCGCAGGTCAATTCCTATATTCAAAACGGCGAACCGATTATGTATATGGGCAAGATGATTACGCCCGCGGGCAACTTCCGCAACTGGGAGCAGAACAACCCATTAAAGCGCGACGCTGCTTATGTTCCGATTATATTTTTGAATACCGACGGCGCCGTTCCGCAACTTTCGTTCCACAGTTCCGGCGAACTTGCAACGATGGTCACTTCTTCTTGTAAGCGACCCGACCGGGTGATAAAACTTCTCGATTATCTTTATTCCGAGGATGGGCAGAGGCTCATTTATTATGGAATCGATAAAGCGCAAGACGACGTGAAAGGAACTTTTAAGTACAAGACGCAACCGGGAACGACGGTCGATCTCGGCAACGGGAAAACGCACACCTATCGTTACGGACAGATAGAGTATACCGACGAAATCATTCAGGCGCTTCGCACTAACGTTGAAAACTACGGCATTTATTTTTGCATGTTCCTGTGTAATCCAATGTATATGTATCTCACTTCGACGACGGGCGGGCAGTTCAACAATTACCGCGATTACGTAAAATGGAATTCGCGGGCGGCTTTGATACCGTATACCTATAATTACCGCGGATTCGATTTCTCACTCGATTCGTCCGATTCAAGATATAAATTCGGGCTTACCGCTTCCGGCAATATGCGCAGTAAGTGGTTCAAAAAGATTGCGGGGATAATAGCTTCGCCCGACGCCGCAACAGTTGAAAAAGAAATCAAAAGCCTTCTCGACTGGTGCGAAAAATCGGAAAAACTTTCGGAGTATATTGCGTATAAAAACGATTGTTTCAAGGCGCACAAGAAAAGACTCGGCATAATTTACGCATATGCGCCGAACGATCCTTTGTCGACTTACAAGAATCTTAAAATCGACACCATTTACGGCGTGACGAAATACAACAAGGAAATACCCGCCGATATGCTCACGGGTAATTAAGGAGTAAAATGAAACTTATCATAGACACCGATATCGGCGACGATATCGACGATGCCTACGCGCTTGTTCTCGCGGCGACGACGGACGATATCGACCTGAAAGCCGTAACGACGGTATACCGCAATTCGGCAGAACGCGCGAAAATTGCGGCGGCGCTTCTTAATGCGGTCGGCAAAAACAGCGTGATGGTGGCGGCGGGCGAGGACTACGCCTACAGCGTTCCTTTTACCGTCGAACCGTTCGAAAGCATCTGTGCGGACGGAAAACCGCACATTCCTCAACTTTCGGAAGGAATGGGAAACTATTCTTATTCCGATAAAAACGCCGTAGATTTAATCAATGAGATCGCGTCGAAATATCCGAACGAAGTAACTCTTCTCGAACTTGCGCCAGCAACGAACGCGGCGCGCGCCTTTGAAAAATCGCCCGAATCTTTTCGCAAACTGAAAAATGTGGTTATGATGGGCGGGCATTCGGGCGGCACTTTTGCCGAATGGAATATAAGGTGCGACCCAGAAGCGGCGGCAATTCTGCTCGGCAGCGGCGTGGAAACGACGCTCATCGGAATCGATGTGACGAAAAATGCAACGCTCACGGAAGAAGAGGAGCATCGGCTGGTATCGACGGACAATCAAGCTCTGAAAATGTGTGCGATGATGCTTGAAAAAATGCACAAAGACAGACCCGACCGCATTACATGTCTGCACGACGTGGTTGCGCTTGCGGGGCTTACCGAGAATTTCTACACCTATAAAACGAAGAAAACTGCGATTCCCGTAAGCGGAAAAAACAGAGCCAGAACGATCGAAAGCGAGGACGGACAAAACATAAAAATGGCTGTCGGGTTCGATCGGGCGGGCTTTATGCGGTGGCTGTTTAAAAAAACGAACGATTTAAACCATAAATAAGGGGGCAATAATGCAGAAAACAAAAATGTTTGTCTTAAAAAGGGTGATACACGTAATCTGTCTTGCGATAACGCTTGCTTTTGCGTTCGGGGTTCACGGCGTATCATTGACTGAAGCCGCGGAAAATTCACCGGGGATCGTTATCGATGGTTTCGGGAAAATGAACGCTGACGAAAAATTCACGTTTTCGATCGAAAAGTTTTCGGTCGGCGCGGACGAAAGTTTCTATCTGCGGTTTTTCGTCAAAAACGCGAACGAATATGCGGTAAAAACCAAATTGAGTTTCACAGATTCCGAAAATAACGGGCATTATGTTTCGAACGAGAATGAAATAACGCTCAAAGCCGATTCGTTATACGGCAAAAATGCCGAAAAGTCTATTTTTGTCAGAAAAAACGGCGTGATCGAAGTGCCTTACCGTTTTTACGGCGATCTCGAATTTCCCGTTTCCGCGTTTGACCGCGGCGGAATTTCAAAAAAACTCGACGTGAAGTCGGTTTCGCTCGCCGTGATCGCTTCGGGCGCAAACGCCACTTGGCTGACCGATAAAACTTCGCTCTATCTTTTCGGTATTTACAAAAAGAATCAGTCGGGTAAAAAAGAAATCGTTTGCGACTTTGCGAAGTATTCCGAAGAATCCGTAATCCACGAATGTGCGGACGCAGACCCCGTTTTAAAAGCGAGAAAGGCGCATTCTTCCGACGTCGCGCTGTGGCAAAGTTACACCGCCGACAAAAGCGCAAAGCGTTTCGGCGACGTGAAGATCGTCAAAGACTTTTCATCGGAATCGTCCGTAGACGACGAAGTTGCGAAAGCGGAAAGAGAAAACGATCTTTATTTGTCGGGACAAAAAAGCAAATATTCGTTCTTTGCGAACGGCGAACATGGCGACGCTTTGTCCTATAAGCTCGATTCTTCCGACTACGACGCGGGTAAGAACTCATACGCGGGTATTCACTTCAATTTCGCAACCGACGACGAACGCGACTGGAGCGGAGCGAAAGGCGTGACCGTTTTCGTGAAGAACGGCGAAAACTTCGTAGTAAGTTTCGGCGTGGAACTCTTTCAGTATAATTCTGACACCAATCTCGTCGAACAGTACAATCTGAATTCAGCCGTCAACAAATATAAAACCGTTTATGCATACGACGTGGTCACTGGGCTTGAGTTCTCTATTCACACTCAAACGTATATCCGTATCCCCGCAAATTTCGAGGGCTGGCTACGGATTCCGCTGTCGCAATACGATGCGCCGGCGTGGAGCATGACCGAGGCTTACGGCAACAAAGGCATTCTCGACGTGGATAAATTCGAGATCGTCAAGGTTTCTTTGACGAGATTTTTCACGGCAAATCAGGACAGCGAACTCATAATCGACGAGTTGGGCGTTTATTACGACGATTTTACGCCCGGCGGAAGTTTTCTCGGCGACAAACCGTCCATAAAAGATAACATGAGCGGGGGAAAACAATAATGAAAAAGATATTGAAAAGAATTACGGCGACATTTTGTTGCGTTTGCGCCATTTTGTTAAGCGGCGTCGCATGCCGCAAACCGAACGATCAATCGTCCGGAAACGACAAGCCGCACGAAACGTTCGAAAACAAGTGGATCGACGGAATCGACGCCGTGTTCGACGAAAGTCTCGGTTATTCGGACGAAAATCCGTCCGTCATCCAGATCGGCTCGACGCGCTATCTGTATTACACCAAAAATCAGTCCAAATATTCGTCCGAAACGAGCATCGCCGTGAGAAAGGGTACGTTCGGCGGCGGCAAGTGGACTTACGACGAATCGAAAACCTGTCTTACCGTATCGGAAAACGGCTGGGACAGCGCACATGTATTCGGTGCGGACGTCGTTAAAGGCAATTTCGCTTTTAACGGCTCGACCTATTCGTATCTGATGGCATATAGCGGGAATTCGGGCAAAAACAACAAGAAAAATGCCTCGATAGGCTTTGCGGTAAGCGACAAACCGGACGGCGAATGGATCAGAACGGGAAGCAATCCCGTCGTGAAGTTCGATAGCGCCGAGTTCGACCGCACGGGGCTTCTCGAATATGACGGGGCAATCGAGCCGAGCCTTATAAGTTTTGACGAAAACGGAAAAATCTGGATGTTCTATTCCGAATACGAGGCGTTTAAGTCCAATTACGTTCTCGAAATGGACGTTTCGGATGCGGGCAACGTGAAAGTGTTCAACAAAAAAGTTCTGGAAACGTCAGGGATAAAAGATCTCGGAATAACAAATCCGCTTTTATACGGCGGGGATTTCGTGTGGGATAAGGAATCTGGTGAATTTATCGCCGTTCGCGAATGTACCGTGACCGTCACCGTTGAACCCAAGGTTTCCGACGAATTGCAGATCGTCAGAAGTTCGGACAAAGTGCTTATCGATCATAGACAGGAATGGACGGGGCGCGAGGAGTTCGTCGACGAATGGTGGAGCGCGATCGGAAGCAAGATCGACGTTGATTCCACCGCGAACTACAGCCTCGACAAAACGGGTTATTCGCGGTTGTTCTCGCCGTGTATCGTGAGCGATTGCTACGGCAGACTGCTGGAATACGGCAAACTCGATATAATGTTCACTTCCAAGGCGACGAGCGCAGACGAACGCGCCGAAACGGACGAAACGTGGAAATATACGGGAATGATTCACGCGCTTTCCGTAACGTACTGAAAAAATGAAAAGAATTATTTTATTGCTATCGGTCTTTGCAATGTTTTTTGTTTCCGTTGGTAGCGTCGGCGCGGCGAAAGCGCAATCGGCTGTTGAAGGCACGGCTTTGGGCGGCGGAGATCTCGTTTACTATTGGTCGGGCGACACAGGCGTCCTTTCGAAGCCTGTGGCCGAAAATGCAAAAGAAACTTATGCGGAAAGCGACAGAATGTGGCAAGGACTTCCCACTCTTGCCGTAACCGACGGCGGAAGAATGTGGTGCGCGTGGCAGACGGGCGACTCGATAGAGGGCTCCGACGGCGTGAATAACTACGACGTTATGTACTATTCGGATGACTGCGGAAAGACGTGGAACGAAAACTTTCTCATTTTCGACGTGTCCGACGATTCCGTGCGGCTTACCGATCCCAGACTTTTTCGGGATCAGTTCGGAAAACTTTGGCTCGTCCTCATTCGCGGCGGACTTAAAGGGGTGTTTGCGATCGAGATGAGCAATCCCGACTGCGCAAATCCCGAAAGCGAACTGCGGTTCGGAACGCCGAAGGCATGGATGAAGTTTCCGCCCGCGCACAGACCCACCGTATTGAAAAACGGCAGATGGATCACCCCTTACGAATATAACTGCGCCGCGCAGGAAACGCTCGTTTGTCTGCCCGACGACGTTAAAGGGATATATAACTGGGTGAGCATCACTTCCACGAAAGCAGAAACAGCTTTTCCGTCGCAGAAAAAGTGGGGCGAAGCGCAGATAATCGAACTTAACGACGGCAGACTTATGATGCTTTCGCGGCTTCCCGGGACGGTCGGCGGCGGAATGGAAATATCTTATTCCGATAACTACGGCGCCGATTGGAGCAAGTTCAAAGCCGATAACGGCGTGCCGTATATCACGCCGAACTCAAAATTTCACGTTCAGCGGCTGGAAAGCGGCGCGATTCTGCTTATCACTCATGCGACGACTTCCGCTCGGAGCGAGCTTGCCGCATATCTTTCTTACGACGACGGAAAAACTTATCCTTATTCATTGATGCTTGACGATTGCGAAGTCGGCAACAAGTGGGGCGTGAGTTATCCCGAAGCGGCGCAGATACAGGGCGAAAACGGCGAAATCTATATCGTTTACGACTCGGGCAGATACGATCAGAAAGAAATCAGACTGTCCGTCGTGACCGAAGGGGACATCAAAGCGGGAAAAATCGTCGGGAAAGGAAGTTTTTTGCGCGGTAAGGTCAGTTACCTCGGCGATTACACCGACTATATAAAAGCCGAACAGTCTTATGAAAGATATATTTCGGTTAAAAAGGGGACGAAGAAAAGCGAGCTTTTGAAAGAGTTTCCGCAAAGCGTCACTCTCGTCACGGAAAGCGGCGAAAAGAAAACGTTCGGCGGCGAATGGGATTGTCCGTTATATGACGGAAACAAAGCGGGAAGATATACTTTCTCGATGAACGCCGCCATTCCGAGTGGTTATCAGGACAGATACAGTCTTCTCAAAATTTACGTCGAAGTGGGCAAGTCCGACACGCATCCCGGCTTTTCGAACGGCTCGGATAGCAGTTCGGGTTCATGTCAAGGCGATACGCAATCTTGTTCATGCGGCGGCAATATCGGAAGCAGCGGACTTATGGGGATAATCGTTTCGGCTGCAGGGTTAACACTGCTTGTCGGGCGTAAAAAAAATAAATCGGAGGATTAAGATGAAAAAACAAAAACAAAGATTGGCGCTGTTATGCGCGGTCGTTTCGCTTTTTGCTCTTTCGGTATTTGCTTTCGGGCTTTTCGGAACGAATGCAAAAACGGCTTCTGCCGCATCCGTGGAGTATAAAACGGAAATTCCCGAAGCGCAGCTTAAGTCGCTTTCTTACGACGGCGGAGTTTACGCTTATGCGAACAAAACTGGAACGGCAACCGTCCGTTACACGCCGTCGGGCGCGGAAGCCGACTACTCGTTGGAAAACGCCACCGACCTTGCTTTCCGCTTCGCGGTAAGTTATCGTCAGCGCAACAAACCCAATACGGGGACGGGGCTTTGCTACGTAAGAATAAAATTCAAAAACAACGATAAGATTTTCGGCATCACGAAAGAGGACGTAAAACTTACGTTCGTCGAAGACGACGGCTCGGTCGGGCTTGTCAGAATCAGCAACGGCGGAAAAGGCGTCGGCGGGCAGATTAACTGCGTTAAAGGTACCGACGGAACGGTCGTAATTCCTCTTTCTTGCCTTAAAGACGGAGCCGCGGTCGACGCTATAGGTTCGGCTGTTACCGAAACGGAAAACTACGGCAGTCTTGAAATCGAATACGTCGATTTCGTAATCAGCGCATACAGATACGATTTCGTGTTCGGGCAGTTCGCCGTCGTTCGCAAAACGGGCGAAACTTATTCTTATGATATTTTGCCGTTCACTGCGGCGGAATCGGGCAGTTCGCTGCTTACGCTCGTCGGTAATTTTCATGATACCGTGGATTCTTTCAAAGTGAACGGAACCGACGCCGTTAAAAAAGCCGATGGGCTTTACGAAGCCGCTCTCGACGAGATCGGAACGTTGACTTTCGATTGCGGCGACTCTTTGAGATTTTTCGACAAGGTGAAAGTTTCTTTAAACGGTAAGGAGGGCTACGGCATCACCAACGTAAAGACCTTTATTTCGGGTTTCGAATCGGGCGAAAACAACCAGACTGCAAGCCCCTTGGCTTCGGGGCACGCTTACGAGTTCGACTTTGCTTTCAGACCGGGTGAACGCAACGAAAACACTGCGGCTGTCGGGCTTGAGCCCCTTCACGTTCGCGCGGAAATAACGGTTTCCGAACTTGTGAAAGTGGATTGCGACAGTACAGGCGCGCTCATTGCGATAGCGGACGTCGATGACAATATGGACGGTAAGCTTTATTTTAAAGCGGACGAAGATTATGAACTTAAGGTCGTACCCGTTGCCGGCTTCGACTTTACCGGGCTTTCGCTTGACGGCGAAACAATTTCTGATCGCACCGAAAACGACGACGGCAGTTATCTTTACCCGATAAGAGTAAGCGAAAACGCGCATATCGGCATTGTCGGGCTCGGCGAAGCCACCGATATAACGCTCGATATTCCCGAAGTCGGCGGCAAAGTTTCGATCGATAATGCGGAAGTATCTTCGGGTAATTATGCAACAAATCTGTATAAAAAACACGAACTCACGATTGCGCTCGACAAGGGCTATGTAACTTCTGTGAAACTTGTTCATTCGGCGGAAGAGGGTGAAACGGCAAACGAAGTCGTACTCGCCGAAGAAAACGGGAAGTATGTTTTCATCGTCGACGGCTCTTTTACCGTTAAGGTTGAGTTTGCGGTCAATGAATTCGGCGTAACTTACAGATTGAACGGCGGAACGCTCGCGGCAGACAAGACCAACCCCGAAAAAATTACTTATTTCGACACGATCGCGCTTAACTCACCGACCAAGGAAGGTTACGTTTTCAAGGGTTGGAGAATCGAAGGTAGCGACGGCATTATCAACGAACTTAAAAACGTCGAAAGCGACCTCATCGTGATCGCCGTTTTCGAAATGGAAGAAGCTCCCGTCGATTCGGGTGACTCGGGCAGCGGAAGTAATCCCGCCGAAAGCGATAAAGGGTGTTTCGGTGCGCTGGGTTTTAGCGGCGTTTTCGTCCTTGCAATTCTCGGCGTTGCCGTCTTTGTGGTAAAAAGAAGAAAGTTCAACAAATAAGTGATAGCATCGCTAAACCGGAAAATCGCGAGGCGGCGTTGCCGCTTCGTGATTCAAAGGTTTACGATAAAACGAAACAAAAAAAATCAACGGTTTTTTAGGAATAGAAAAATGGACAGAATGGTTTTTGTGCATAGGGACACTCTTTCGTGCGAAGCGATAGTAAGGCGCGCCCCCGACGGACATCTTCTCATCGTGTCGCAGTGCGGCGGCGTGAACGAACCCGAGATCTCTAACAGAACTTATGCCTTTCACAGTTATGACGAGGGCGAAACGTGGAGTAAAGGGGAACTTATTTACCCCGACAACGGAAGAGCGACCGGAATAACCGGCTTAGAGGTCGATAACGAACATATAGATGCATTTATCACCGAGCATGACGGGGCTTTTCTCTATGCCGATTGCCACATAAGAAGAAGTATCGATAATGGTCGTTCGTGGCACAAAGTGCCGATGCCGATCTTTCGCAATACATTTGTTTTCCTCCGCGGAAAGGTCGATCTTTCGGACGGTCGCGTCGGATTTTGCTATCAGCAATACGACATGAAAAAGGAAGAATACGATCGGCTAAGCGCAGGAAAAAAGATAATTTGCGATTCCGATCTGTCCTACGTAAATTGCGGGATGATAATACGCGACGCGGACGGAACTTACGTGAAAAGCGAGGACATACGGATTGAGAACGAGTTCGGCGGAAAACGAATTTGGCAGTGGCCGGAACCAACCGCAACCGTTTTAAAAGACGGCTCGATCGTAATGCTTTTCAGAATAAACGGTTCGGGCTTTTTGTACGAAAGCAGAAGCCGAGACGGGCTGAAATGGAGCCCGCTTATGAAAACCGATATTCCCAATCCGAACAACAAATCGAAACTTATCGATCTTCAAAACGGCGAAATCGCGCTTTTGAATACGCCGGGTAGAGGGGTGGGGTTCAAGTATCGCAATCCGCTCGAAATCTGGATTTCGGACGACGGAATGAAAACGTGGTACTATAAAAAGCGCATAACCGATTTTCCCGGCTGGCTGTCTTATCCCGACGGATTTTACGATGAGGAAAAGGACGAAATACTCTTTTCTTTCGAGCTTAACCGCCACGATATCTATTTTGTCCGCGCAGACATATCGGACAGAAAGTGCGTCTGATGAGCGATTTATACATTGACGTCGGGAGCACGAACGTAAAATATAGATCGGTCGACGATCTCGGCGGCGTGACGGAGGGTAGTGAAACGTTCCCTAAGCCGTGCGTAAACGACGGAATTTTTTATGAAGTAAAACTGTCGGATATAGGCGATATATTGTTCCGAATAGTCGGAAAATCGACCTATAGCCGTATATGTATAAGTACACAGATGCACGGCTACGTCTTAAAAAAAGGCGATAAGTTTATAACCGAATATATTTCGTGGCGGGATAAACGGGGTGAAAAATTGTGTGAGAATTATACTTTGCCGCCCGAAAGCGGCGAAAGTGTAAAGCCTAATTTGCCGTTCTTGTCTGCTCGGGTTACTCTTGAAAAATTCGGCGTGGAGTGCGGTGAAGATCTGACTTTTTTCACTCTCGGCTCTTATATTTCATACTTGCTCACGGGTGTAAACGCAACTCATATCACTGACGCGGCGGCAAGCGGATTTTTCAACGTCGTAACGCGGAAAAAAGGTGAATGGGTTGACTTCAAAATGCATTTGCCCGAAGTTTATTACGAAGTAAAGGCTGTCGGCAGATATGACGGCGCGCTTGTTTTTGCACCGTTCGGCGATCAGCAGTGCGCGGTATTCGGTAGCGGCGCAAGTTTGGATGAATATATTCTGAATCTCGGAACGGCGGCGCAAATGTGTTGCGTCGAAAAGCAGTTTGTTTCGGGCAACTTCGAATCGCGCCCATATTTCGGCGGAAAAACGCTTTGCACCGTAACTGGGCTTATCGGCGGCGCTTATATAGCGCGGAAAAACGACGAAGAACTTTACGATTCTTTGATCGAAGAATATTCGGCGGCGCTTAAAAAACTTCCCGCTAAAAAAGAACTGCTGATAACGGGCGGGGTTGTCAGATATCGCAAAAACTTGATCGAAAAAGTCGCCGACGGCTTGAAAGTCAAATACAGGCTAAACGATTCTTCGGACGCGCTCTGCGGTTTGGAACTAATTGAAAAAAAGAATGAAAGTCGGGCTATAAGTCGATTATCGCCCGATTTTGATAAATATTTCGGAGAAAACAAATGGAAAAAGCAATAAAAATCGGAACGATGCTGTCGGAGATTTCATTCACGAACATGCCTTTGCTTTTCAAAAACGCGGGGTTCGATTTCTTCATCGTTGACAACGAGCACGGCGGATTTGACTATCGTGAACTATCGCAAATCATAATGATGTCCGCGCTGTGCGGCTTAAAAGTAATCGTGCGCATATCTGACAATTCGCGAAAAGATATAACGAAAATTGCGGACATGGGCGCAAACGGTTTTCTTCTTCCGATGACGAATAGTATTTCGGATATTAAGGAAGTCGTAAAATATGCAAAATATACGCCGGTCGGGTGTCGCGGAATTTCGACAACCCGCGCACACACTTTTTACAACCCGCCAAAGCTTTCCGAATATATGGTTTCGGCAAACGAGCGAATGGAGATTTACGCGCAGATCGAAACGGTAAGCGGCGTTGAAAACGCCGAACAAATTTTGTCGATCGACGGCGTGTCGGGCGCGTTCGTTGGCCCGAACGATCTGTCCTGCGACTACGGTTGCATCGGCGCGCCCTATCCGAAAGAGATATTCGGCGCAATCGAAAAAGTGGCTCTCGCTTCGAAAAATACGGGTAAACCTTGCGGAATCATAACCGCTAACAAAAAGTATATCGAATTTGCGAAAAACAGCGGATTCAGTCTTTTCAGCGTCGGCAGTGAACTGAATATGATAATGAACGCCGGGCGCAAAATCGTAAACGATCTTAATTTATAGGAGTGAATAATTATGTGTGCCATAAATTTTTTAAGGGGGATTCTCTGCTTGATAACGGTTTTTACTTTTTGCTCGTGCAAAACGGATACGGATAAAAAAGAAAAACTCTGTTCGGTTGACTCGCTTTCGATGATTGCCGACGAAACATCTATGCTCGATGCGATCGACGGTTGCTCGTTTTCGAGCGAAACTCCCGAAATTGCCAAGGTTGTGGCTGACGGAACGGTTACAGCCTTGTCCGAGGGCGAAACTTTTATCGTCGTGAAAAAGGGTGACAAAGAACAAAAAATCAAGGTCGAAGTTGCCGATCCCGCGATTGAAAATTTCGACATAAAAAACCAATCGCATATAAACTGGAGCGGAAGAACGATCGAGGACAAAGCGCCTAACGGCAAGGACTGCGTAATGTTTCCGCAAAGCTATTCTTCTTTCGACGCGTCGTTTTACGGCAACAAAATAATTGCCACGATATTTTGTCGAGTGGCGAGCCAAAGAACGGGGCAAAAGACTTACTTCAAAATTAAGGTGGACGCGCGTACGCGTACGATTGGCTTAAACGACGGGGTGAACGTCGTGACGCTCGGCAATAAACTGAAAAACGGCAAACACAGAGTTACCGTGACAAAACTCACCGAAGGGCGCGAAGCGATTGCGGGACTGATCTCGCTGTCGGGTGAAGCGACGGATGGAGGTTTTAAGTTTGTAAAGCCAAAACAAAAGCCCAAACTGAAACTCGAGTTTTACGGCGATTCGCTTACGGTCGGGCACGGTGTCAAGGGGAGTAATTCCACGTCAGCATTCGAAACGAAAGACGAAGATCCGACTTTGTGTTATTCGGGCGTGGCGACGGAACTGCTCGGCGCGGAGGCAAACTTTTTCGCGTATTCGGGCATGTCGCTCGCAATCGAAGGGCGTTTCTATTCTCCGCTTCTTCTCGACACGTTCGATACCGTCTGCAACGCGAATTATCCCGACAAAAAGTGGGATTTTTCGAAATACGTAGCGGACGTTGTGATAATCAACATCGGCGCGAACGATTGGAGCAGTATAAAATATTTTTATTCGGATAAAAAAGAAGAAAAAATCAAGGTTGTAAAAACCTCTTACGTCGCTCTTATTGAAAAGATCAAAGCGGTTAATCCGACGGCGAAAATCGTTTGCATAACCGACGAATATCATAAGAGCAAAAGCATCAACGATGCGATCGAAGCGGCTGCCGCGGAAACGGGCGTATACACCGTTGCGCTTTATAGCAACGGGCTCGGAAGCGCTGCGCACCCCGACGCGCAGGCGGGCGAAATAGCGGGCAAGCAACTCGCCGATTTTATAAAAACGATATTATAATCGATATTGCGATTCGGATCGGAATTGAAGTTATATGCTACAATAGCCACGACAGAAGGCAATAAAAAATAGATGCGAAATTATTGTATGCGATGGTAATTGTATGAGGTATTCTAACGGGGTTAAGTAAAGGTGCGTTTGCGAATTGCAGCAGACTTAAAAAGGTTTACTATAAGGGGACCATTAAGCAGTGGAATAATATCTCAATTGCTTCAGATAACAGTTACTTAACAAGTGCAACTCGGTATTATTACAGCGAAACGGTGCCGGCACTGAATGCGGATAAAACCGATTACGACGGGAATTATTGGCATTACGATACGGACGGCGTAACCCCCGTTATCTGGAAAAAAGAAAATTAATTTTTTAGCTATATAGGCTTAGAAAGTAATTATTTAGGAGGAAAACATGATTATTAACTGTTTTGAAAAAGATGAAAACAATGAAAATGTGTGGCATAGGAGTATATCTAACGGAAAAGGATGGATCAATTTGGCGTCTTTGAAAGATGAGGATGGCTGGATAGCACAAGGATATAGTGAGGCTTATCAAGATTTCAATATCGCTGCAGGGAGTTTTGGTGTCGTGGATATTATGTAGACACGACAGGCAAAGACAGTGATGCGATAAAGAATTACATAAAAAATCAATTAAAGCGGGATAAAGAGAACATGCAATTAGCAATAGATTATCCTGAAAACCCGTTCACGGGTAGCAAGTAACAAACGAAAAGACTGCCAGGTCGTCACATGAACGCGGGGCGTTCGGACTAGTAATCAAGGGCTATGC
>CAKQKN010000155.1 GCA_934249215.1 uncultured Clostridia bacterium
GTATTTCATAATCGATAACGGAAACGGTTTTACCGTGACGGACGGGCTTGATCCGTTTTGTTCGCTCTTTAACTTCTTAAAAGATATCGCGGGTAAAATCAAAAAATGAAAAAACTTTCAAAAATGCTTATTATATGCGCGATTATATCGATAATCATGCCTGTCGTAACAATGCGCGCCGAAGCGGCTGATTCTGCGTATATCGTTATGGATTCAAATAGCGGAAGAGTTTTTTATGAGGAAAATGCAAGGGAGAAAAAGCCGATCGCGAGCCTTACGAAGATTGCGACGTGCATCACTGCGATTGAAAATTCTTCGCTTGACGATAAAGTCTGCATAAAAAAGGAATGGACTAACATAGAGGGTTCGAGCGTCTATCTTCAGGAAAGCGAAGAACTTACGATGGAAGAATTGTTATACGCGCTTATGTTGAGATCGGGAAACGATGCGGCTACCGCGATTTGCGGGCATGTTTGCGACGGCGGAAACGATTTCGTTTCTCTGATGAACGATACCGCAAAAAGGCTCGGGCTAAACGATACACACTTTGAGAATCCTCACGGACTCGATTCGCCCGATCATTATTCGTCCGCGTCCGATCTTGCATTATTATGCAGTTATTCGATGGCTAACGAAAAGTTTGCGAAAATCGTTTCGACCAAGAAAACCCGGATCGGCTCGGGTGAGAGCCTTCGTGTATTGATCAACAAGAACAAACTTCTTTCAAGATACGAATTTGCCGAAGGAATAAAAACGGGCTACACTAAAAAATCGGGGAGATGCCTTGCGTCCGCGGCAAACAAAGACGGATTCAGACTTGTCTGCGTCGTTTTGAATCTCGGTTCGACTTATGAAACGACCGAAATGCTTTTCGATAAAGTATACTCTCAATATAAGAATCGCGTTTTACATTCCAAAGACGAACCCGTCGCTTATTACGAAAAAGACGGAAAAACAATCCCATGTTCTCTAGGCAAAGATGCGGTTTATCCGCTTTCGGACGAGGAAATGAAATATATATCGTCGACGACCGAAATAACCTATAAAGGCGGTTTTCCCGTGAAATCGGGAACCGAAATGGGCATAATTAAATTTTATCTCAAAAATCAGTTGCTTTTTGAGCAGAAAATATATAGTATATTAGGGTAAAAAATCAAAAGAGAAAGAGATAAAATGCGCATTAACAAATATCTTGAAAGTTGTGGAGTCGGAAGCCGTCGCTTTTGCGACACGCTCGTGTCCGACGGCAAAGTAACCGTAAACGGAAGACCTTGCAAACTCGGCGTCGACGTTGACGAACGTGACGTCGTTGCCGTCGATGGGAAACGCGTTTCGCCGTCCACGGTGAAAAATCTATATTTTATCATGAACAAACCGAAAGGGTACGTCTGCACGGTCAAGGACGATAAGGGCAGAAAAACCGTCATGGAACTTCTCCCGAAGCTTTCGACGCGTGTCGTTCCCGTCGGCAGACTGGACTATGACAGCGAGGGCTTATTGCTGTTCACCAACGACGGCGATCTGATAAATCGTTTAACTCATCCTCGGAACGAAATCCCGAAAACTTACCTCGTAAAAATCGAGGGAACGATTCCCGAAGCTGCGCTCGCAAAACTTCGCGCCGGCGTGGAACTTGACGGGAAAATGACCAACAGAAGCACCGTCAGGGTTTCCGACGTCGACGATAAATATACCAAGCTTTACGTAACGATAACCGAGGGCAGAAACCGTCAGGTAAGAAGAATGTTCGAAAGCGTCGGAAAAGAAGTCGTTTTCCTGAAGCGCATAAAGATAGGCGATCTTTCGCTTTCGGGCATCGACCGCGGCAAATGCAGACCGCTTTCCCGCGCCGAAGTCGAATATCTGCGTAATCTGTAAAACGCACAGCAAAAATATTCAAAACTCCCTATTAAAAAGCTGCCTTCCGCAATATCTACATATTTTTACGGAGGCAAGCATATGAAAAAATATAGGGGCTGGATAATCTGCCTGATTGCACTGTTTGCGATTTTTTCGGCGGCGATGGCGCTCGGTTTTTTAACCCGCGGTGCCGCGCTGATGACTGCCGTTTTCGTGTAACCGGCGTTTTTTCGGCAAAAATCTTTCGTAACTCTTGCGAGGAGGTCTTATGGAAGAAAAAGAAAAGAAAGACGGCAATATCGATTATGAGGCGTATAACGCGGAGCTGCGTAAATTAAAATCCGCCTACGAAGAGCGTTTTCGGATCATATGCGGCGATTCGAAAGCGAAAATGATGACGATTTATTACGATATAATGGGCGATGAATACGTCGAAGCATATTCCAAAGCGCATTCCCTTGCTTCTCAATATAAAGAATACGTAAACGAAGCCTTCGAATACGCCGCGCAGTATGAAGAAGGTCTTGCTCTCGTCAACGAAATTTCGCTGTTTGCCGACAAGCCCGTCGATGATAAAGATAAATCTGAAAAAGTTCGGCTTTTGCTCGATCGTATAATGGACGTGCTTGAAAACGAATATCCCGATCTCGTTTCGCTGATAAAGCGCCCACAGCAAGAAATGCGTGAAAACGAGGCGTTTCTTGCCGAACTTATGGCTCGGAACGAATCGGATTGGTCCGACGGACGGAAAACTGTAAAGGAATTTTTCAAAAATCAACTCGAGAAGATGATATATTCTTTTGCCGACGAGTTATCGTCTCTGCGAAAAAAATACGGGATGGGCTCAACCGCAAAGTCTGTCGAAGCCGAGCTTTCGGAGGACTTTGCCCGCCGTGAGGACGATCTTGACGAGGGTTTCTTTTATCCGTCCGGGAAAAAGGGAACGCTTAATTAATTGCAAAAGTATAAATAATGTGAAAACGGGCGTTATGCGTTGCATTGTGCGAAAATCTTCCGAAACGGAAAGTTTTCGCGTGCGTCGCACAGCGCCTTTTATAATAGCTTTTTACTGTAATCGTAGGGCGTCTTGGAAAATCGCGACAACGACGTTACTGTTATATTTTCCAATTTTTCGCGGCAAACGTCAAAATTAAGAAAAGAGCAAAAAAAAAGATAACGGAACGCAAATTCCGTTATCAGATTTTTTAAGAATCCTATAAACGTTTACTCAACCATCAGACTCTCGTAACTTTGTCGCTCTTAAGGCAACGAGTACAAACGTATTCAGAGGTCATAACGCCGTCTTTCATAACTCTGACCTTTTGAACGTTTGCGCTGTATAAGCGAGGAGTCTTGCGATTACTATGGCTGACTTTGTTACCGGACAGCTTTCCTTTTCCGCATACACTGCAAACTCTTGACATATCTACACCTCCAAATAAGTAAGATGGCTGTTGCTATCGTTTTTACGCTTTCATTACTATACCATTATCGAATTAAAAATGCAAGGAAAAAAACAACCGATTCGGAAACTTTAAAGAATTTTTTTTAATATATTCCGCTTTTTCCTCGCGCGATACCTTATTTTGCCGATAAAAACAGTCCCGCATTCTTCAATGGAACGCGGGACTCCTTTAATAAATCGTTTTTCAGATTTTTTCGACTATGATATTTATTCCTCCGAGCGTAAGCTGATCGCTTCCCGAATTTCTTACTTCGAGAACGCTGTCGTTTGAACCTATGGTTATAATCGTTTTTCCGACCAACGGACCGGGTGCGTCGGTCGTGGACGTCGTACCGGGAACCGCTGTTCCGTTAAGATAGAACGAAAGCGATCTCGTTCCGGTTCCTTCGCCTGAATTTGCAACGTATTCGATTACGTAAGTTCCGGGCTGAAGAATTATATTGCCATCCGTTCCTTCGACCGATCTGTCCGAGATATTGTTGTATGCTTGAGTCAGCGGTGTCGCTGCGTTCGCTACAACCGTTCCGCCTGTTCCGGAAAATTGTGTGATTTCATTCAGTGCGGCTTCGCCGGTTGCGCCTGTAGGACCTGTAGGACCTGTCGGACCAGTTGGACCCGTAGGACCTGTCGGCCCGATTGCGCCAACCGCTCCCGTTTCGCCGGTTGCTCCCGTAGGACCTGTCGGACCAGTTGGACCCGTCGGACCCGTTGCACCAACTGCGCCGGCTGCTCCCGTTTCGCCGGTTGCTCCCGTAGGACCCGTCGGACCTGTCGGTCCGGTTGCACCAACTGCGCCGGCTTCGCCCGTTGCCCCTGTAGGACCTGTCGGACCAGTTGGACCCGTAGGACCTGTCGGCCC
>CAKQKN010000156.1 GCA_934249215.1 uncultured Clostridia bacterium
GGTTTACTCCGAACTTCAAAAAATACGCTAAAAAAGAGTACGAAATGCCGTTTGATCAACATTATTTAATGGCTTCCGTCGCTCCGAGAAAAGTTTTTATCGTGGCGGCAAGCGAGGACGACTGGGCAGATACCGACGCTCAGTATTTGTGCGCGGAAGCGGCAAGCGAAGCGTATAAAGAACTCGGTTTAACGGGTTTAAAGCCTGCGAACAAGCCGCTTGAAATCGGCGAAAAGAATACGGGCGGAGAAATAGCGTTTTTCGTTCGCGACGGCGTCCATTTTTTCAGCCGCGAGGACTGGGCGTTTTATATTGAATGTTTATCAAACCACTAAAACCGTATAAAGGCAGAATGATTGGAGAAGTTGAATCGGTTGACGAAGTTGAAATTATCCGCAGAATGACCAAAGGCATTTACGACAGAGCGGAATATAAAAAGGCTCTCGCATGGGTTAAAGAAAAATGCCGCCCGGACTTCGACAAAAACCCCGAAGAAATGCAGAAAACTCCCGCTCAGAAGGAAAAAGACTGGGAATTCACCGCAAAAATGGCGTGCATAATCAAAGATTTATTCAATGGCAACAAGAAACTTCCCAAGGGCAGAGAAGAGGAAATGGTCGGTCATAACGCGATCGTCGGCGGTTTCCAGGGACAAAGACAATGGACGGACTTCTATCCCAACTGCGACTTCCCCGAATCCATTCTTAACTCGTCGTTCGACTGGAACGGAGCGAGAGAACCTTACATTCTCGGTACGGAAAACGATACGCTTAACGCAACGAGCATGTTGTTTATGAAATTACTCACCGGCAGAGCGCAGATTATCACAATGTGTTCTATGCTCCGTATTCCCGTTTGCATGCACAACGTTTGCGAGGACGATATTTATCGCCCGGCGGCATGGAATGCGTTCGGAATGGATAAAGAAGGTCAGGACTATCGCGCTTGCGAGGCCTACGGCCCCATGTATAAAAACATAAGGAAATAATATGAAACTAACATTCCGCTGGTATGGCGAAAAAGATTGCATACCTCTTAATTACATAAAACAAATTCAGGGAATGACGGGCGTAGTTACCGCCATTTACGACGTTCCCGTGGGCGAAGTGTGGGAACTTTCAAAACTCGAACGGTTGAAAAGCCTTTGTGAGGAAGCGGGGCTTGAAATGGAAGTAATCGAGTCCATTCCCGTCCACGAAGATATTAAACTCGGCAAGCCCACGCGGGATAAACTCATCGCGAACTATTCGCAGAACATAATCAACTGCGGCAAGGTCGGCGTAAAGTGCGTTTGCTACAATTTTATGCCGGTTTTCGACTGGTTCAGAACGAATTTGTACTACAAGCACGCCGACGGTTCAACTTCGCTTTCGTACAGCGAAGCCGATTTTAATAAGTTGGATAAGCACGATTTACGTTTGCCCGGTTGGGACGAAAGTTATTCGCCCGAGCAACTTAACGGACTTTTGAAAGAATACGAGGGAATGACTCACGAGAAATTGTTCGAAAATCTCGTATATTTCCTTAACGGAATAATGCCTGCGTGCAACGAAACGGGTGTGAATATGGCCATTCACCCCGACGATCCGCCGTGGGATATTTTCGGACTGCCGAGAATCGTGGGCAGGGAAGAAGATTACGACAGATTGTTCGCCGCCGTGCCCGATCCGCATAACGGAATCACGTTCTGCACGGGTTCGCTTGGCGCGGGCAGATTCAACGATTTGCCGAAACTGGCGGCGAAGTACGCAAAGCGAATATATTTCGCACATCTTCGTCAGTTGAAGTTCACAAGCGACACCGATTTTTATGAAAACGGGCATCAGACCGCCGATGGTAACGTGGATATCTATTCCATAGTCCGCGCTCTCGTCGAAAACGGATTTGACGGATACTTGCGCCCCGACCACGGTAGAAATATCTGGGGCGAAAAAGCAAAACCGGGTTACGGATTGTTTGACAGGGCTTTGGGCGCAGCGTATCTTGCGGGCGTATTCGAAGCGGTGCAAAAAGACTTAAAAAATAGCGAAAAAAATAAGGAGAAAGAAAAATGTACGATTTACCTTTCAGAATAGACTTAAGTAACAAAAGCGTGGCGATAACGGGTGCGGGCGGAATAATCTGCGGCGAGTTCGCAAAGGCTCTTGCGGCTTGCGGTGCGCAGGTTGCATTACTTGATATTAACTATGACGCAGCCGAAAAAATCGCTACCGAAATAGGCGAAAACGCGATTGCGATTCGTTGCAACTGTTTGGACAAAGAAAGTATAAAGTCCGCCTATAACACCGTTATCGAAGCGTTTGGTAAGGTTGATATCTTAATAAACGGCGCGGGTGGAAACAATCCGAAAGCCACTTGCGATAACGAAACTATGTTGCCCGAAATGCTCGGAACCGAAGGGTTAAAAGACTTTTTCGCGCTCGACGAAAGCGGGCTTAAATTCGTGTTTGACCTTAATATCACGTCGGCGTTCCTTGTAACCCAAGTATTCGCCGAGGGAATGGTAAAAACGGGCGGAAATATCATAAACATTTCAAGTATGAACGCGTTCCGTCCGCTTACCAAAATTCCCGCGTACTCTGCGGCAAAAGCTGGCGTGTCCAACTTTACGGAATGGCTCGCCGTTCACTTTGCGCCCTGCGGAATCCGTTGCAACGCAATTGCCCCGGGGTTCTTCGTAACCAATCAGAACCGCGCGCTTTTATATAACGAGGACGGCACGCCGACGGCAAGAACGGGTAAGATTTTAGCGGCGACTCCGATGAAGAAGTTCGGCGAGATAAGTGACCTTATAGGTTGTTTATTGTGGCTTTCCGACGATAAAGCGAGCGGTTTTGTAACGGGAACGGTTATTCCCGTGGACGGCGGTTTTTCGGCGTATAGCGGAGTTTGATATGAAAGAATTTTTCGGCGAAGATTATCTTTTGCAGGGCGAAAGTGCAAAAAAGTTATATTCCGCAATTAAAGATCTGCCCATAATCGATTATCATTGCCATCTTGACGACAAGGCGATTAAAGACGATAAGACGTTTTCCGATATAGGCGAACTGTGGCTTTCGGGCGACCATTCCAAGTGGCGCGCGATGCGGCTTTGCGGCGTTTCCGAGGACTATATAACGGGCAATAGGTCGTTTATCGACAAGTTCAAGAAGTTTGCCGAAATTTTGCCGAGTCTTTGCGGTAACCCCGTTTACGCTTGGGCGCATATGGAATTGAAGCAGATTTTCGGTATAGAAAAGCCTCTTAATTCCGGCACGGCGAAAGAAATCCGTAACGAAGCAAACGAAAAGTTGAAAAACTTAAGCGTTCGTAAGCTGCTTAAAAAATTCAACGTGGAATAGATCGCCACGACCGACGATCCGTTTTCGCCGCTCGAAAATCACGGTGATATCGACGGCGTAAAAGTTCGCCCGACGTTCCGCGCGGACGCTCGTTTCAACGAGGGCGTTCCGAAAGCCGACCTTGAAAAACGGCTCGATTAGTTCGTGAGCAAGGGTTGTAAAATCGCCGATTACGGTTTCGATTTCGTAAGAGAAACCGACGAAAATCTCTTGTGGCTTATCGAAAACTGCTTTAAGCGTAAAATGATTTTGCAACTGCATTTCGGCACGTTCAGAAACGTTAATTCTTTGGCATTTAAAACTTGCGGGAAAGACAGCGGATTCGACATTATGCGGGGCGCAATCGATGTTGACGCGCTCGTAAAAGTTTTGGATAATGAAAACGTTAAACTCGGCGGACTGCCGACGATCGTCGTTTATCCTTTGAACGATTACGATCTTCGCGCGGTCGCAACGTTGACGGGTGCGTTCCCGACGGTTAAAGTGGGCGCTGCGTGGTGGTTTAACGATACGCTCGGTGGCATAAGAAGCCAACTCGAAACGGTCGCGGAATATTCGGTTTTAGGCACTCAGTTCGGTCTGCTCACCGACAGCCGCTCGTTCTCGTCTTACGTTCGTTTCGATTATTACAGAAGAATTCTTGCGTCGTTCATCGGCGAAAAGGTTGACGGCGGCGAATATGACGAGGCGTCTGCAGAAAAACTCGCAAAAAATATAACGTATTACAATATTAAAGAGGCGTTAAATGGATAAATTGATTCCCGTAGTGGTGATTAAAGACGTAAACGAAACGGGAAAAACTTTGTCCGCGTTAAGAGCCGGCGGAATAAATTGCGCCGAAATTACGTTCAGAACGGCATGCGCCGAAGAGGCTATAAAACGCGGAACAAAACTGTTTCCCGAAATGAATATCGGCGCGGGAACGGTTATAAACGAAGAACAGGCGATCCGTGCTGTAAATGCCGGAGCAAAGTTTATCGTCAGCCCGGGATTTTCCGAAAAAGTCGCGCTATATGTTCATAAACAGGGTATTCCGTATTATCCGGGTTGCGTAACGCCGACGGAAATCATGCAGGCTCTGGAACTCGGAATAACGACGGTCAAGTTCTTCCCCGCGAACGTTTACGGCGGACTTAAAGCGCTCAAAGCGTTGTCCGGTCCTTTTCCGCAGGTAAAGTTCATTCCGACGGGCGGCGTGGATTTAACGAATTTAAAAGAATTTTTAGAGTTTGACAAGATTTTTGCGGTCGGCGGTTCGTTTATGATGAAAGACGACATAACCGAAAACTGCAAAAAGGCGTGTGAGATAATAAGAGCGGTGGGTTTATGAAGGTTGTAACGTTCGGCGAGGTAATGCTTAGACTTGCCCCGAAAACTATTTAAGATTTGTTCAGAGCGAAAAATATGAAGCAACTTTCGGCGGCGCGGAAGCGAACGTTGCCGTGAGCCTTGCGAATTACGGCGTGGATTGTGCGTTTGTTTCGAAACTTCCCGCGCACGAAATAGGGCAGGCGGCTGTCAATAGTTTAAGGAAATTCGGCGTGAATACGAGCAAAATCGTCCGCGGAGGCAACAGAGTCGGCATCTATTATTGCGAAAAGGGCGCGAGCCAACGCCCGAGCAAGGTCATTTACGACAGATCAGGTTCGGCAATCGCCACGGCGAGCGTAAACGACTTCGATTGGGATAAAATTTTCGAAGGCGTTACTTGGTTTCACTTTACGGGAATTACGCCCGCTCTTTCTGACGAATGCGCCGCGATAACTCTCGAAGCGTGCAAAAAAGCGAATGAAAAAGGCATAACCGTTTCGTGCGATCTTAACTTCCGCAAGAAACTGTGGAGCAAGGAAAAAGCGGGCGAAATTATGTCAA
>CAKQKN010000157.1 GCA_934249215.1 uncultured Clostridia bacterium
CAGTTTTTTAAGATTTTAAGTTGCGTTTCGGCAAGTTCCTTGACGTTATCTTCTGTTTTGTTAAGTTTTACGTCGGGATTTTCGCAGGCAACGCCGAATCCGCTGCATGGACAATCGCATAAAACGGCGTCCGCACGACCTACGTATTCGTCGTTCCTTACGGAAGAATCCGAAGTAACTACGGAAACGTTCGTCTTGCCCATTCTTTCCGCGTAAGCCTTTATGAGCTGTGCGCGATGTTCGTGCAGTTCGAACGAATAAACTTTTTCGAACTTGTCGGAAAGCAGGACGCTTTTGCCGCCCGGCGCGG
Organism: uncultured Clostridia bacterium; assembly: GCA_934249215.1. Classification (GTDB taxonomy): domain Bacteria; phylum Bacillota; class Clostridia; order Christensenellales; family Borkfalkiaceae; genus HGM11416. The sequence goes on from CAKQKN010000157.1 coordinate 311, forward strand.
CGCAACAGTCAAATAAAATCTTGCCCGCGGGAACGGCGTCGCATATAGCGACGGAGCCGATCGACTGAAATGTATATAGTCCTTTGTCGTAGCCGTCGTCCCTTACGAAATTGCGGACGTCGAACAGATTGAAAAACGGCGTCGAAACAAATTCTTTTCCGCGTTCGGTCAGATATTTTTCGCCGTCGACGGATTTATCGAACCTTACGTAATTATGCGGTTCTCGGTAAGAAACGATTTTCTCGGTCGTTTCTTTGCCGTAATAAGATTCGAGCAGGTTTATCGCAAATTCGGGATAGGAATAAGCGACGGATAGTTTCTTATGATATTCTTCGGGAAAAGGCAGAGATTCGCCTGTCTTTATGTACTTACGGAGAACCGCGTTGGCAAAGCCCGCGTTTGCGCCCTTGCCGAGCTTTTTGAGTAGTTCGACGGCGTTGTCCGTGACCGCGTAAGGCGATTTATCGAGGAATCGTAAGTTGTAAATTGCGATTTTCAGCACGACCCGCACGGGAAGTTTCGGCCGTTTGTCGCAATACGCCAAAAGAATGTAATCGATGAAAACGTCGTTTTCGACTACTCCGTAACAAATTTTGATCACGGTCGCTCGGTTTATCGGCTCGATAATCTCCGAGTTGATCGCTTGCTTTATATACGTTTTCTGCCCGTACACTTTCATCAAAATTCTGTACGAGTCGTAAAATGTATTAAGCATCGTGTCTTACTCCGAGAACGGAGTTTATCGTCGCATCTGCTCTTTGCCCGATCGCAAAATCGACGTCCGACATTCTTTTTTTACCCTCGAGCTGGACTGACGTGAGCCTTACGGTGCCGTTTTTACAAGCGACCACAAAGCCGTTTTTGTTGTCGCAGAAAATGATTTGACCGGGCGTTTTGTCTGCTGCTTCGGGACACGATAAACTTTCGGCAGCGTAGACTTTCAAAAGTTTTTCGTTAAGGTACGTAAAGGCGCACGGCCACGGATTCATCCCCCTGACGAAGTTGTGAATCGTTTCGGAATCTTTTGAAAAATCGATGATACCGTCTGATTTTTTGAACATTTTTACGTTAGACGCAAGAGCATGATTCTGCGGCGTGAACGTGGCAGTTCCGTTTTCGATTTCGTCAAGAGTTTTAACGAGCAATCTCGCTCCGATGAGTGAAAGGCGGTCGAACAATTCCCCTGCGGTTTCGTTATAACCTATCGGGGTCTTTTCGACGGAGATTACATCGCCGCAGTCGATGCCCGCCTCCGTCTGCATTATGGTGACGCCGGTTTCTTTGTCGCCGTTTAAAACTGCTTGCTGAATGGGCGCAGCTCCGCGGTACTTCGGCAAAAGCGATGCGTGGACGTTTATTATGCCGTGCGGCGCGATGTCGATTATTTCTTGAGATAAAATCTGGCCGTAGGCGCAAGTAACCATTATGTCGGGTGCAAGGGATTTCAGATCGTCTACCCCTTGCGTGCGGATTTTCTCGTATTGTAAAACTTTGATTCCGTTTTCGGACGCTACGATTTTTACGGGCGAACAAGTCAGTTTCTCCACGCGCCCGGTCGGTTTATCGGGTTGCGTTACGACGGCAAGAAGTTCGTGCTTGCTTTTGATTATTGCTTTTAAAGTTTCGACCGAAAAATCAGGCGTGCCTAAAAAAATTACTTTCAATTTATAATTCGCTCCTCAGATTATCGGCTTTGTCGACGTATACGATGCCGTCGAGATGGTCGTATTCATGGCAGATTGCTCTTGCAAAAAAACCGACCGCTTTAAGCTTGAACGGTTCTCCGTTTCTGTCGAGCGCTTTTATCACGACTTCGTTAGGACGCCTGACGTCGCCCCACTTGCCCTTTACGGAAAGACAGCCTTCGGGACCGTATTGCTCGCCTTTCGTAGAAACGATTTCGGGATTGATGAACTCGTAGTATCCTTCCTCGACGTCGACGATGAATATTCTGCGCAATACGCCGACCTGCACGGCGGCAAGTCCCGCTCCCTGCGCTTTGTCGAGCGTGTCTTTCATATCGTCGATAAGCTGAATGGTTTTGTCGTTGATCTTTTCGACGGTAAAACTTTTCTTGCGGAGCGTTTCGTCGCCGAGTTGTATAATATTTCTTATTGCCATAATTTACCTTTTATATTTTAGCTTGTATTCTGTTCTTGTTTTCTTTGAGCGTATTCTTCGTTTATGTTTGAACCGCCAATTTAACTCAAATTCGACGGGTTTTCTTCAACGGATATAAGCGCCTTGTCGTTTCGGTATTTCAGCGCGGCGTCGAAAATCCTGTTGCGGAGCGTTTCGTCGTTTTCGACGATCCGCATAAGCACCTGATATCTGTATTTATTCTTCAGTCGCTTGATAGGCGATTTCATCTTATTGAAAAAAGAAAAGGATTGTCTTGCGGAATCGTAGATGCTCTTCAGTTCGAAATATACGCTTTTCAGCGTTTCCAAAGCGTCGTTTTCGTCCACGGCTTCGACTAATACGCGGATTATGCGCGAATACGGCGGGAAATGAGTCGCTTTTCTGATCGCAATTTCGCGCTGGAAAAAGCCTTCGTAGTCGTAGTTCATCGCAAAACGCAATACGGGGTCGTTCGGAGAATACGTTTGCAAAACGACGGTACCTTTATCTGCCGCTCTGCCGCTTCTGCCCGCGACTTGCGTCAAAAGCTGATAGGTCCTTTCGCCGCTGCGATAGTCGCTGAAATGCAGGCTCATGTCGGCGTCGAGTATCCCGACGAGCGTGACGTGCGGGAAATCGTGACCTTTCGCGATCATCTGTGTGCCGACGAGTATGTCTGCTTCGTGAGCCGCGAACGCAGAAAGAATTTTGTAGTGACCTTCTTTGTTCGACGTGGTGTCGTTGTCCATTCTTATGAGCGAAGCGGACGGGAAAAGTTGTTTCAGTTCGGATACAATCTTTTGAGTGCCGGTGCCGATGAAGGACAGGTTTTTCGAGCCGCATTCGGGACAAGCTGAAAGCATTTTGTACGTCGTGCCGCAATAGTGGCATTTGAGAACGTTGCCGTCACGGTGATAGTTGAGCGAAACGTCGCACGTGCTGCAAGTCGCCACGTAACCGCATTCGCGGCAGATTACTTGTTGCGAATAGCCGCGGCGGTTCAGAAATATTATCGCCTGATTGCCAGATTTCAGCGTTTTTTCGAGTTCGTCTTTTAAGTACGACGAAAAATAGGTGTTGTTGCCGCGTCTGACTTCCTGTCGCATGTCGGCGACGATCACTTCAGGCAGCGGGCGTTTGTTTATACGCTCTGGCATTCTTACGAGATTGAAAATGCCCTCTTTTGCTTTGACGAACGACTCAACCGACGGCGTCGCGCTGCCGAGAACGAGTTTGCAGTCGTTGTATTTCGCGCGGAGTTCGGCTACGTCGAAAGTCGAATATCTCGGCGAGCTTTCGCTTTCGTAACTTCCGTCGTGCTCTTCGTCGATTATTATGATCCCGACGTTTTCCACGGGGGCGAATATGGCGCTTCTGGCACCGATTGCGATTTTTGCTTCGCCCGAACGGAGTCTGCGCCATTCGTCGAATCGCTCGCCGGCGGAAAGCCCGCTGTGCAGAATCGCGCAGAGTTCGTTGAATCTGCCGCGGAGCTGTTTGAGCATTTGCGGAGTAAGCGATATTTCGGGAACGAGCATGATTGCGGTTTTGCCGCGCTCGATCGCGCGCTTTATCAGTTCAAGATATACTTCGGTTTTGCCGCTGCCCGTTACGCCGAAAACGAGAGTTACCGTTTTTTGGGTTTCGCAGATCGATTCGATGGCGTTACGCTGTGCGGGAACGAGATCGACGGACTTGTCCGAAGAAATCATTTCCGAATACGGGATTCGGCAGATTTCCGTTTTTTCGGAGATTATAAAACCCTTTTCGATCAGTTGCTTCACGGCGCCGTTTCCGAACTCGCTTCTTAAAGCAGATGCACGGATTTTTCCGACCGAACGAACTTTTTCCAAGGCGGCGCGCTGACTTTTTGCGGCTTTACCCAAAGAATCGAGCGATTGTTCATATGATAACGCGTCGTTAAAAGATAAAAATTCGACGGTCTTTTCGACGACCGTGCGACGGCGCATTTCGGACGGCAGAAAAAGGCGCATAGCCGCCGCTTTCGTGACTTTGTATTTATCCGAAACGTAATCGACGAGTTTTAACGATTCGGCGGTGAGCGCGGGAAAATCCTCGCAGACGCCGAGTATTTTTTTGATTTTTTCGGGCGGAAGATCGCTTTTCTCTTTCAACCTTACGATTATGCCGTCGATCGTTCTGTTGCCGAACGGAACGCTTACGCGCATTCCCGCCGTAACGCCAAAATTGCCCGTATCGTAATCAAAGATTCGATCGAGCTCGGTATTGGTAATATCGACGATAACTTCGGCAATCATAATTTTCAAATATTAAAAAATGCTCCGTGGAGCATTTTTCGGTATCATCAGAATTTAGTGGGGATGATCTTGTTGTCGTAAATTTCTTTTGCGGCAAGAGTAAGGGGTTTTTCGCCACCCGGGACGTCGGTCAGCCCCTGGTTCTGCGCATTGTCGATGAGCTGACGCGCACGCTTTGACGCAACGACGCAAAGCGCGTATTTAGAGCCCATTTTTGCGGCGAGTTCGTCGATAGGCGGTTCATGAAGCATATATATTTCCTCCGTTATTGATAGTTTTTATTTAATTCCGAAAATTCGGACTTTTTCGAGTTTATTCTATATTCTGAATCTGTTCGCGAATTTTCTCTATTTCGCCCTTTAATAAAAGCGCGTCGTTGGTTACTTCGATGTCGTTCGACTTCGAACAGATCGTGTTTGCTTCGCGGTTGAATTCCTGAACGAGAAAATCTACTTTTCTGCCCGGCGTGTCGAATTCCATAAGTTTTCTATACTGTGCTATATGCGATTTTAACCGTGTCAGTTCTTCGTCGATGCACGATTTATCCGCAAAAACGGCGACTTCCTGCAAAAGCCTCGATTCGTCGATCTGCGTGCCCGACAGAATGTTTCGGACGCGTTCGTCGATTCTTATACGGAAGTTTTCGGCAACGACGGGCGCCCGCTTTTCGATCTTCGTTACAAGCCTTTCGACCTCGTCTACGTGCGACAATAAATCGGTTTTGAGCTTGTCGCCCTCTGTTTTTCGCATTACGTTAAGATTGTCGAGCGCGTTTTCGAGAACGGTTTTTATCGAATCGGCAAGAAGGTTTTCGTCCGCGTCGTCGTCGGCGGAAAAATCGATCACGTCGGGACTACGCATAATCTGACCGACGGTAAAATCGTTTTCTATTCCGAGATAGTCTGATATTTTAACGGAAGCGTCGTAATATGCTTTTGCGAGCATAAGATCGACGTTGACCGTTTTTTCGCGTTCACGCGTGTCGGTAAAAGTGAAAAACAGTTCCACCCTGCCGCGCGTCAGTTTACTTTGTACCGTTTTGCGGATGAGATCGTCGTAGGCGACGAAAGACTTCGGATATTTCGGAATTATATCGAGAAAACGATTGTTTACCGTTTTGATTTCGACAGTGATTTCATATCCTTTTTTATATTCGGCTTTGCCGAATCCGGTCATACTGAACATACGTCGCATACACCCCGATTCTTAATCTTCATAACTTTAACACAAATTCGGGGAAAAAGCAAGTGTTTTTCGACGAATCATTTATCTTTTCAAACCGAGAAACGCTTTAACGACGAAAGACAATAACACGAGCAGCAACGAAAAAACGAGCGAAACGATGAGAAACGCCGTTATCGTCGCGGAAAACGAAATTACCGTTCCCGTAAAGTCGGACAAAAGCGGAGCGGATACGAAATATGAGACGGCGTCCGCGGCGAGCCAAATAAGCGCTACGAAAACGAAACCTTTGAAACCGCCCTTCACGTCGGCAAAACTCAACTCCATATGCGAAGCGATCGTCAACGAAAGAACTATGAACAACCACCAAAGCGCGTTACCTGCGTTTTTCGGGTCGAAAATCGAACCGATCACGCCCGTCACCGTTTCACGAAGAATTCCGTAGGTCGAGCCGTCGAATACGTTGAAAGTCGAGCCCGAAAGATAGGAAAGATCGGAATATACGTCGGCAAACACCGTCGGCGTCAGCAGATACATAAGTAGTATTATTGCGCCGCTGCCGCCGAGACTCGGGGCTATTCCGATAAAGAAATTTCCGATTTGGTGATAAACGTTTTGCGGGTTGTATGAATGGCTTACATATCCGAGCGTTCCGTTTTCGCCGTCCGGATCGTAAAGTTTTATTTCGGTGATCCGATGCCCGAAAACGATGCAGAACAGCGCGTGCGACAATTCGTGAATCGGCGTTCCGATTATACCTGTGAACAAAAGCATCTTCGTACCCGCCTGCCCGGCTATTCTGCACGCAAAAGTCCGACAGAGGGCTATCAGTAATCCGAAAAGAACGATTATTCCGACCGAAAAGGCAATCTGTGAAAGAAATTCGGTAAATATATCCATTTTTCTATCGGTAAGAAGAAAATTGCGATTATTCGGAAACCGAGTCGATTCCTTCCTCTTTGAGAAGTTTCCTGCCCATCTTGACGCCCATAACAGAAGCCATCATAAGACCGCGCGTCCAGCCGCTCGAATCGCCGAGGCAATAGAGATGACTGATGCTCGTGTTGAGATCGGCATCCATTTTTACCCTGTTAGAATAGAACTTAAGTTCGGGCGAATAGAGCAAGGTTTCGGGAGCGGCAAAACCGGGAACGACTTTGTCGACCGCGATGATGAAGTTGAGTATGTTGGTCAAAGATCTGTACGGCATTGCGGCGGTAATATCGCCCGCGACGGCATCTTTAAGCGTCGGTTTTACGTTTGCACGCAAAAGTTCTTTCTGCCAAGTTCTTTTTCCGTCGAGAATGTCGCCGAAGCGCTGGACGAGAATGTGTCCCGCACCGAGCATGTTTGTCAGTTCACCGACTTTTTGCGCGTATTCTATGGGCTGATTGAACGGATAGGTAAAATTATGGGAGCAAAGTATCGCAAGGTTGGTGTTTTCAGACTTAAGCTCCTTGTATGAATGTCCGTTTACGACGGCAAGGTTGTTGTCGTAGTTTTCCTGACTTACGAAACCGCCGGGGTTCTGGCAGAAAGTTCTGACTTTGTTCTTGAAGGGCTTCGGATAGCCGATGAGTTTGGATTCGTAAAGGCAAGCGTTTACCTTTTCCATTACTTCGTTGCGGACTTCCACCCTGACGCCGATGTCGACAGTACCCGGTTCGTGAGCTATATTGTGTTCGAAGCAAAGTTTTTCGAGCCAGTCGCTTCCGCGTCTGCCGGTTGCGACGATAACTTCGTCGGCGAATATTTCGTACGCCTCCGATTCGTCGGTTATTTCCGCACCTATACACGCCGTGTTTTCTTCGTTGAAAATCAGGTTATTGCATTCCGCCGAAAAAATGAGTTCGACGCCCTTTTCGCGCAGATAGTTTTCTATCGACAGATATATTCCCTGAGCCTTTTCGGTGCCCATATGTCTTATCGGGCAATCGACAAGACGAAGTCCCGCCTGAATCGCACGCTTTCTTATTTCCTTGACTTCATCGTCGTTGCTTATACCCTCGATGTGAGTATCGGCGCCGAATTCGAGATATATTTTATCTGTGTAATCTATAAGATCCTGCGCGTTTGACTCGCCTATCAGCGTGGGAAGATCTCCTCCGACTTCGTAGGAAAGCGAAAGCTTGCCGTCTGAAAACGCGCCTGCGCCCGAAAATCCCGTCGTGATGTTGCAAGGTTTGCAGTTTACGCATTTCTGGGTTTTTACTTTGGGGCAAAAACGTTTTTCGATCGGCTTACCCTTTTCGACTATCGTTATTTTTTTCCTCGATCCGTGACGAAGCATTTCGAGTGCGGTAAAAATACCCGCGGGACCTGCGCCTATTATCAATATTTCGGTTTTCATTGAACGTACCTCCGCTGAAAAATTAAGTGTTATCTTTCATTTACAAAATCCGTTCGTTAAAACGTTCGGAACGATTTTTCGAAAAAATTATTCCGACTTCGCGAACGACCGTTGTATTATATCTTGTTATGAGTTGTATGTCAAGTGGTTTGACAAGAATAACCCGTATTACGGAAAAATCGAGATAAGAAAGCGTGACGAGATTTTAGACGATGCGTCGCGATTTGGATTGTAGCGAAGAGCTATGGTGTTAAGACAAGTTAGTGAACGTTTCGAATGCGGCGCGAAGCAACCGGATCCCTCGGAAGTCAGTCAAGAAAGCAAGGCTCGGGATGACGAAAGAAAAGACGGGTACGGCATAATATAGGCAAATCCTCTCTCGGCGCTACGCGCCACTCTTCCCGAAGGGGAAAGCGGAAAATTTGGAATAACACCAAAGGGGAAAGCAAAGATCAGAAAAAATTTGAAATGCGGCGCGAAGCGCCCGGATTCCTCGGAAGTCAGTCAAGGAAGCAAGGCTCGGGATGACCTTCAGGTTCAACAAAACTTTAATTTAAATCGCTATGATAAAATAAAAAAAGTTGACAAAAAGCGGATTCTTCAATATAATGTTAGGCGGGTGAGTTAAATAATAACGGACTAATAATTAGGTGATTGATGAAATTTAAAGATTCGGCATTGTATTCGGCAATTACAGCGGTTTTACCGATCACGGTTCTGATCATAATCGTCAATTTTTTTCTACCCGAAAAAATGGGCGGTTACGATCTTACTTGCTTCCTGATCGGTAACGTACTTCTTATCGGAGGAATGGCGCTTTACAGTAAAGGTATAAGCGTTTCCCTTTCCCCGATCGGCGAAAAATTCGGCGAATATCTGACGCAGAAAAAGAACGTGTTCGTAATTCTCGCCGCGGGGCTTGCGTTAGGTTTTATCATAACGATTGCCGAACCCGATCTTTCGGTTCTCGGCGAACAACTCGGAAATATCAAACTGACGCTGATACTGACGATTGCGCTGGGCGTCGGACTATTTCTCGCGCTTGCGCTTTTGAGAATTCTTTTGAAGTGGAACTTCACGTTATCGATAATGATTTTTTATGCGATCGTGTTCATCCTCGCACTTTTTGTCGACAACAAATATATTCCGCTTTGCTTCGATTCGGGAGGCGTGACCACGGGGGCGATTACCGTTCCGTTTATACTCTCGTTCGGTGCTTCCGTCGCAGGTATGGTCGGCGGTAAGAATAAGGACGAGAACAGTTTCGGAATGATTGCGATATGCTCGGTCGGACCGATCTTCATGATGATGCTACTGTGCCTTATTTTCAAACCGGACGTCGACACTTCGATCGAATACGTTTCGCTCGTTTCAGCCGAAAGCGTCGCGAACAACTTCCTTTTGAATTTCGTTAAGTTCCTTAAGGAAGTCGCGCTGGCACTTGCGCCGATCGCCCTGTCGTTTTATCTCGTCAACTTTATATCTTTCAAAATGTCGAAGATTACTTTGACGAGAATATCGGTCGGTCTTTTGTATACGTATATCGGACTGACGCTCTTTCTTACGGGTGTTAACGCTGCATACATGGGCACGGGATATTATATCGGCAACAGTCTTGCGAAAACGGATTATGCCTGGGTGCTCGTACCTATCGGTTCGCTCGTCGGACTGCTTATAGTTCTTGCGGAGCCTGCGATAGGAGTGCTTGTCAAACAAGTCGAAACGATTTCTTCCGGTACGATCAAAAAGCGCACAATGCTTATTGCGTTGTGTTTGTCGATGGCGTTCGCGGTCGGATTTTCGATGCTTCGGATTCTTCTCGACGTTTCGATCTGGTTCGTTATCGGAATCGGATACGTAATCGCGCTCGGGCTGTCGTTCTTCGTTCCGAAAGTTTATACGTCGATCGCATTCGACTCCGGCGGAGTTGCCTCGGGACCGATGACGGCGACGTTCCTGCTCCCGTTTGCGATCGGCGCGGCGGAAGGAGTCGGAACGTCCGTTCTTAATTTCGCTTACGGGCTCGTCGGAACGGTCGCGCTTATGCCGCTCATAACCATTCAGTTGATGGGACTCACCGCGAACATAATCGAGAAACGCTCGCGCAAGAAAAACGCGGAACTCGAAAAAATCGCTTCCGAAGAAATTATCGAATTCGACAAATAATTTCGGAGATATACTCTAACATATAATTTCCAGCATTTACTGCGAAAGGAGCATAATATGGCACCAAGAAACGAATTTCAGCTGAGATGCTTACTCATTATCGCCAACCGCGGAATGGGCGACGCGATAAGCGAACTCGTGAAAGAATATGCGCATTTTCAATCTATCATTCTCGGCAGAGGTACGGCGACGAGCGAGATCCGCTCTGCCCTCGGCATTTCAGAGCCTGAAAAAGACCTGATATTCTGCTTTATCGAAAAACACAACGTTGCGATGGCGTTCAAGGAAATCGACGAGCATTTCGAATTTACGAGAAAACATCTCGGTATCGCGATGACGATCCCCGTAAGCTCGGTCGGAGGACTTACGTCGTTTAAAATATTGACCGGTTCCGGCAATTCCTGAATAATGAGATCTGGAGGAGAAAAATTATGAATCATAACTGCGAACTTATCGTTGCAATCGTTAACCACGGATTCGAGGACGAAGTCATGACCGCCGCACGCAGCGCCGGTGCTCGCGGAGGTACGGTTTTTAACGCCCGCGGTACCGCAAACGCCGACGACGAAGTCAAGTTTTTGGGCATTACGCTCCACCCGAATAAAGAAATCATCTTTATTCTTACAGAGCAAAAAACCAAGGTCGCGATAATGC
>CAKQKN010000158.1 GCA_934249215.1 uncultured Clostridia bacterium
CCCTTATCCTCGATATTTTTGCGCTCAGCGCGAAAACGTCCGAAGGAAAAATTCAAGTTGAACTCGCACAACTCAAATACGTATATCCGCGGCTTAAAGGAAAAGGCTCCGCCCTGTCAAGACTGGGCGGAGGAATCGGAACGAGAGGTCCCGGAGAAACGCAACTCGAAACAGACCGCCGTCATATCAGAAGAAGAATGAACTATCTCGAAGAAAGACTTTCGGAACTGAAAACGCGGAGGCGCGTTCAGACGGACCGAAGGAAAAAAGACGGCACGATCGTCGTTTCGCTCGTCGGATATACGAATACGGGGAAATCTACACTTCTTAATACCCTTACGGGAAGCAGCGTGCTTGCAGAGGATAAACTCTTCGCAACGCTCGATCCCACTACCCGAAAACTTAACCTCGGGGAATTCGAAGTGCTGCTTACCGATACGGTCGGTTTTATTAAGAATATTCCTACTTCTCTTATCGAAGCGTTCGGTTCTACTCTCGAAAGCGCGGTCGATTCCGATATTAACGTTATAGTCCTCGATTGCACGGACGACTGGCCGTCGCAACTCGAAACGACGATCGGAATGCTCAACGAACTGGGCGCAAAAGGAAAAAGGCTGATCGTATTTAATAAAACGGACAAACTCGAAAAGTCGGTCGACGATTACGCGCAATTTCCCAAAGACGCCGTTTTCGTTTCGGCGTTAAACGGACAAGGCACCGATACGCTGAAAGCGAAGCTGTCCGATATGTTAAGGAGCGAATTTTCCACGTATGAGTTCGTCGTTCCGTATGAGAAAACGAACGAACTGAAGAAGGTCCTTTCGTACGCCGAATATAAAAAAGTCGACTATAAGGACGAAGGCATATTCGTCCGCGCAGTTACGAGAAAAGAATATTCGCGATTTTTTACCGAATTCATAGAACTTAGGGATCCCAATCGTCATCACTAATTATTTTTGCGGGAATAAATCGGTTTTTGCTGTGTTAAACTCCCATCAACGTACGTCAAGTACGATTTCGGTCGTTTGCCTTGCAAAAACCGTACCGCAAGACGGCGATTTCTTCACCGCAAAAATGCTTCGCACCGAAAAGCGCGCATTTTTTGATGATTTTTCGCGAGCGCGAGGCAGCCGTACTCGACGTACTGCAATCGAGTGGTCGCGGAAAAGGGCTAAAAAAGTCGCCTTTTCGGTATTTAGTGATAATGATTGGAATCCCTATCGGTAAAAAAAGCGATTGACGGCATCGGCGACTTTTTTCTGATTGTCGAGAATGCTCGTAAGCAGAATCGTCTGGTTTGCGGCGCGCATCAGATTGTGTTCGGGATATTCGATTTTAAAATATACGTTTCCTTTAAAATAGTCCGTCAGAAAGCGACAAGCGAGTTCCGCAGTAACGTATGCGGGAGCATATTGCAACGCCAGAATTTCATTTTCGGTGAGCATGTTTTTCACTCCGCGGGCAAATCCGTCGATGAACCGATCACATTTTTCGGGGACGAAACGTATTTTGGAAAGGTCTTCTTCGTTTTCGCCTGCGGACGCTGCAACGGACCTTAAACAGTCTCCGAAATCGTCGGTTATTTTACCCGGCATCACGGTATCGAGATCGGCGACGGCGATGACTTCGCCCGTTTTTTCGTCGAAAAGAACGTTTTCGATTTTCGTATCGTTATGCGTTATACGATCGGGCAAATCGTCGCGAAGATTCTTTTTTACGAATTCGAGCGAGTCGATCAACAAAAAATATACTTTTTCAGCGTAAACGTCGGCATGTTTATTTTCATATCCGTCGTAAGCCACGTTGAGCGCTTCGATTCTTAAGGGTAAGTCGTGAAAATTCTCTATCGTAATATTGAGTTCGTTTGCGGCAAGGTCGGAATTGTTTTTCAGAAAAAGACCGTATGCGAGCCCCGCATTAAACGAATCCACTTCGCTTTCCGAGGCATGAAGGCATTTTGAGTTTTCGACGTATTCCATACAACGCCAGTATTCGCCGTTTTCGTCGCAAAAAACGAACGAACCGCACTCATTGCCGCCGAACCCGCATTTTGTCACGAAATTTAAAGTCGCTTCGTTTTTTCGGCGCAGATTATCGGTTACAAGCAAGATATTTTTCATTACGGCGAGCGGATCGGTAAATACGGTCGTGTTTACGTTTTGAAGGACGTATTTTTTCCCCGAACGACTGTCTATAAGAAAAGATTTATTGATATTGCCGCCCTCGAGCGATCTGAAGTTTATCGTGTTGCCTTTACCGATGAACATATCGGAAATTTGTTTAACGGTCATGTAAAAAAGATCTCACAAAGCATTTTATGAGATCTTCTTTTTATGTGTTATTTTTTTGTGGCGTCATCCGACCGAAACTTTGCGCGATTCAGCGTAAGCCTTTTATCGCAGCGGCTCTGTTTTCTTTACCGAACACCGCGCTCCCCGCAACGAGAATATCTGCGCCCGCTTCGGCTATTGCCGCAGCGTTGTCGGCGTTTACCCCGCCGTCTATTTCGATTTTCACGTTAAGACCATGCGACGAAATATAATTTTTCGCAGTTTTTATTTTATCCATGACCGAAGAAATGAATTTCTGACCGCCGAAACCGGGGAAAACGCTCATGAGTAAGAGTAAATCGCAGTCGGAAAGAACGCTTTCTATTTTTCCGAACGGAACGTCGGGATTTATCGCTACGCCGCTTTTTACGCCGAGTTTTCTGATCGACGAAAGCGTTTCGGCGAGTCCGGATCCGCACGCTTCGTAGTGAACCGTGATGATATCCGCGCCCGCTTTCGCAAATTGTGGGATGAAATTCCACGGATTTTCTATCATCAGATGAACGTCGAGCGGGAGCTTAGTGTGAGGACGAACGTCGTTTACCATCTTCGGTCCGAAAGTTATGTTCGGGACGAACGCTCCGTCCATTACGTCGACGTGAATGAGATCCGCGCCCGCTTCGGTGACGTTTTCGACTTCGATGCCCATTTTTGAAAAATCGGCGGACAAAATCGACGGTGCGATCAGAATTCCGCGGTCTGCGCGTTCAAAGTTGTTATTTACCATATCTTTTTTTATACTCCGTCAGAACTTCTTTGTAAATGGTTTTGTATCTTTCGTATCTCGATGCGGACAATACACCGTTTTCAACCGCGGTTCTTACCGCGCAATCGGGTTCGGAAGTATGGGTACAGTCGCAGAATCTGCATTTATCGGCGAAACGATCGTACGGTTGAAAATTTTGCGGAACGTCTGCGGGATGAACGTCGGCGTACAGTTCGGTAAAGCCCGGTGTGTCGAACAACGAGAAATCGTCGGCAAAAAGCAAGCGGGAATACGTCGTGGTGTGTCTGCCCCTGCCGCTTCGTTCGGACAACTTTCCGGTCAGAAACGACGAGCCGGTAAGACGATTTATCAGCGACGTTTTCCCGACGGCGGACTGCCCGGCGAACGCAACCGATTTGCCGTAAAGAAAATCTTTGAGTTTAGGTATTCCTTCGCCCGTTTCGGCGGATACCGTGAAAAAGTTGTTTAAAAAGGGATATTCGCGACAGATAACTTCGGCGCAATCGCCCGCCAGATCGATTTTATTGACGACGACGGCACATTCTACGTCAGCGTAATTGGCGGAAAGCAGAAGTTTGTCGAGAATGAGAAAATCCGGAAGTGGCTTATCGCAGACGACGATTATCAGACAATCGACGTTCGCTATGCTCGGGCGCAAGAACCGAGAACGACGCGGATAGACTTTTGTGATTGCGCCGTTTTCGATTTCGACGAAATCGCCCGTGAGTACGTTGTTTTTATCGTATTTGATTTTTCCGCGCGCGGGTATATCGATCGTTACCCCGTCGCATTCGACCGAATATGAAGCGCTTCGCGCGCAAACGACCTGACCTTTAATCTTTGTTTCCTCCGATATATTTGTTTCTCAACTGTCCGCAGGCGCCCTCTATATCGCTGCCCATAAGTCTGCGCACCGTTGCGGAAATTCCCGCGTCGTTTAGTTTTTTGCAGAAATCGTATGCGGTTTTATCGTCCGTGCGTTTCAAGCCTGTTTCTTCTACTTCGTTAAGCCTTATCAGGTTGACGTGGCAAGGCAAACCTTTCATCAGCGACGAGAGTTTTCTGACGTCGGCTTCGCCGTCGTTGACGCCTTTTACGAGAGAATATTCGAAAATGAATCTTCTGCCCGTGACCTCAAAATAGTTTTTGCATGCGGAAAGAATTTCGTTTATCGTATATTTGTTCGCGATCGGCATGATTTTGCGACGATTTTCGTCGGTTGCGGCGTGGAGCGAAATCGTTAGATTGACGGGAAGCCCTTCCTTTGCAAGGTCGTATATCCGATCGACGAGCCCGCAAGTCGAAAGACTTACGTTTCGAGGGCTGACGTTCAGATTGTGCGGATCGGACAGTTCGCGGATGAACGAAGTGACGTTGGAGTAATTGTCGAGAGGTTCGCCGCTTCCCATCAGAACGATATTGGTTATCTCGCGCTTTTTAAGCGTGCCGCCGAGATCGCGGTTTGCAGCCGAAACGGTGAAAAGAAGTTCGCCTTTCGTGAGATTGCGAACAAGCCCGTTAAGAGTCGATGCGCAGAATTTACAGCCCATGCGGCAACCGACTTGCGTTGAAACGCATTGAGTTTTGCCGTATTTATAAGTCATGACGACGCCTTCGACGACGTTTCCGTCGGAAAGTCCGAAAAGGTATTTTATCGTGCCGTCTTTTTCGGACACGATCTTTTTTATGATTTTGCAGGGAGCGTCGACGTATTTTTCGAGCAGCGCACGTTTCAATTTTTCCGGAACGTCGGTCATTTCAGAAATTGCCAGCCCGCTCGCGAAGTTGCGGTAAATCTGGGCGGCTCTGAACGACGGTTCGCCGTATTCGGAAACGATCGATTTCAATTCGTCCTGATTATAATCGTATAAGACGTCCACTTATATTTTCCTCATTTTGCAGATATAGAAGCCCGCTCCCATGCTGATATGCGGGAGAAACTGCGTTCCGCGACGGGTTTTCAAGCCGCAAAGCGGCGATTCCACGGGAACGACCCCGAACCCGTTTTCTTCGGGAGCGAAAGCGTCGATCACGCAATCGTTTTCTTCGGTAAAGACGCTGCACGTCGAGTAAATCAGATATCCGCCTTTTTTAACGTAGTCGGC
>CAKQKN010000159.1 GCA_934249215.1 uncultured Clostridia bacterium
GACTGAAAATTTATAAGTATATACGTTTCGTACTCGTTTTTAGCAAATTCTTCTACTATCGTTGACTTTCCGATTCGTCTTGCCCCCTGAACGAGCAAAGCCCTTTTCCCTGCCCAATTTTCTTTCCACTCTAAAAAGCGGTCATAAATTTTACGTTTGAATACCATTTCAGCCCTCCGTAAATTTTTCATACCGACATTATGCCATGTCTTAATATAAAAATCAAGATTTTTTAGAAACAATTTTCCCATAAATACAAAATGTTTTCTGTATTATATCCCCAAAAATCAAATATTATACCACTCTTAGACGAAATATTTTTTCGGTCCTTTATTGTTTTTAGACGAATAGTTTTAGTGTTCATTTCAATATGCTTTAATAAAATGTCTTTCTCTTTTTTTGCGTATCAGAAAAAGTCTTGCCGTCAAGTTAAAAAAATATAGCTTAAAACTCAAAAGTATATAACTTAAACGGCAATATTTTATTGCCGTAAGCCCATTATTGTTTATACCGCTTGACTACCGCGGCTTTTTCTGATTTTTCGTGGTTGTCGAAAGACAAATCAAAGCAAAAAAAATTGCTAAAAGAGCAAAAAATAATTTCTGTATATTTTCTGGGAATCCATCTATTCGGCGCGCTGAATTCTGCCTGCACAAAAAAAGCAGGGGCTTAATAAACCTCTGCTTTTATGTTGTTTATAATATTGTCCGACCGTGAGCCGGCATTTTTACCATAGGTCGCATTTTTACCGTAGGTCGGCATTTTTAATTGAAAAGATTACTCTTCCGTAAAAGCGTCTTTTCCGAGACCGCATATAGGACAAACCCAGTCTTCGGGGACGTCTTCCCACTTAGTTCCGGGAGCGACGCCGTTATCGGGATCGCCGAGAGTTTCATCGTAAACGTATCCGCACGGACAAACGTATTTCATAAACCAGACCTCCTGTAAGTTGTTTTTCGCTATTTTTTCCGTTTATGCGCCGTGCCTGTTCATTATAAGGGATATGGTATCCATAATCTTATCGTGACACCCGCCGCAGCCCGTAGAACACCCCGTTATCTTCTGCACGTCCTCAAACGCTTTTTCCACGTTTTCGAACTTCGTTTCGCTGTTCAAGGCGTTTTCGACGTCCGCAAAAGTAACGTGTTTACAATTACAAATCACATAATTTTCCATACACGTTTATTTGCCATATTACTTGCCGAAATATCTTTTTAACAGACCTGCGAAGGCTCTGCCGTGGCGCGCCTCGTCGCGAGCCATTTCGTGAACGGTGTCGTGAATGGCGTCGAGATTAAGTTCTTTCGCGCGCTTTGCGAGTTCGAACTTACCGGCGGTCGCTCCGTTTTCGGCTTCAACGCGCATTTCGAGGTTTTTCTTCGTCGAATCGGTAAGCACTTCGCCGAGAAGTTCGGCAAATTTAGCGGCGTGCTCGGCTTCTTCGAAAGCGGCGGTTTTCCAATATTCCGCGATCTCGGGATAGCCTTCTCTTGCGGCGACTCTCGACATAGCGAGATACATTCCGACTTCGCTGCACTCGCCGTTAAAATTCATTCTGAGCCCCTCGATAATGTCGGCGGGAGCGCCCTGCGCAACGCCGAGAACGTGTTCAGCCGCCCAACTCATTTCTTCGCCTTGCTCGACGAATTTAGAAGCGGGAGCGCCGCAAATGGGGCATTTTTCGGGAGCGGAATCTCCCTCGTGAACGTAACCGCAAACACTGCAAACAAACTTTTTCATAATTTTCTCCTTTTGGATTTCTTCGCCGCCATTGACCGTTTTAGGTCGCGAAACGCTCAGATAATATTAAGTCGTTCGTGCAACCGTCTTATTATGCCATCGTGTAACGAAAAAGCCGAACCGCTTTTCCGTCGGTCGAAAAGCAACGACAAAACCTTTAAATATTATTTTTTTTGGCGGATTTCCCGCCGTACTATCGCCCAAATTTGCAAACTTTCCGCAAGTTCGAGCGCAATTACCATATTATTTTTTCCGCATCACTTTTCTTCGTGCGTATCAGCCGAACCGCCGCAAGCGCACTCGCGGCAAACGCCGTAGTAAACGCAACTCGTCCTCGTGACCGAAAAGCCTCTTTTTTTGAGCTCGTCCGGTATGACTGTCGGCTCGTCGAGATCGAAAACCCGCTGACACCGTTCGCAAACGTAATGCCCGTGATCGGCAACGCACCCGTCGTAATGCTTTTTGTTATCGGCGGTTTCGACGATGATCGCCTTGCCTTGCTCGCAAAGCTGCCCGAGGTTTCGGTAAACCGTCCCGAGACTTATCGTCGGATCACTCTTCCTTACTTGCTCGAAAATCCATTCGGCGGTCGGGTGAGTTTTCGTGTTCACAAGCACCGAATATATCTCTTCCCTTTGTTTTGAATATCTCGTCTGCATAAATCAAACATTTCCTTACCGATCTTCCCGCCGTTTTTTCGGCGGTTTCGGTTTCGGCATCTTGGTCAATCAAGTGTAATCGTTATCAATAATAATTACTGTTATCAGTATATAGCAAAAAAAACTTCTTGTCAAGAGTTTTTTTCATTTTTTAAAAAGTTTTTTACATGTTTTTCGGACTCGACAAGATAATCTCCCGTCATATCGATATCGACGGCATTCCGCTCCTTTTTAAACCAGGTAATCTGCCTTTTCGCGAAGTGCCGGATTTCTTTGAGCAACGTTTCCCGATAATCGTCAAACGAATACTCACCGCGGAGGAATCTATTCGTATAGCGATATTCCAACCCGAGCCCCTCGAGAAATTCGTCGGTCGCCCCGCGTTCCTTAAGTGCCCTGACCTCGTCCAACATACCGGCGGCAAGCCTTGCGTCGAGCCGTTTTTCTATCCTATTATATAATACGTCGCGCGGGAAAACGGGAATAAGTTGAAGATAGTCGTAAATCTGACAGTTTTCCGACGCTTCGACGCCCTTCATCGCTTTTTCGAGCCGCCTTGAAAGATGCCGCGGCGACAGCCCGTCGGGAACGACCTCGCCCGCGTTTTTGAGCGCGGCAACGATCTCTTCCGCCGACATTGCGTTTATTCTTTCCCGAAGCACCGGATCATTCTCTTCCTCGGATAAGTTATATCCTTGCGTCACCGCGCGCGAATACAACCCCGTCCCCCCGACGAGAAACGGAAGTTTATTTCTCGCCAATATATCGTTAATCGCGCTATAGGCAAGCTTCTGAAATTCCGCAAGCGAAAATTTTTCGTTCGGCTCGATAATATCGATAAGGTGGTGCCTGACTTCAGCCTGTTCTTCCGCCGTCACTTTTCCCGTTCCGAGATCGAGCCCCTTATAGACTTGCCTTGAATCGCACGAAACGATTTCGCCGTCGAATTTCTTCGCCAGATAAATTCCGAGATCGCTTTTCCCGGACGCCGTCGTTCCGACGATCGTAATGATTTTTTTCATATCACTCCTTAAACTTCGGTCGCTTTTAGACACAGCACCCTTTCATAAACCGCTTTTTAAGTTCGTTTACACCTTAAAAAGACGCACGCTTTACACACCCCGAAAACAACGAAAAACGCCGCATCGTATGGAAATGCAGCGTTCGTTTGCAATGTACGCCCTGCCGAATTGGCACGCGAAATGCGCGATAATCGACTTATATAGCACTATTTTATCACTTCGGGCATTATTTTACCAAATAAGCCTTTTTGATGATAACTTTATTTACGGGAAGAACGAAGCATTCGACTTTTCCGTCGGTGGAGTTGATTCTCTTGTTGAGTTCGGTCACTTCCTCGTCGGTAAGTTGAGCGTCAACGTGTTCGCCCGACTTGATTTCGTCCTCGGTGAAGAATCCTCTGTAATAATTCGCTTCGGTTTCGAACGTGTCGTAAGTGAAGTATTCGCCCGCGAAAGAATTATCGTTTTCGTCTTTTTCGAAATAATAAACCTTTCTTCCGTCCTCGCCGGAAACGAGATCGGCAATCTTCGCCATTTTTCCGACGCTCGAAAGTCTTTCGAGCGAAGAACTGTCGGCGTCAGAATTACCGTCATCGGTAAGGAATTTACCGAAAACGCAATAGAATTCGGAATTAAACGCAGACGAAGAGAAGCAAGCCGCGATCGTCGCTTTACCGCTGTCGAAGCCTTTTCCGCGCTTAAGAACGAGCGCTCCGTCGGTAACGGCGAGTTTACTGTCGGTCTGCCAGCCGCCCTGCGGGAATTCGCCCTTGACGGTCTTTACTTCGGCGTCCTTTCTGACGAGCGTGTTGCCGTCGAACGCGTAATCGCCGAACTGCGCATAGGACGAAGAAACGTTGCTCACACAAAGTCCGTCGTAATATTTCGACTCGATGAGATCAATGATCTGCTTGGTCGTTTCGGGCGCAATGTCGAGATAAAGCTTTGCCGTAACAGTCACGGTATCCGTACTCTTTTCCCCGTCATAGAATTCGATATCGAAAGACACTCTCTGAATTCTGCTGCCCGATTCTATCTCTTTGCACGCGGCAAAAGAGAAAATGAGCACCATCGTTACGACCAAAGTGGTAATAATGCTTGCTATTCTTTTCATAATTCCTCCGAAAGAACGTAAGGTCGCCCCCCGTTCTTTGTATTTTTCGTTATATATTGATCACAGTCAAATCCGCGAATCCGATCGCGATTTCACAATCGATTTCACAATCGACTTCATAGCCGATTTCACAGCCAAACCCATAGTCCGAGCTTTATAGCCTTACGCTTGAACTTACCGCCGGCTTAAACCGTAAACCGTTTTCACAACTCAAGCGTTTTCCCGCCGAGCATAAAACGATATTCGCCGCAATAACTTCCGAAACCGTCAAGACCGTCCGACTCCGTTAAGCGAGAACCAAACGACGAACCGACCGAAGTATCGACCATTTCATAAGCGGCGTTATCCCCGAACTCGAAATAAACGTCCTCGCTCGAGCAAGCGCCGTTTTTCACCATGACGTAAAGCAAACCACAGACGATCGCAAGACCGAGCACGACTGCAATCGACACGCGGAGCGGCGAAATCGGCGTTTTCCCGGTGATCCGACCGGTATTCCCGTTTACCGTAATGTTGTAATCTTTCTTTTTGAACCGATAGTTCAGCCTGTATACGGGAAGCATCACGTACTTATATGTCACGTCCGCGTGCTTGGTTGAAACGTTGAGATAATCGATCACGTCATAGCCGTAGGAACGAAGAATATCCTGACGTAGCGTCTTATCCATCACTTTTTTTGCGTCATCCCAGCACTGTCCGACGTCGCGAACGTAGTGTCCCGCGGCAAACCCTGACAAAAATTCCTTTTCGTAAACGCGCACGGTATCCGTGCGGAACGGCATGATCGAATCGATTTCCTTTTGCGACGTGATACCACTCGAAATCAAAACGTCGTCGAAAAACTTATTGAACGTTCCTTTGACGTAATGCCATTCGATATATGTTTCCGTGCGGGTTTTTCCGTCCGAAGTTCTGACCGTTCTCGTTTTGCGCTGACCAAGCCGCCCTTCGTAATAGGACGAAGTATTGCTGTCAAACGTAAAACTCGGCAGGTACAGCCCGCGCAGATTTCTTTCCTCAAGTGTTTTCTTGAACGCGCGCGGCGCAAAAATACGTTTTTTCGCCCATTTACGCGCAAATTCCGCGGCTTTCTGTGCGGTAAACGTAAAAGGATAAAGCGCGTTCGGTTTAACTCCGGCAAGATCTTCACTCTTCACGATATGCGTCGTCGAGCAATAAGGACAGATTGCCGAAACCTCGTCGGCGCGGATATTAAAAACGGCGCCGCAGTTACTGCATCTATAGACCGAGACTTCGTCATTCCACTTTTCCGATTTTTTAAACGCGTCCTCGATAGAGAGTTCCTCCACCGCGGCGCTTTTCCCGAAATCGACGATTTTTCCGCAATGCTCACATTTAAGACATTGCGTTTCGGGATCGAAAATCATATTGCCGCCGCACCCTTCGCACTTTATAAATGCGCTTTCCTTTTCGGGTCCGGAAATTTTTTCCGCATCCGTCATTATTGTTTTATCCGTTTCCGCCATTCCTTTCTCCGTTAAATAGGGCGAGCCGCCCGGATTTACACGCAACCGATTCGTCATCCTAAGCCTCGCTTACTTGTCCGGCTTCCGAAGTATCCGGGCGCGCAAGTTCCGCACGTTCTTATATTCGTTAACTTTATTCTCCAAGTCCGCAACGAACCAAGTCTACGAATCTTCCGCCGGTCAATTCCCGGATTCGACCGCTTTTAACTTCCGACTCCGATTACGCGTTGAGTTCTTCGAGCAGTTTTTCGAGTTCCGCTCCGTGAGCGTTAACCGCTTCTTCGAGCGTTTCCATATGAGCAAGCGCACAGCCGAGGCAGTGCATTCCGTATCTCTGAAGAATTTCGACGCTGTCGGGGTTTATGTTAACGATGTCCGCAATAAGAGTCTCTTTCGTGATTTTCTGTTTTTCCATAATTGTTCTCCTGAATTGTTCTCTCGCCCTGTCGGGTTTTATTCTTTGCGGAATGTATTCCGCCGTATATCGTATTGACTTTAAGTTCTTTTTTTAATCATTTTTCGGTCGGGCGCTTTTATATCTCGTCATCTCGACGTTTCGATAAGCCGCCGAACCGATTTCCGATCGGCAAAAATCAGCCGATGCGTTTTCCGCAAGACGGGCAGAATTTGCTGCCGGGAGTTACGGGCTTTCCGCATTCGGGGCAAAACGTCTTTTCGGGCATGCGCTCACCGCATTCGGGGCAGAACTTGCTTCCCGCGGGAACGCTCTTTCCGCATTTCGGGCAAGCCGTCGAAGTACCGGAAGCAGTGCCACCGCCCGCAGTGCCCGTCGAACCGGAGTGCGAAGCACTCGAAGCTCCGGACGCAACGGCACCCGCCATAATACCGCCGATACCCATACCCGCGCCCATTCCGACGCCGGCTCCCATAAACGCACCGCCCATACCGGGATTCTTGGCAGCGTCGCGCATAGCTTCCGCGGCGGCAACCTTCATCATCGTGTCGGTCGAATCTGCCATAATGCCGTATTTAGTGCGTTCGTCGAGGGCTTTCTGAACTTCGTCGGGAACGGACATATTTTCGATCAGCAAGGTTTCAAGCTTAAGACCGAGGTTTTTAAACATGTCCTGAACTTTCGCCTTGACGATCGTCTGGAATTCCATAGTGTTTCCGGCAAGATCGAGAACGGAAACTTTACTTTCGCCGACGGCGTCGGTAAGACCGGTGATAACTGTGGTCTTGAGCCATTCCTGAATATCGCTCGTCTTGAAGCTCGAACCGGTGCCGAACAGTTCCCGCATAAACGTGGGGGCGTCGTCCACTCTGAACGAGAACGAACCGAACCCTCTCACCCTGATCACGCCGAATTCGGGATCGCGCATGATGAACGGATTCTGTGTTCCCCACTTCACGTTGGTAAACTGTTTGGTATTCACGAAGTACACGTCGAGAGTGATCGGCGTCTGGAAAGCGTATTTCCAAGAAACGAGTTTCGTAAGTATAGGAAGAATGTCCGTTTTGAGCTCGTAAAGACCGGGCGTGAAAACGTCCGCGATCTGTCCTTTGTAAACGAATATCGCGACCTGCGATTCTCTTACCGTAAGCGAGCTTTTGTCGTTTACTTCCTTACCCGAGTTTTTAAACGGATATTTGTATACCAGCGTATTTTGAGAATCGTCGCTCCATTCGATGTTTAATCTGAACAAGTTACTGAAAAGTCCCATTATCTTACTCCTTTGATTTAAGATTCAGAACGTATCTGTCGGTTTCTTAGCTCTCGTTTTTACCCGAAACGCAACGGAACCCGCATATCCGCCCCGACATTGTACCCGTATTATATCATCACGCCGTTTTTTTTTCAATTGTTTTAACGCGATTTTACAATATTTCGTCGCATGCGCGACGCAAACGCAAGAGGTTTCGCAAAAAAATCTCTGTGCAAAGCGCGTCCGTTCTTTTCGAAAGTCCCGTTCGGTCAGCAATCGCCGTCGACAACCGAATTGTTTTCACCGCCTTCTTTGCCGCGATCGGGGATTTCTTCGCCGCAAACTTCACCGTAGCAAACTTTGCAGTCGCCGTCCTTTTCGTCCGCACCGTTTTTCTTTTTATCCTTCCCGTCGCGGAACACAACAAACTCGTCGAACAGAAATTCGGTTACGAAATTTACGACCATCGTCAAAACGAGAATGATCGTGTCGTTCCAGCCTGCCCCTTCGAGCGCGTCGCCCCACCACAGCGAAAGCGGAGTGAACACGGCGTAAAATCCGAAAACTTTAAGCATCGCGATCGGCACGTTAGCCGCCGACTTGAACGTAAATTTTCTATTGAACGTAAAATTCCACACCACCGAAAGCAACAGCGAAACGAGATAACACACCCAATAGTTTTTGTCCGCGCTAAGCCCGAAAACCTTTTCGGACAGAAGTTGCAACAGCTCGAACGAAACGATCTGGATAACTCCCGCCGACGCAGAGAACGCGACGAACTTCGCTATCTTTACGATTTCTTCCTTCTTCTTTCCCATCTTTTTTACCGCCGTTTTATATGAAATATAAGGCTATAAGCCCGTTATCGCCACGTTGATTATTATTTATGCGACTTTTTACCGCCCGTGTTCCGACAAAAAGCCGTCGGAAAAACTTCCTTGATTTTCTTCGAAAGATTTGCGTAATTCTCGCAGGAAAGAGTTTCCCCGCGCGACATCGGATCGATACCGCAAGCGTTAAGAATGCCCTCGACTTCCTCGCGCCCGACCTTTAGCCATTCCTTAAGATTGTTTGCGAGCGTCTTTCTTCTCGACGAAAACGCCACACGGACGAGATCGCGATAAACGATCGGATCGACGCCCGAAAATTTGTTTCTGTCGAAATCGATTCTGACGACCGCCGAATCCACGTTCGGCACCGGAAAGAAGTTTGCCCTTCCGACGTCCATAATCTTCACCGCGTCCGCAACTCTCCCGATTCCCGCCGTGATAGCCCCGTAATCGGGCGTTCCCGGCTCCGCGCAAATCCGAAGAGCGACTTCTTTCTGAACCATAACGACGATTCGCTTACACAGCGACGAATCCTCGATAAACTTCATAATAACGGGCGACGTGATATAATACGGAAGGTTCGCCACGAGCATATATTCCTCGCCGATCCTCGCTTCTTCCGTCGAAAGATCCTCTTTCATAATATCTCTGAAAGTGATTTCGCAGTTTTCTATCCCCGCAAGCGACTCGCCGAGCACGGGCGCAAGCGCGCGATCGATCTCGTACCCGTAAACGAATTTCGCTTTTTCGCAAAGCACTTTCGTGAGCGTTCCCGCCCCGCAACCGATTTCTATGACGGGTACGTTTCTATCGACGCCCCCCTTTTCCGCAATCGCGTAAAGAAGATTTTCGTCGCTTATAAAATTCTGCCCGTATTTTTTACTGAATGAAAAACCGTGCTTTTTAAGCAGTTCGTTTAATCTCATATTCCTCCGCAAAACCGTCCGCGGTTTGCCGCGATTTCAAAAAACAGACCGCACGAAATCGCAAATTTACAAAACGCGCAAGGTCGCAACCCGCAGCAAAACACCCGTTATCCGACCTATAGCCCAACTAATCGCAAAATCTTTGCGTTAAAGCTTACCCGTCGCAACACAAGCAGAAAACCGACTTACACGCAAAAATCACGCGCGCTCGAACAATCTGTGAAAATTTTCTTCGGTAATTTCGGCGAGTTTTTCGACCGATATTCCGTAAATCTCCGCGAGTTTTTCGTAAACGAACGCAACGTAAGCAGGTTCGTTCACCTTCCCTCTCATCGGCACCGGCGCCATATACGGGCAGTCCGTTTCGCAAAGCACCCTGTCCGGAGGAATCGACCGCACGATATCATCCTTTTTCGCGTTTTTGAAAGTAACCGCCCCGCCGAACGCAAAATACGCCCCGCGTTTGAGATATTCTTGTGCGCTTTCCTTGCTTTCCGAATAGCAATGCATCAGAAAGCCGCGCCTGATAAGGCCTTTTTCCGCGCTTTCGCGAATAATGTCGGTCACGTCTTTCGACGCCTCGCGCGAATGCACGATGAACGGAAAGTTTAATCCGTCCGCAATCTCTATCTGTTTTTTAAAAGCGTCTTTTTGCTTTTGTTCGTCATAAGGAAGATAGTGATAATCGAGCCCGATCTCCCCCACCGCAACACATTTTTTGCTTTGAAAAGTTTTCGAAAGTCGGTCTATAACGCCGTTATCGAACTCTTCGCAGTCGGACGGATGCACTCCGGACGCAAAATACACGCCCTCGTTTTCCTCCGCGAATCTCATCGCCTGCTCGCTCGATTCCACATTCCAGCCGAGCGTAACGACAGTGTTCACCCCCGCATTTTTCGCGCGGAGCAAAACTCCGTCGTCACAGGCAAACGCCTTGTCCGTCAGATGCGCATGAGAGTCTATCATCTTATCACGCTTCCGTCGGGCATATCTGCGGCGGGTTCGACGATTTTTACCTTTCCGTCCGCTTCCGAGCAGAGAATCATTCCTTGACTTTCGACGCCGCGAAGCATTGCGGGTTTGAGGTTCGCCACCAAAACGACTTTTTTCCCGACCATTTCTTCGGGAGAATAATATTTTGCGATCCCCGAAGCGACGGTGCGCGTTTCATTTCCAAGCGACAGCGTAAGTTTGAGCAGTTTGTCGCTTTTTTCGACCTTTTCGCACGCAACGACCGACGCCACACGCAGACTTACTTTCGCAAAATCGTCTATCGAAATGAGCGAAGTTCCCGCATCTCCCTCTTTGCCGCCCGAGGCCGCCGAAGTTTTTCCGGACGCTCCCGAAGCTTTCGCCTCGGCTTTTTCTGCAGCAGCTTTGGCTTTCTTGCGCTCGGTCATCATCTTATCGACCTCGGCAAGTTCTTTCTTTATATCGATTCTCGGGAATACGGGCGCGCATGTCGAAACGCGCGTCCCCTCTTTGAGATACCCGAATTTTTTGAGCGACTCGAAATCGTTTAACCCCTCGCAACCGAAAAGCGCGAGAATTTTGTCTGGCGCAACCGTTAAGAAAGGTTTCAGAAGAAGCGCCGCGAATCTGACGCTTTCCGCAAGGTTATACAAAACGGTTTTCAATCTTTCCTTTTTGCCTTCTCTTGCGAGAATCCATGGCGTCGTTTCGTCCACGTACTTGTTCGCTCTGCCGCAGATCGCGAAAATCGCGGCGAGCGCTTCCGAAACGTTGAGTTCGTCCATCGCCTTATCGACGATAGCGGGCGCTTTCTCGCAAACTTCGATCAGTTCGAAGTCGAATTTCTCGGTCTGCTCGGGCGCGTAAAGCACTCCGTCGAAATATTGATTTATCATCGCCGAAGTGCGCGACACGAGATTTCCGAGGTCGTTGCTGAGATCCGAATTTATCCGCGTCAGAAACGCTTCGTTCGTATAAACGCCGTCGTTCCCGAACGGCACGTCGCGAAGCAGGAAATACCGAAGCGCATCCGACCCGTAGCGCGAAATAATCTCAAGCGGATCTGTGAGTTCGTTTCCGATCGCGTCGGCTTTGCTCTTCGAAAGTTTATCGCCGCCGATGAGCAGCCAGCCGTGCCCGTAAACGCGTTTGGGGAGCGGAAGCCCGAGCGCCATAAGGATCGCCGGCCAGATAATGGCGTGGAATCTGATGATTTCCTTGCCCGTCATATGCACGTCGGCGGGCCAGAACGTACGGAAATTCTCGTCGTGTTCCGTTCCGTAACCGAGCGCGCTGAGATAGTTGGTCAGCGCGTCTATCCACACGTAAACGGTGTGTTTTTCGTCGAACGAAACGGGAATACCCCACTTAACGCTCGTTCTCGAAACGCAAAGATCGGAAAGCCCGGGCTTTAAGAAATTGTTGACCATCTCGTTAACGCGCGAAACGGGCTGCAAAAACTCGGGATTGTCATCGTAAAGTTTAAGAATTTTGTCGGTATATTTCGAAAGACGGAAGAAATAACTTTCTTCTTTGTCTTTATGAACTTCTCTTCCGCAATCGGGGCATTTTCCGTCTTTAAGCTGCGAATCGGTCCAGAACGACTCGCAAGGCGTGCAGTACCACCCCTCGTATTCGGACTTATAAATATCGCCCTGATCGTAAAGTTGTTTGAATATCTTCTGCACCACAGCCACGTGATCGGCGTCCGTCGTGCGGATAAAGCGATCGTAACTTATGTCGAGCGCTTTCCAGATATTTTTCAGTTCGTCGACGAGCGGCGTGATGAATTCCATCGGCGTCACGCCCTTTTCGGCGGCTTTTTTCTCGATTTTCTGTCCGTGCTCGTCCGTTCCCGTAAGGAAGAATACCTTTTTCCCCTTCATTCGGTTATATCTTGCGAACCCGTCGCAGATTACCGTCGTATAACAAGTTCCGATCGTCCAGTGTCCGCTCGGGTAATAAATGGGCGTAGTAATATAAAAAGTATCGTTCGGTTTCATATCAAAACCTCCTTAAAGGTCCGCAAAAAGCGGTTTTCTACCGCACTATTATATACCAAATAATCATGTTTGTAAAATATAAAATCGCGAATTTAAACATAAATTAAAACATAAATCGAACCAAAATCGCGCATAAATCGCCGATCCGGACATAATCTTTCTATATGAACGCCGTTTTTTTTATTATATGCGCCGCGTCGCTGATTATATTATCAGTGGTTTCACCCGACTCCGCGCTCCCCGCAATGCTGTCGGGCGCAAACAAAGCGCTCACCCTCGTGTTTACGCTCGTCCCCGTATATTCGGTCTGGACGGGACTTTACAGAATTCTCGAATCTTCGGGATTTTCCGCGGCAATGGCAAAAACACTCCGACGCCCCGTCCGCTTTTTGTTCGGCAAAACGAGCGACAAAGCAACCGAATACATATCTCTCAATCTTGCGGCAAACATGCTCGGACTCGGCGGAGTCGCCACCCCGCTCGGCATAAAAGCGTGCGAAGAACTCGAAAAGACGAACACGCCCGCCGCCGCGGAACTTCTTCTCGTTCTCGCTTCCACATCTATTCAGATTCTTCCGATGTCCGTCATATCGCTCATGATCGCTTACGGCTCGCAAAACTACCGCTCGATAATTCTCCCGGGGCTCATCGCGACTTCGATCTCGACCGTTTTCGGCGTCGTTTCTTTCAAAATCGCCGACCGAATCCGCCGTACGAAAAAAGTCGTTTCGCCGCACCCGAACGAAAAATCTTATCTTCCGCCCGCCTTTAAAACGAATCGCGCAAAACCGTCCGCACGGAAAGGAGCCGCAAATTGAACGACGCAACCTCTTTACTTTTTCCCGCCATCATTCTGCTGACGCTGATTTACGGCGCAGTGAAAAAAGTCGATCTGTACGAATCGTTCGCTTCGGGAATAAAACAAACGCTCGACCTTCTTGTCGGGATATTTCCTTACGTCGCAACCATCCTTGTCATGACTGAAGTCGCCTCGGCAAGCGGAGTGAGCGATTACGTCACGCAAAAACTTTTTCCCGTTTTTAATTTTCTCGGCGTTCCGCCCGAACTCACGGGACTTATAATGCTGAAGCCGTTCACGGGGAGCGGAAGCCTCGCAATGCTATCCGAGATTTTCAAAAGGTACGGCGCAGACTCGTACGTATCCCGCTGCGCCGCCTGCATCTTCGGTTCGTCCGAAACCACTTTTTACGTTTCCGCAGTCTACTTTTCCGCTTGCAAGAAAAAAAGCGTCGGACTTGCCGTAATCGTTTCGCTCGTCGCTTCTCTCATCGGCGCAATCGCATCCTGTCTGCTGTGCCGGATTATGTAACATAAAAACCGCGCTCGCCGATAATTAAATCTCGCTCCGATAACGAAACTCCGCCGATTGTAAAGCCGATCTATCGCACTACCGCAAGCAACGAAAAACGCGCCGTAAATCCGTAAAACAGCCGTTAACGGACTTATAGCGCGATATTTCTATTTTTTAAAGGTCTTATTCGACGAAAGATTTTTCCACCTGACAAACGACGTGATAATCGGACGAAACCTCTTTCACCCGTTTTTTTATGGTTTCTTTCAGTTCGACGAAATCGACTTTCTTATCTTGCGGAACAAGCACATCGAAAATGAGATTCGTGTGCGTTTTTCCGTCGACTATGCGAAAATCATGCACGGAAAAATCAGAATCGATTTCCTTGACTATCCCGACAACGACTTCTCGAAGTTCGTCCGTTTTTTTGTCGCCCACAAGCACGGGGTCCATATGAATGACGGCAATGCACTTATATTTCTGTTCGAGTTCGCGCTCGATATTGTCGATCTTGTCGTGCGCCGCGAGAATATCCGCGCGCGAATCGACCTCGGCGTGCAAAGAAATAAACTGCCGCCCGGGACCGTAGTTATGTACCATAAGATCGTGAACGCCGATAATTTCCGAATGCGAAGTGACCGTATTGCAAATATCCTCCACAAGTGCTTTGTCGGGCGCCGTCCCGAGAAGAAGCCCGACCGTTTCTTTCGCCGAGCGGAACCCGTTGTAAAGAATGAACAGCGCAACGAACAGTCCGCACACCGCGTCGATCTGCCAGTCGAATAGTTTATATGCAAAAAGCGAAACGAGAACGGTAAGCGTCGCGACGCAATCGGTGATACTGTCGGAAGCGACCGCTTTCATCGCCGCGGAATCTATCTTTTTCGCGGTAGTCCTGTTATAGACGAACATATAAAATTTAACGAGCACAGATGCACATAGCACGATGACCGCGACG
Source organism: uncultured Clostridia bacterium (assembly GCA_934249215.1). Classification (GTDB taxonomy): domain Bacteria; phylum Bacillota; class Clostridia; order Christensenellales; family Borkfalkiaceae; genus HGM11416. Next base: position 14,691 of record CAKQKN010000159.1, read on the forward strand.
TAAGAAAATTCCGTCGGTTCGGGCGAAAATATCCCCTCGAGCGAACTTTTCACGAGTTCGAGTCCGACCGTAAGAATAAGAATCGACACAGCAAGCCCCGCGACGTACTCCATTCGTCCGTGTCCGAAAGGGTGTTCGCGGTCTGTGGGTTTGGAAGCCAGCCTGAACCCGATGAACGTCACGACGGACGACGCCGCGTCCGACAAGTTGTTGAACGCGTCCGCAGTCATCGAGATTGACCCGCAAAGCGTTCCGAAAACGAGTTTTCCCGCAAACAAAAGCAGATTGAGAATAAAGCCGAGCACGCCCGACAAAATCCCGTAAGCTTCCCGAACTTTCGGATCGGCATAATTTTTCCTGTCCTTGATAAATATGCGTGCGAGCAAACTGAACATACCCCGCCCCCTTATTAACTATTAACCGCCGTACAATTAAAGCCCGTCAAAAAAACGGGCTATATGTCGATTATCGAAGAGTTGCGCTCCGACAAAAGCAAAATAATCGTCAAAGGTTCACTTCCCCCCACGGCAACAGATTATTTCTTGTCGGATTTCGTCTTTTTCTCAAGATTCTTATAGATTTTCGCAAGCCCGCCCTTCGACGTTTCTTTATACGATTTTCCGAGATCTTTTCCCGTAACGTACATAGTGTGAACGATGCTGTCGAAAGAAATCTTGCGCGTTTCGGTAAGAAATTTCGCAAGACTGAGCGCGTTTATCGCTCTCATCGCGGCAACGGCGTTTCTCTCTATACACGGAATCTGAACGAGCCCCGCAATTGGATCGCAGGTAAGTCCGAGGTAATGCTCCATCGCGACTTCCGCCGCATATTCCGTCTGATCGGCGGTCATTTTGAAAAGTTCGGTAAGCGCCGCGCTCGCCATCGAACACGCACTACCGATTTCCGCCTGACACCCGCACTCGGCGCCCGAAATGGACGCGTTCGTCTTTATAAGGTTGCCGATAAGTCCCGCCGTCGCAAGCGCATCCACGATCGCCTCGTTATCAAAACCGTGTTTTTTCTGCATATACGTAAGGCATGCGGGAAGCACTCCGCTCGCTCCGCAAGTCGGCGCGGTCACGATTTCCCCGCCCGAAGCGTTCTGTTCGGCAACGGCAAAAGCATACGAGCAGACGAGCATGTTTTCGATCGTTTCGGCGGACTCAAAAACGCTGATCTGGCGATAAAGATACCCGGCCTTTCTCTCGATATTAAGCCCTCCGGGAAGCAAGCCGCTCGCGCTCAAGCCTTCCTCGACGCTTTTTGCCATCTTCTCGCGCACGAGTTCGAGATAACTCTTTATATCCGGCTCGAATTCATAAACGTAATCGCACAGCCGTATCCCCTTGCTTTCGCAATATTCTCTGATCGAGGTGAACGTTTTGTGCGGATAAATTTCCGCGCCGCCGTCTTTCCTGCCGTTGATAGAATACGCGCCGCCGCCCAGACTTATGACTTCATATTCTTTCGTTTCGCCGTCCGCTTTCACGGCGCGCACGCGCATCGTGTTAGGGTGCGGAAGTCCACCCACCCCGCGGCAAAATTTCACCTTGGTTTTGTCACCGAACGCGCGCTTAATAACGACGTCCGTACCGTGTCCCTTGCCCGTGCAGGCGAGCGAGCCGTAAAGCTCGACATGATATTCCGAGCCGCCGTTTTCGTCCTCGATCTCCTTGCAAGCGGAATAAATCGCCATGGTATGCGACGACGACGGACCGAACCCTATTCTGTATAATTCTTTAAGAGATTTCATAAATTCTTTCACCGTAAAAGGCAAAATGTCGGGCTATAGCACGATTATCGCCACATACCGTTAATTTGATAGACACCGAAAACCCGTCCGCGATTCGATCCGCCGAACCATTTCCGAAAAGTCTGTTTACTTGATGAATGCGCGGAAGGCGAGATAGTTTTCATAAAGATCAGCTTTCGACACGACCTCGAACGGCGAGTGCATCGAAACGACGGGAACGCCGATATCGACGGTGTCGATATTGAGTTTCGCAACGTATTTCGCGATCGTTCCGCCGCCGCCGCAATCGACTTTGCCGAGTTCGCCCGTCTGCCAGATAACGCCGTTGTCGTCGAACAGTTTCCTGACGAACGCGAGGAATTCCGCCGAAGCGTCGTTCGAACCGCTCTTGCCGCGCGCGCCGGTAAATTTGGTTATGCCCGCGCCGCAGGACAAAAGCGTCGAGTTGTTTTTCTCGGAAACTTCGGGGAAATTGGGATCGTAGCAAGCGTTGACGTCGGCAGACAGACACATAGATTTCGATCTGACCGCCGCGGGCGAAACGCCGAACGAACGGCAAATATCGTCGATTATGTCGGAGAACAGAATGCACTGCATGCCGGTATTTCCCTCGCTGCCGATTTCTTCCTTGTCGACGAGCGCGGTAATCGAGGTGTTTTCACAGCATTCTTCGTCGAACGCCGCCGCCTGCGCCGCATAAGAGCAAACTCTGTCGTCGTGGCCGTAAGCGCCGACGAGCGCGCGGTCAAACCCGATATCTTTCGCCTTGAAAGCGGGAACGACGGAAAGTTCCGCGCTCAAAAAGTCCTCTTCTTCAACTCCGTATTTCTCCTCGAGAATCTTAAGAAGATTTTTCTTGACCGTCTTGTCGTCGTCCTTTTCACCGTAAGGAATGTTCCCCATCCAGATATTGAGGTCTTCCCCCGCGATAGCCTCGGAAAGGGTTTTCGCGTTTTGCTTTGCGGCAAGGTGCGGCAAAAGATCGCTCACGTAAAACACGGGATCGCTTTCGTCCTCGCCTATTCTGACCGTTTTCACGTTTCCGTCTTTGAGCGCGATAACGCCGTGAAGAGCGAGAGGAATCGCCGTCCACTGATATTTTCTGATACCGCCGTAATAGTGCGTTTTCGCGAACGCGATGTCCGCCTTTTCATAAAACGGCACTTGTTTAAGGTCGAGCCTCGGATTGTCGATATGGGAAGCGACGATTCTGATTCCGTGTTCGGAAAGGTCGTTCGTCCCGATTTTGATAAGGAAGAGATTTTTTCCGCGGTTATTATAATAAAGTTTGTCGCCCGCGGCGTATTTCATTCCGAAACGCAGCGGCTCATATCCGTTTTCGATCGCCTTCGCGACGAGAACCGAGCAAGCCTCTCTTTCGGTCTTGCTTTCGTCGAGGAATTTTTTATATCCTTCGGCAAAATCAAAAATCTCGCCCATAAGTTTTTCGTCCGCTGCCTCGTATACGTTCGTTCTTTCGTATTCTTTCATATCACACCTCTCCCGGCGGAACCGCCCGCCGAAACGCTTTTCTTTATGTAAATGATTATAATCTCGCGCGCCCGTTTTGTCAATGAATTTTATCGCCCGATTATCCCCGAAAACAATCCGAGCCGCAATAATGCCGCCGCAACCGCGGTTCGCCCGCCGTTTTACCGCCAATCCCGCCGAAACTGCCGAACCCGCCGAAAAAAGCAAAATCCCGTCTATCGCCGTCAATCCGTTGACAAAAGTTTTTTCGTCGCCTATAATAAGGGCAAGTAAAAGGGAGTAGCCGACGCGGACTTTAAGTCGCGTCCTCGTTATCGTCATCACGACTACGGTCCGGTAACGAATGCTTTCGGCACAAGCTGAAGTACGGCAAGACTTTTGCAATCTTTTTGGTTGCAAAAGTCTTTTTTTTGCACCAAAAAAGGAGAAATTATGAAATTTTACCTTTCAACCGCGGAAGAAACGCTTAAAAATCTGAATTCTTCCCCGAACGGGCTTACGACGGAGCAAGCCGAAAAAAATCTCGCCGCAAACGGCGCGAACAAGCTCCCCGAAGCCAAAAAGACGCCGCTCATTCTCAAGTTTTTCGCCCAGATGGCAGATCCGATGACGATAATTCTGCTCGTCGCAGCGGCGGTATCGGGCGTCATCTCGATCGTCGAAAAGTCCGTTCCGACGGACGTATTCATCATTTTGTTCGTCGTCGTTCTCAATTCAGTGCTCGGCGTCGTTCAGGAGTCCAAAGCGGACAAAGCCCTTTCAGCCCTCAAAGAAATGACGGCGGCGACCTCCAAAGTCATAAGGGACGGCAAGCAGACCACGATAAGAAGCGACCTTCTCACCGTGGGCGACGTGATCGTCCTCGAAGCGGGCGACTCGGTTCCCGCAGACGCGCGGATAATCGAATGCAGTTCGCTTAAATGCGAAGAATCCGCCCTTACCGGCGAGTCGGTTCCTACCGAAAAACGCGTCGAATCGCTCACCCCGGACAAAAACGGCGACGTCGCGCTCGGCGACCGCGCAAACACCGTATATTCGGGCAGCACCGTCGTGTACGGCAGAGGCAAAGCGGTCATCACCGCAGTCGGGCTCAACACCGAAATGGGCAAAATCGCTTCCGCGCTTCAGGACGTCAAGGAAGAAAAAACGCCTCTCCAGATCAAACTTTCCCAGCTTTCGAAAATCCTTACGAAACTCGTAATCGGAATATGCGTCGTAATTTTCGCCGTCGGCATAATCCGCGAAATCGCGGTGAAAGGAATCGGCAACATAGTCCTCAAGGACTTTTTGGAGCACACCGTTCTCGACACGTTTATGGTCGCCGTCAGCCTTGCCGTCGCGGCTATTCCCGAAGGTCTTTCGACCGTCGTAACGATAGTTTTGTCGATCGGCGTAACCAAAATGTCCGACCGCTCGGCAGTCATAAGAAAACTCACCGCGGTGGAAACGCTCGGCTGTACGCAGATCATCTGCTCGGATAAAACGGGCACGCTCACCCGCAACAAAATGACGGTCGTCGAGGACAGAACGGAAAACGCCGAACTTTGCAGAAAAGCAATGACTCTTTGCAACGACGCCATGCCCGACGAGAAAGGCGAAGCCGTCGGCGAACCCACCGAATGCGCGCTCGTAAACTACGCGACCGCGGGCGGCACCGACAAAAACGCGCTTTTGAAAACCGCGCCCCGAATAAACGAACTCCCCTTCGACTCGGGCAGAAAAATGATGTCCACCTTCCACCGCGAAGGCGAAAAAGTCGTCCAGTACGTCAAGGGCGCACCCGACGAACTTCTCAGGCTCTGCACGAAAATAGTCACGAAAGACGGCATTCGCGAACTCACCGAAGCGGACAGAAAGAACATACTTGCCGAAAACAAAGCGCTCGCCGACAAGGCGCTCCGCGTTCTCGCCTGCGCATACCGCGAATACGACGAAGCGCCCGAGCACCCGACGACGGAAGAAAATGAAAAAGACCTCGCATTCATCGGGCTTTGCGGAATGATCGACCCCGTCCGCCCCGAAGTCAAGGACGCGGTGAAAGAATGCAAGACCGCTGGCATAAGACCGATCATGATAACGGGCGACCACAAAGACACGGCTGTCGCGATAGCCCTCGAACTCGGGCTTATAAAGAACGCGTCGGAAGCGATCACGGGCGCAGAGCTTGACGAACTGAGCGAAGAAGAACTCGACAAAAAGATCGATAAATATTCCGTCTACGCTCGCGTTCGCCCCGAACATAAAGTGCGCATCGTCAAGGCGTGGAAAAAACGCGGAATGATCACGGCGATGACGGGCGACGGCGGAAACGACGCTCCCTCCATAAAGTCCGCCGACATAGGCGTCGGAATGGGCATCACGGGCACGGACGTAACCAAGAACGTCGCGGATATGGTGCTTGCCGACGACAACTTCGCGACAATCGTATTCGCCGTCGGCGAAGGCAGAAGAATATACGACAATATCCGAAAAGCCGTTCAATTCCTGCTTTCGTCCAACATGAGCGAAGTTCTTACGATCTTCACCGCCGAAATGATCGGTTTCACCGTACTCAAAGCACCGCATCTTTTGTGGATAAACCTTATAACCGACTGTCTGCCGGCGCTCGCGCTCGGAATGGAGCCCGCCGAAAAAGACGTTATGACCAAAAAACCGCGCTCGAGCACGGACGGCATATTCTCGGGCGGCGTCGGGTTCGACACCCTCTATCAGGGCTTTCTCGTATCGGTTCTCACACTCGTAGCGTACTTTCTCGGAAGCACCGTGCTTTTCGATCCGAACTGCGGAACGGCGGAAATGCAGGGCATGACGATGGCGTTTTTAACGATGTCAATGGCGGAAATTTTCCACTCGTACAATATGCGCTCGCAACGCGCCTCGATATTCACTCTCGGAAGCCACAACCTCTTCCTTTTCGGCGCGATGATATTGTCGCTTATCCTTACGACGCTCGTAATCGAAGTACCTTTCCTCGCTTCTCTGTTCGAATTCGCAACGATCGACCTTGCGGAATACGCCACGGCGCTCGGTCTTGCGATTTTGGTAATCCCGGTCGTCGAAGCAGTCAAAGCCATTCAGCGCGCCCGCACAAAACGCAAAAACAACTAATCTCGGTCCTTACCTATGAAAAAGACTGCCGCCTCAAAGCGACAGTCTTTTTTAACTCAAAAACTAAAAGTATATCTATAAGTTGATTATCCGTATTTTCGTCATATAGACACCTTCCCCGAGCGTGTCGGCCCCGCACTTTCAGCCTTTCCCGATTCGGGGCGATTCCCCCGCCAAACGGAGGAAATGTCGCGTATGCGACAAAAGGGGCGCGCCTCGCGTAAGCGGAGTGTGGCAAATCAAGCGGCTTTCGCGAAAATTTGACGGATGCGGACAGCCAAATATCAACTAACTCGTCATCCCGAGCCCTGCTTCCTTGCCATACTTCCGAGGGATCCAGGGGCGCAAGCCCCGCACTCCCATCATAATCTAACTTCACAAACTACAAAACACTGTCCCACATTCCCATCACAATCATACTCACAACCCCCCTAATAATCGACCTATAGCCCGTCTTTTACAGATACGCCCCTATCAAAAGGCAAGACGAAAGGCTCGCGGTTACACTCCGCGAGCCTTTCTTTCATTTCAAGTATCTATCACCAATTATCTTTTCCGAACCCGTCGAGAAGAAGCCTGTCCGCTATCAGCGCGATAAACTCCGAATTCGTCGGCTT